>JASGFB010000075.1:0-24515 GCA_047605765.1 Rhodocyclaceae bacterium
CCCCACCAGCAACTACCTCATCGAAACCGACCCACGCTTTACCAACCGTCAGCAGTGGGTCAGCTCCGACAGCATGCTGGCCGTCATGCAGTACGACCCCAAGCTGGTCACCAAGCGGCTCGGCGACGGCTTCTACGAGCAAACGCTGGTTCGCCAGCAGGTCTCGCAGCTCACCGGTCAGCGCTTCCTTGCCAACTACAGCAACGATGAAGAGCAGTACCGCGCGTTGCTGGGCAACGGGGCCACCTTTGCCCAGCAACACGGTCTGGTGCCGGGCGTGGCCCTGTCGGCCGAACAGATGGCCTTGCTGACCAGCGACATCGTCTGGCTGGTTGAACAACGCGTATCGATGCGCGACGGGACAAGCGCCACCGTCCTCGTTCCGCAAGTGTATGCGCGCGTCAAACCTGGCGACATCGACGGCAGCGGCGCGCTGTTCGCCGCGCGTGACGTGCAACTGAACATCAAGAACGAAATCGCCAACAGTGGCACCCTGGCCGCGCGCAATTACTTCGGCGCTGCCGCCGAGGACATCAAGCAGAGCGGTGGCCGCATCAACGCGAGCATCGTCGACCTCAAGGCGCGCAACGACATCAAGCACGAGGGCGGGCTCATCGGCGCCGACAAAGCCGTATCGCTCGACGCCACGCGCAACGTCACCATCGCTTCGCAGACCGCCACGGCCAGCAATGGGCAGGGCAGCAACACCGCCGTCAGCCGCGTGGCGCGGGTGCAGGTCGGGGCGAAGGGGGCACAAGGCGAAGCCGAATCGTCGGCCCTCATCATTCGCGCGGGTAACGACATCAAGCTCGCTGGGGCCAGCATCAACAATGCCGGTAAGACAGGCCTGACCCAACTCATCGCAGGCAACGACATCGACATCAACACCGTGACGGTGTCGAGCGAGCGGAAATTCGGCGCACTGGGCGACCGCAATCACCTTCAGGACAGAACCAGCGCCGAGCTGGGTAGCGCCATCACGGGCGATGGCAATATCGTCCTGAACGCCAAGAACGACCTCAACGCGCGCGGTGCCACGGTGATGGCCAAGGGGGCGATCGCCGCCCACGCCGGCCATGACGTCAACATCACAGGCAGCCAGTCAAGCTACAGCGTCGATACGGCCAGCCATGGCCTGAGCCGGGGCTTGCTGTCGAAAGGATCGGTCAGCACCCATTACGTGGCCGACGACACGTACGTGAACAGCAGCCGGTTCAGCGCCGGCACATCGCTGAGCGTGACGTCCGACCATGATGTCAACGTCATGGCTAGCGCACTGTCTGCTGGCGATACGGCCGTCGTGCGCGCCAAGAACGACGTCAGGATCGGCACGCAGACCGAAACACATCGTACAGCCGACGATTATCGCGAAAGCAAATCCGGCATCACCCTCAACATCATGACCGGGGTGAACGACAGCAGTAAGCGCCTCGCGCAGCAGGGAAGCTCTGCCGCCACCAAACAGATCGGTAGTTCGGTCACCGGCAAGAATGTGTACGTTGATGCCGGGCGGGATGCCGTGCTCACGGCCAGCAATCTCATCGGTGACGAAGACGCTGGTGTGTGGGCCGGTCGCCATGTCGAACTCAAGGCCGCCTATGAAGACACGCGCCTGACCAGCGCATCGCAAAGCAAGAGCAGCAACAAGAATATCCTCGGGGGCATCGCCCCGAGGCAGACCTTCTACGGCAAGAGCAGTGCCGACGAAGCCGGCCGCCAGAGTGGCACCCATGCCGTCACGACCATCATCTCGGCCAACAAGGGCCGGGTCACCGTGCGCGCCGGCACCGACCCGCAATACGCCGACCAAAAACAAGGCCACCTCCTGACGGAGGGGGCCAACATACAGGGAGGCGAAGGGGTCAGCCTCAGAGCCCAGGCCCTCAAGCTGGGGGCCGTGCACAGTGATACGGCCAGCGCCTACACCAGCCACAGCAGGAGCTTTGCCGTCGGCGCGTCGCTGGCGGGCAGCATCGGCGGCGTGATAACCAGCATCTACGACAACGTCGAAGCCGCCCGCAACACGGACAACGACCGCCTCAAAGGCGCGCTGGCCCTCAAGGCCGGGTATGACGCTTACAAGCTTCGCGGTGCCGGCACGGGCTCGGCGCCCGTGGTCACCGATGCCATGGTGGGCACGGACAACATTAAGGCCGCCGACGTCAACAATGGTCGTGCCGACCCCAGCAGCGGCTCTGCCTTTGGTATTTCGGTGAGCATCACCTCATCGAACTCCAAGAGCAACAGCAACACTGCCAGCAGTACGGCGCGCGGCACCAACATCCAGGGCCGGGACATCGACATCAAGGCCAGCGAAGGCGACATCGATGCCGTCGGCGCCAAGATCCAGGGGCGGGACGTTGCGCTCGATGCCAAAGGCAAGATCTATCTCGGCGCGGCCAGCAATACCGAAGACGTGCACAGCACCAACAAGGGTGGCAGCGCCGGCGTGGGCGTTACCTTTGGCGTTGGTCAGCAGAACGGCTTCAGCATCCAGCTCGGCGCCTCGCAAACCAAGGGGCGCGCCAACGGCTCGGCGGTCACTCACGACAACACCGTCATCGATGCTTCCAACCGTTTCACCCTCAAGAGTGGGGGCGACACCACGCTGGATGGCGCACAGGTCACCGCCAAGACCATTCGCACCGACATCAAAGGCGCGCTGAACATCACCACGCGGCAGGACCTGAGCCAATACGAGAGCAAGCAGTCGAGCAGTGGCTTCCAGATCAGCCTGTGCATCCCACCCATCTGCTACGGCCAGATGGCGTCGGGCAGCGTCAGCTACGCCAAGAGCAACATCAACCACAACTACCAGAGCGCCACGGGGCAGAGCGGCTTCTTTGTCAGCGACGCATACGACATCAAGGTCGCTGGCGGCACCCACCTCGCAGGCGGCGCCATCGTCACCAAGGGCGACCTGGCCGACAGCACCTTCAGCACCGCCAGCATCTCGTATGAAGACCTCAACAACCATCAAAGCTCCAAGGTCAGCAGCACCAGCATCAGCGCCGGCTATGGCGGCGGCAGCGCCATGGGCACCCTGGCCAGCAACGCCGCGGCCAACATTCTTGGGAACGCCGGCAAGCTCGACAACGGCCTGCTCGCCAGCAAGGGCAGCGGCAAGCAAAGCGGCACCACCCAAAGTGTGGTCGTCGGCAACATACAGCTCACCGGCACGGGCAATGAAGAGATCGATGCACAGAGTCGTCAGAACGCCGACGTTCTGACTTCGCGCGACCCAGATACCGCCAATGGCGCGCTGACCAAATCGCTGGCCCTGGCAGATGCCCAGAAGCTGCACAAAGAACTGCAAACCCAGCAAGACAACGCGCGCGCAGCCGCGTATGTCGGCCAAGTCACCACCAACGCGCTTGGCGACGTGGCGCAAGCGCGAGGCTGGGGTGAGGGCAGTTGGCAAAAGACCACGCTGCACGGCATGGCTGGCGTGCTCCAGGCAGCAGTGGCGGGCGGCAATTTGGGAGCCGGGCTGGTGGCAGGCGCGAGCAACGAACTGCTGGTCGGCCAGATGGCCGATTACATCAAGCAGCAGAACCCGGACATCAGCAAAGCTGACTTCGATGCGCTGATGAAAGCCGGCTCCAGCATGGTGGGGCTGGCGGCGGCTGCCATCGTATCTGGCGGCGATGCCCGTGATACGGCACTGGGGGCGAACGTGGCGCTTGTTGCCACGACCAACAACTACCTGAAGCACCAGGAAATCAGCGAACTGTCCAGCGCCAAGCGTGCGTGCTCCGCAGGTGGCCAGCAGGCGTGTGGCGAGCAAAAGCGACTGGAGAACTTAAGCGCTGAGCGCGATGCGAAATTGGAGTCGTGTCGTGGCAATAGCTCTTCGGAATGCAATCAAGCGCGACAAGAAGTGCGTAGCGCCTTCGCGGAGATCATGCGCAGTGGCGGCGTGGGGTTGGGCTCCGTCGATTATTTGAACTATCAGGAAGAGTCGCGTCGCACCGGAAACGAAGCTAAACATACGCTATCGTCATGGGGCTACGCCAAAGGTAAGGCCGTCGGATTTGCCAATCGCGTCATCGGCGATCCCGCCAAGACGTTCCTGAGCTTGGCCGAAAATCTGGGCTTGGCAGATGCAGCTCATGCGGGCGACGTCGCGGCACAAAATCGCCTTGATAAAAAGGGGCAAGCCTTTGGCGGGCTTATCGCCGCGCTGAGTAATCCTGATGTTTGGGGTCAAATGCCCCAAGGTATGCGCAATAAAATTGCAGACGCATACGAGAACGGCGACGCGTATGCACTGGGTCGAATGGATGGAGAAGTGCTTGGGTTCATAGCCACGCTTCCGTCGACTGGAGGAGCCTTTGCCGCGACTACCAAAGGGGTTAAAGTCGGAGAAAATATCGCAAAGCTGGGTAAGGCCGCTAACTCCACAGCGGAAGGGGTTCAGGCAACGCCAGGTATCGCGGGAAAGGTGAATCATGCTGACGCCATTGCAGATGATGGCGCCAAGGTGGCTACTAAATTAGGTCTTGGCACCGAAGCTGATGCACTTCATAGAATTGGACAAAATGCGACAGGTCCAGCCCTTGCTGCAAACAGGGGAAGAACAATCCCTTTACCAGGCGAGCCTGCCTTCGTTGGACCGTTACGGCCTGGGATTGACAGAGTCTTCAACCCCGCAGACTTCCCAGACGTTGCCGCAAGCATTAGCCAGAAACAAATGCGCCACATAGCGGGCAGGCCGGAACTGACCGCCCGCGGTGGCGGCGGTTATTTGAATAGTCTGGACGATGCCCAAGCAGTGCTTGACGCTTATCGCTCCGGCACTGCCCCAATACTTGGAAGGACATCACAAGGTTTCCCGGTCGTGAAGATGGAGAGCATCGTAGGCACAAACGTGAATGTCGGTGCCGGAATTAAGAGCCAGCCTACGTCTGTGTTCATGATTAAGGGAACTGCAAGTCCGAGTGTTGTGCCTTTGAACCCAAACTGGAAGCCATGATGAGTGCCGTGCAAGACGTGAATGAACAGAATCGAGTCGCCGTTACATTAATGCAGGCTCTTTGGGGAGTGATTTCCCCAAATTTCAGAATGGTTGCGTTGAGTGTTGAAAGGCCTGTTTGGCAACTCCATTTCGTTCTTGAAAAAGAAGATCCTGTTGATCGGGAGGAGATAGAAGATTCAGTAGCGGAGTTTGATTCGCTTTTGGATAGCGGGGGCTGCAAATTTGAAGTCAAGATTGAAGTGATCGCTATCGATTTACTGTGGCCGGATCAGTCCTTCTTCGTGGTATATCGCCGAAGGGAGTAGCGGCAAACACTGCAGAGAAATTTACTGAGCTGCTTCAAGGGGTATCCAAGGCAGACGCTAGGGCGTTCTTGCGTAGCGCAGAGAGTGGCTTAACTGACGCGCAAGCCTCTGCGGCACTCAAACAACTGAGTAAGGGGCGTGTGGATTCAGTGTCGATGCGGACGGTGAGCGCTACCGGAGATTTGCGCTTGTATCTCGAAAGGGCCGGAGCAGAAAGTGGATTTCAAAGACTCTCTTTCCGTATCGCGCCGGACGGGTCTGTTCAGAGAATGGTTCAGGCTGCGTTTGATGACGCTGCCACCCTTGTGCGTCAGCGCCCTGGCGCAGCGAAAAATAATCTCTACGACGGGAAAAAATGTGCGTTCTTAAACAAGCGTTGCTGGCTGATCAACACTCAATTGCTCTTTTGCGAGAAGGCTTGCAAGTGGGCTTTGTTGAAGAACTTGTTACTCCTAGGGATGTAGCTTCGATTCTTAACAGATATTTGCATGGCGACCTTACTGATAGCCAGTTGCAGGAGTGGGCTGATTGTTTGGTGTCGTGCGACGCGTATGTCAGCCCAGATTGGCAGAATGATGTCTCTGCCGACTTTTATGAACCTATGTGGGATGCTCTGCAGCAGTTGGCGTCCCCTGAGATTGATGGGGTCATTACCACTGAGAAAGTTGAGCGATTTGTTAAGGAATTAGAGCAGATGAAATAGGTTCGTAAGCGGTTTCGCACTACAAAAGCCCTACCCGCCCGCTGTGCTGTGGGTCGGTGGGGCTTCTTCTGTGCGTAGAGTTGGCTGTGCGGCCTGCGGGTATGATTGGCCGCGGTGGAGTGCGGTGTTGCGGCAAACAGTGCAGAGTTTCCGACTGGGTTGGCTTGTCGGATTGACCTTCCGGAGAATTTGGCCGGCCCAGATGGTTTTACGAAGCCTGGCCAGCTAAGCGGAACGCATAATTTGTCTAATTCCACAGCAGCGCTTGATGCAAAAGGCGCGTCGTATTTACTTACACCGACAGGCACAACGGGTATCTCTGATCTGAAGTACACCTATACCAACCCTGCAACGGGGAAGGCTTTGTCCGGCTCGAAAACGGTGTACGACTCTGCCGTGTTTAGCGACCAGAAAATGTTGGATCTTTCAATGAGTGCAGTACAGAAGGGGTGAAGCAGCTACCTGCAAAGCACGACAAAGACGAATAGTTTTGACGTGTCTTCGGGAGGGATTTCCGTACCTACATCAACTTTGATAAGTACGGGAGCCCATATGTTGGAAACATTCACCCGATCAGGTAGAGAAGATATGCAAAATTATTACCAACAAGCCTTCGGGGAATTTGATCCGCAAAATGATGAGTTCGTGGCAGTCAAGTTTGCTCTTAGCGTCTTAGTAATGGACGGACGCTTTGGCGAGCTTGCAGACCTGCTGACTGATGGTCATGCAATCGGCGCTTTGGAAGGCGTTCCGGGATGGAGTCTTGAACGGCGTGACTCGGGGCCGTCTAGCGATATGCCGGGCTATGCTGACTGGCCTGTGGGCAAAAGTTTCAGGGCCTATGTCAATCCCAATGAGTTCACACTTAATCGCCCGGAAATTTTTATGGATACTGAGGCGTTTCATAGCTACGTACGTAAGATTCTTGCGGCATCTACTCCATCAAATTGCCCCCTTCCTGATGAGCTGATGCGTATTCGTTCCCTGATTGTTTAAAAACAAAAAGCCCCACCCCCGCTGTTGCTGCGGGTCGGTGGGGCTTCTTCTTTAGCTGCTGTTGTTCGTTGCGCGCTGCCGTTCGCTACCCTGTATTGACCCAGTAAAGACCTGCTCACGTCATAATCGATGAAAGGACGATGAGCATGAAAATGGAAGAGGACATCAAACGATGGACAGCCAAGCGTAAAAGCGCGCTGGTGCTGGACATCATCCAGGGCAAGACCACGGTGGCGGAGGCCAGGATATTAACGATTTTCCTGCTCGTAGTTTCTGTGCATAGGCTGCTGGCGTGAGTCCGCCGAGTGCCCGTTTGGGGTGCTGCTCGTTGTATTCCTTACGCCACGCTTCAATCACGACTCGGCCGCCGTTGTTGGCTCACTTTCGCCCTTGCTTGCGGTGCCCCCGAGATGGCTGTGCCCCCTTGACAATGCCATGGAGGCATACCTCAGGATGAAGTCTGGTGACGTCAGGTTTCGCATGGTCCTGACCATGGGGCATCAGTACGTCGCCACCTGACCAACGTCCTGTTCGCCCCACCAAGAATCCTGATGAATACAGCACCCACACTCACCGAGCGCGAGCAGCGCGGGAACATCTGGCGACTGACCGTCGCTCAAGCGCTTGCTGGCGCCAATTCGGTCGTCATGTACGCCACCGGCGCCATCGTCGGGAACGCGCTGGCGCCTTCGTCGGTCCTGGCGACATTGCCCATATCTATTTTCGTTGTCGGTATGGCTGCATGCATTCTTCCCACCGGCGCGCTCACCCGGCGGTATGGACGGCGCATTGCCTTCCTTGTCGGGACCAGCACGGGGATCCTCACTGGCCTGTTGGCGACGCTCGCGGTGGTCATGGGCTGGTTCTGGCTCTTTTGCCTCGCAGCCTTCTTCGGCGGTGGCTACGCAGCGGTGGTGCTGACATTCCGCTTTGCCGCCGCCGATGGCGTGGAGCCGTCACGGCGCGCCCGCGCACTTTCTCTCGTGATGGCAGGCGGCGTGGCGGCTGGTGTGCTGGGGCCGCAGCTCGTGACGCTGACGATGGATCTCTGGCCGCCGCACATGTTCGCAGCCACTTTCGTGATGCAAGCTGCGGTTGCCGCTGTATCGGCCTTCGTGCTCTGGGGGGTGCGCTTGCCGCGACCGACAGCCACAGAAGCGCACAGCCGTGGCCGCCCGCTGTGGGTCATCGCCCGGCAACCACGCTTTGTTGCGGCAGCAATCAGCGGTGCCGTCTCATACATGCTGATGAACTTTCTGATGACGGCTGCACCCTTGGCGATGCAGCTATGCGGCCATTCGCAAGAAGCTTCCAACCTCGGCCTGCAATGGCATGTGATCGCGATGTACGCGCCGAGCTTCTTCACGGGCAATCTGATCAGCCGTTTCGGAGCAGGGCGGGTGGCGACGACGGGTTTGCTGCTGACAGGGTTTTCGGCAGCGGTCGGATTGGCTGGCGTCGACGTGGCGCACTTCTGGATTTCGCTTGTCTTGTTGGGGGTAGGGTGGAACTTCGGCTTCCTCGGCGCCTCGGCACTCGTGCTCGAATGTCATCGTCCAGAAGAAAAGACGCGCGTCCAGTCGTTCAACGATTTCATCGTCTTTGGCTTGATGGCCGTGGGGTCCTTCTCGTCAGGCGGGCTGCTGACGGCGTACGGGTGGAGTACGGTTCTGTGGGTGTCGTTCATTCCGCTTGTGTTGGCGATGGCGTCTCTTGCGCTGGCCATCAGGCGTTCTGCCCAGGCTGCCGCCGTGCGTTGATATGACATGGGTGTGCAGTTCAGCCTAAGCCGATACGGGGCGCCTTAGCCAGTAACATAGGCGAGCCCGTTTCCGGTCGGCTGGTGCCGGGGCGTTTTACGGCAACGGCCCGCGCCATACGGCAAGATTGCTGTCCCAATGGATAATTAGTTGGCCTGTGAACCCATGAACCCAACTGCCATCACCGCTCTATGGCGCCCATGGACCGATCTGGGTCTTGAGCACTTGCGAGTTATCAATACAGGCAACGGCACAATCGCCGAGGGGACGATTGTCAGGGTGCTCGATGCGCGGCCCTTTCGGGCCGCATATCGCATCACGTGCGATCAAGGCTGGAGATTTCGACGCGTCGAGCTGCGGGTCGGCACCGATCATGACCGGTGCTTGACGCTGGTCTCAGACGGTCTGGGGCATTGGCACGACGACGCTGGCACCGAACTCGATCACCTCCGAGGATGCTTCGAGATAGATATCTCGGCCACACCGTTCACAAACACGCTCGCGATCGGCCGTCTGGGGCTTGCCGTTGGCCAGTCTGCCGACATCTGCGCCGCTTATATCCGTCTCCCCGCGCTCACGGTTGAAGCTGTTCCTCAACGCTATACGTGTGTCGAGCGGGGCGAAACGCAAAGCGCCTTCAAATACGAGGGACTGTTTCGCAACTTCACGGCCGTTCTGCGCGTCGATGCCAACCTGCTCGTCACGGACTACCCCGAGACGTTTCATCGTGTGCACGCATCGGGGCTGCTGCCAGCACAGGCCTGACCCGTTGCACGAGCAGATGTCTTCCGGCGCGTTTCGGGCGCCGGAAGAAGCTACCGCTCAGCTCCCGCGCTGAACGGGCCGTTGCCTTTCTGACGGGCGATGACGCCGTTCAGGCGTCGACCGTAAAGATGATGGCGCGGCCGGCGGATGCGGCGCGTTCGAAGAGCTGGACGATATGGCCGAAGCATACCCAGGCCACGGCGAAGTCTTCATCGGTCAGCGGCTGGCCGTAGTCTTCGGGGTCGATCTGGTCGTACAGGTCGTGCAGGGCGTCCTGTTTGATGCGGCGCGCGGCAGCGGCCACTTCTTTGACCTGTTCGGGATTGACGTAGGCCACTGTGTATTCGGTGTCTTCCCAGGCGATCAACTGGCGGCCGCCGCACACCAGGTGGTTGAGCGGGTAGTCGCCGCCCTCGTAGAGCAGTTCACCCTTGCAGAAGCAGCGGTGGATGGCGTCCCAGGCGGTTTCGGATTCGGCCAGCCAGGCGGTGTCCCAGGCTTCTTCGATATCGGCGATGACGTCGAGCAACGCGTCGTCGTCGCCCTCGGCATCGAGCAGGCGCTTTTCCTGGTCGGCACTGACGGCGAAGTGGATTCCTCTGTATGACATGGTGAGTTCTGATTGGGGGCGTACGGGCTGGCATTGTCGACGCCTTTGGGCGCGCCGCCTAGGGGGCGGGTGACGTTTGTCGCGCAGGGCGGACCGCAGGGCCGGAACACGCCCGTTACTACAGGAAACCCCGCTCTCCGCGATTCTGGTGTTTCGGTAGGCTCCATCGAATCGGTGTGCGTTCGTGCCAACGCCGCCGTGAGCAGAGAGGAGCACTCACATGGCCACCGCCATCTACTTCAAGACGCCCGCCGGTCTGCAAGAGATTCAGGACCGCGCCCTGCGCCTGCATCCGCGCATTCGCTCACTGTTGGTGATGATCGACGGCAAGCAGTCTTCCGACAGCCTGCTGACGAAGCTTTCGCCCATGGGGGTGACGGCCGACATGCTGCAGACGCTGGCCGACATGGGCCTGATCGGGGCAGGGGCGGCCGCGCCGGCAAGCGCTGCACAGGCCGCCGCCCAGGCTACGCCCGCCAGCGCGCCGGTGTCCGCCGCCCAGGCCGATGCCCTGCAGGCGCTGTACGGGATCCTCGACACCACCATCCGCGGGTTTGGCATGCGCGGCTTCAGGCTCCAGCTGCAGCTCGAAAAAGCGGCCAGCCTGGACGATTACCGCGCGCTGGCACGGGCCGTGATCGCGGCCCTGGACAAGACCAAGGGTGAAGTGGCCCTATCCGATTTCATGAGTCGTCTCAAGCCCTATCTGGGTGAAATCTGAAAATCTGACCTTGCGGCAGTGCAGCATACGTCTTGGCGTGTCAGTTCTCTCCTATGCTTTGATAACCGTCAGTGTTTTCCCTTGATCGCCTTGGCGCGATGCAGGAAAATACTGGGTTGATGCGCCACACCCCCGGTGGCGTTTATTTCATTTGGAGATTGCAAATGGCTGCTAAAGACCGCATGGCCGTTCTGGCTGCGATGATGGAACAAGCCGTGATTCCGGTGTTCTATCACTCGGACGTCGAAGTCTGTATCAACGTTATCCAGGCCTGCGCCAACGGCGGCGCCAAGTGCATCGAATTCACCAACCGTGGTGACTTTGCCTCGCACGTGTTCTACGAAGTGACGCGCCACTTCACCAAGGCTGATCCGTCCGTGATCATGGGCGTGGGCTCCATCGTCGACGCCCCGACCGCCGGCATCTACATCGCCAATGGCGCCAAGTTCATTGTCGGCCCGCTGCTCAACGCCGACGTGGCCAAGGTCTGCAACCGTCGCGGTATCCCCTACAGCCCCGGCTGTGGTTCGGCCACCGAAATCGGTGACGCGCAAGAACTGGGCTGCGAAATCGTCAAGGTCTTCCCGGGTTCGTCCGTCGGCGGCCCCGAGTTCGTCAAGAGCGTCATGGGCCCGATGCCCTGGACGCGCATCATGCCCACCGGTGGCGTGGAACCGACCGAAGAATCGCTGCGCAAGTGGTATGGCGCCGGCATCGTCGCCTGCGGCATCGGCAGCAACCTGATCACCAAGGAACTGCTGGCCGCCAAGGATTACAAGGGTATCGAGAACAAGGTTCGCGAAACCGTTCAACTCATCAAGACCATCAAGGCCGAACTGGCCGCGAAGAAATAAGGGGACAAGGTAAATGGCTGATTTGAAGATCAAGACCGCAGCAGAAGCCAAGTGGGACTGCGTGTCCTTTGGTGAAGTGATGCTGCGTTTCGACCCGGGCTTTGGCCGCGTGCGCAACACCCGCACGTTCCAGGTCTGGGAAGGTGGCGGCGAATACAACGTCGCACGTGCGATGCGCAAGTGCTGGGGCAAGCGCGCCGCCGTCGTGACCGCGCTGCCGAAGAACGATCTGGGCTGGCTGGTCGAAGACTTCATCATGCAAGGCGGCGTGGACATGTCCCACGTCATCTGGCGTGATTTCGACGGTCTGGGCCGCAACACCCGCGTTGGCCTGAACTTCACGGAAAAGGGCTTCGGTCCGCGTCCGGCCCTGGGTTGCTCCGATCGTGGCCACTCGGCCGCTTCGCAGATCCGCCCGGGTGAAGTCAACTGGGAAAAGCTGTTCGGCGAAGAAGGCGTGCGCTGGTTCCAGACCGGTGGCATCTTCGCGGCACTGGCCTCGAACACGGCCGAAGCCGTGCTGGAAGCCGTTGAAGTTGCCCAGAAGTACGGCACCGTGGTGGCCTACGACCTGAACTACCGCGCTTCGCTCTGGAAGAGCCAAGGTGGCAAGGAAGGCGCGCAAAAGATCAACCGTGAAATCGCCAAGTTCGTCGACGTCATGATCGGCAACGAAGAAGACTTCACGGCTTGCCTGGGCTTCGAAGTGGAAGGCGCCGACGAGCACCTGACCAACATCGAAACCGAAGGCTTCAAGAAGATGATCGAAACCGCGGTCAAGGCGTTCCCCAACTTCAAGGTGGCCGCCACGACCCTGCGCAACGCCAAGACGGCGTCGATCAACGACTGGTCGGCCATCGTCTGGTACGACGGCAAGATCTACGAGTCGATGAAGCGCGACAACCTCGAAATCTACGACCGCGTCGGCGGTGGTGACGGCTTCGCCTCCGGCCTGGCCTATGGTTTCCTGGAAGGCAAGGGCCCGCAACTGGCCGTCGAGTACGGCGCAGCCCACGGCGCGCTGGCCATGTCGACCCCGGGCGACACCTCCATGGTGCGCGTCGAGGAAGTCGAAGCAGCCATGAAGGGCAAGGGCGCACGCGTTATCCGCTAAGCGTCTTTTGTGCTTCACGAAAAAGCCCGGCCTTGTGCCGGGCTTTTTTTGTTTACTCGATGATCGACGCTTGCCGTTGATTGCTTGGTGTTCATGCCACGGACATGACCGGATCTGGCGGACGAAAAAAAGCCTGGCCGTATTAACGTGGCCAGGCTGTGGAGGAGCGCTTTGGATTCTTGAGGCGCGCTGCTTCGATCAGAAGCGTTTCGGCAGCGTGATGGTGTACATCTCTTCGGTGTCGTCCTGGAAGTACAGATTGGTCGAAAAGCCCTGGTCGTCGTTGAAGTGGAAGACGCGCAGCGGCTTGGCCAGCGCATACGGGGTGATGAGTGTCACCAGCGTATGCACGCGGCTCTGCGACGTACTGGCGATCAGGGTCGATTGCGACGGCAACCCTTCGACTTCGGCCTGATCGATGTTGCCGTACGACGGCGTATTCTCGATGCGCAGCGGGCCCGATGACGAGTACACGAATTCGCCGTTGAGGCCGGCTTTTTCGCCACGGTAGCGGAACACCTGTTCGCCCAGTTCGCATGCCGAATACGAGTGCATCAACCACTGCACGCTGCCGTCCTGATCCAGTTCGACGTCGTCGACGATGACGAAGTAGCGGTCATGCACGAAGTGGAAGTCGCGGCGATAGCGCTTCAGGTAGGGCACTTCGGCCACATACGACGCCGTCGGATCGACGCTGATGAAATACGCGCCGTCGCGCTGCGAAGCTTCCAGCACATGGCCCTGGGCTTTCAGGCACTCGGCCTTGTTGCTGCCCGAATACTGACCCTTGCCATCGATGAGGATGGCGTTCTTCGATTTGGTCAGTCGGCGCCATTCCTTGTGCATGCTGGTGCCAAAGCCGATGTAATACCCGCTCTGGATCGCCAGGTCTTCGCCGTAGCCGTACAGCAAAAAGGCCCCTTGGTCGCCGTGGCTGTGGCTGATCGAGCCGAAGGTGCTGCTCTTGGTCAGGAACTGGATGTGCTCGGCGGGCTTGTCCATGTGCGTCTGCAGGGCCACCCAGCCGATGTCCTCGAAGTGCTTCATGACGTCGATGTCGCTCGGCGCCTTGGCTTCGATGTGCGGGAAGTCGTGCAGGTATTGCAGATCGTCGAAGTTCAGATCCCACCAGCCGTAGTTGTAGAACTCCATCTCGGTGCCCGGATCGTTGCGGCACACTTCTTCGAAGTACCACTGGAAGTACGGGTTGCCCGTCACGCCGGCGAACTGACGCAGGTTGTAGCCGACCTTCAGGCTGGGCAGATCGCCCAGGGTCGAATCGTCGCCGAAGCAGGCGCGGCGCGTGTCGGGCGCCTTGCTGTACAGCGGGAACCAGCCGGTGTTCTGGAAGAACGGGCGCTTGTACAGGTCGTGGTGGATGTACTTGAGCAGCAGGTTGGCGGCTTCGGTGAAGTACGCCATGGCCGTCATCCAGTAATGCGGGCCCTCGGCCCAGCCACCATCGGTGCCACCCCACGGCGGGTAGATGGCGTCATAGAAGTCGATGGAATAGTCGAGCCAGGCGCGTGCGTCGGGTTCATCATCCAGCAGCACGATGGCGCACGGCACCAGCACCGACGAGATGGCGCGCACGGCGTGGCTGTCGTACGGGAAGATATGGATCTTGGCGCGTTCGATGACGTGGCGTGCCACTTCACGCGTGCGGGCGATGAGCGGCTCGCGCACGGTGGCGCGCTCGCTCTCCGACAGGTCGTTGAACAGCCAGTCGTAACCCCAGGCCAGGGCGGCGACGACGCGGAAGGCCGCCTCGTCGTTGTAGTCGCGGCAGGTCGGGCCGCGCACGTCCCAGGCGGCGACCGCCAAGAGCCATTCCTTGGCGCGCGCCGTCATGGCGGCGTCCTTGAGCACGCGGCCGGCGATGGCCAGGTGGCGGATGGCGTAGATGACTTCCTGGCAGTCGATGTACATCTGGCGCCACAGCTTGGGTGTGCGCTTGTTGTTCGGGTAGGGCAGCGGCTCGGCGATGATCGGGCGCGTCATCCAGGGCGTCACCGACTTGGCCATGAAGTTCGACCACTTGTAGGTGTCGGGGTGTTCGGCCACCGTGCGACGCAGCGCTTCGGTCTCGTTCTGGTCGAGCCACAGACGCGGGTGCGCCATGTTGCAATTGGCATAGCGGTCGGTATGACGCATGCCGGGTACGGCCGGCGCATCGGCCGGCAGGGTGAAGCGACGCGCCTCGCTCCAGTCGGAATCGACCTTGCCGGCGGCGGTGTCCCATACGGCGTAGGACCAGGTGTATTCACCGGGCTCCAGCGTCTGGTCGGGACGATAGAAATTGTGGCGGATGTTGCCGAACAGGGTTTCTTTTCCATCGCTCGCGACCACGCGCAGGGCATAGCGCGCGCCGCTGTCCAGCTCCGGCAGCCAGACGAAACGCGGCGGGTTCTCCGGTACCGTGATGCCGTCCGGAGTGTATTTGATTGTCATATCCGCAGCGCGTGGCTGTTCCAGCTTCTTCATGATTCAGTCCTTCAGTCGAGTATCGTCGGCGGTCCGGGCTCGGCGCGCTGACCGTCTGCGCCGGCGGCGTCACCACCAATGCGGTGCGTCGCTTGTCTCCCATCCCGATCCGTCGACGCATGGAAATGCGATCGAGTCCCGCCTCGGTACAGCCGTGGTACGGGGTGGGCGGGGCGCCTCGGCGCCCCGCCCATGCCACACCGGTCCGATGGAATTAACCGGCGTGGCGGGTGACGCTGTGCTTACTTCTTGTACTGCCGGTCATACGCTTGCTGCATCATCTGCAGCACCTGGTAGAGACCGCGCATCTTCAACTGGCGCTGATACTCGTCCCAGGTCTTTTCCACGTCCTTGGTGCCCATTACCCAGGCCTGGCCCATTTCGTACATGTACGTGCGCACGTCGGCCCAGTACTTGTCGTAGATGGCGCGTTCTTCACGCGTCATGTTCACGCCTTCGAAGCCAGGCAGCAGGTACTTGCCCTTGACGTACATGTCGATGCCGGCCTGCGCTTCGGGCGTGGTCCACTGACGTTCGTAGTCGTAGTCTTGCCAGAAGCCGATGGGGATCTGCGCGCCGACGTCATACAGCTGGTTGTTGACCGGCTGCGGCGACTTGAGCACCGAATCCTTGAAGGCGGGCTTGCCCCCCTTCATGTCGTAGGTCAGGCCCGGCACGCCGAAGTTGGAGATATCGCGGCCCGGACGGCTGAAATAGAAGTCGAAGAACTTGATGGTTTCCACCGGGTTCTTGTTCTTCACCGTGATGGCCCAGCCATCGGGGCGCACCTTCTGGCGTGAGTCTTCTTCCCAGCGCTGGCCCTTGCTGTTGGTCGGCGGGGCGATGGGGATCAGCTTGAAGCCGGGTACCGTCTTGGCGAGGCCTTCGTTGAAGGTCATCGTGCTGGCGAACCAGTCGTGCGTGAAACCGCCCACATTGCCGCCGAACATCTGTTCGCGCGCGCGTGCCTTGCGGGTGAAGATTTCGCGATCGATGAGGCCTTCCTTGTACCACTGCGCAACATGCTTGATGCCGTCGCGGAAGGCTGTCTCGGCCCACGGATGCTTGACGCGGCCGTTGTCGATGTAGAAATCCATGTAGTTGTCCGAACCGGACGAGCGCGCTCCCCAGAAGTTAACCAGGCGGAAGACTTCGTCCGGGTGGCGATCGATGAAGGGCATTTCATCGGCCTTGCCATTGCCGTTCGGGTCTTTTTCCTTGAACGCCTTGAGCACCGTGTACAGCTCGTCGATGTTCTGCGGCACCTTCAGGTTGAGCTTCTTGAGCCAGTCTTCGCGGATGAAGTAGCCGCGCGCCACGGCACCGTCCGGCACGTAGGGAATAAAGTAGATGTTGCCGTCCGGTGCGCGGATGGCACGTTCCACTTCGGGGTGCGACTTGAAGAAGGCCTTCAGGTTGGGGGCGTGTTGATCAATCAGTTTGTTGAGCGGAATGAACGCGCCTTCCTGGCCGTACTGGATGAACTTGTCCTTGAGGTTGTCGCCGCCGACCACATCGGGCAGCTCACCCGAGGCCATCATCAGGTTGAACTGCTCCTGGCTGTTGGTGGCCGCCTTGTTGGCGACGCTCACCATCTTGACGTTGGTCAGGCGGAAGGATTCGCGTGCCACCGGCCAGTTTTCGTCCCACACCCACTTGTCGCGATAGTGCATGTGGATCTTCAGGGTCAATGGCTTGTCCGTTACCCAGGTCGCTTCTTTGGCGTGTGCGCCAGGTATGCCGATGGCCATCAGCGTGGCGGCCGCGGCAGCGGACAGGAATAGTTTTTTCATCGTCTCAGCTCCTCCAAATGTGGTGTCGCAACCGCTGCGTCACCCTCTTTTTCCGGTGCGCGCCGTCAGGGCATGCACCGGGTAGTGCAGGGCGTCGCGGCGTGCGCCGCGGCGCCACCGATACGTATTACTTGGCGGCCTGCGCGCCGTACTGGCGCTCATAGGCCTTTTGCATGACGGTCATGACCTGGTAGAAGCCACGCGTCTTCAACTGCTGCTGGTAGTCGTTCCAGGTCTTGTCCGGATCCTTGGTGCCCATCACCCACGACTGCGCCATCTCGAACATGTAGGTCTTCACGTCAGGCCAGTACTTGTCGTAGATTTCGCGCTCGTCGATGGTCAGGTTCACCCCTGCGAACTGGGGCAACACGTACTTGTTCTTGATGTACATGTCGATGCCCTGCAGGGCGACGGCATTGGTCCATTGGCGTTCGTAGTCGTAGTCCTGCCAGAAACCGATGGGGATCTGCGCGCCGACGTCGTACATCTGGTTGTTCACCGGCTGGGCCGACTTGAGCACGGCGTCCTTGTAGACGGCCTTGCCATCCTTGATGTCGTAGGTCAGGCCGGGGGCGCCGAAGTTGGACAGCTCGCGTCCCTTGGGGCCGAAGTAGAAGTCGAACAGCTTGATGGTTTCGACCGGGTTCTTGTTGGCCGCCGTGATGGCCCAGCCGTCCGGGCGCGGAATCTGGCGCGCGTCTTCTTCCCAGCGTTGGCCCTTGCTGTTGATGGGCGGCGCCATCGGCACCAGCTTGAAGCCCGGCACGTTCTTGGCCAGCGCATCGTTGAACAGCGCCGTGCTGGCGAACCAGTCATGCGTCATGCCGCCGAGGTTGTTGCCGAAGGTCTGTTCGCGCGAGCGTGCCTTGCGGGTAAAGATCTCGGCGTCGATGAGGCCTTCCTTGTACCACTGGGCTACATGCTTGATGCCGTCGCGGAAGGCCACCTCGGCGAACGGGTGGTGGATCTTGTTGCCTTCGACGTAGAAATCCATCCAGGTGTTGGAGCCGGTCGAGCGGGCGCCCCAGAAGTTCACCAGGCGGAAGACCTCTTCCGGATCGCGGTTGATGAACGGGATCTCGTCGGCCTTGCCGTTGCCGTTGGGGTCCTTTTCCTTGAAGGCCTTGAGCACGGTGTACAACTCATCGACCGTGTTCGGCATCTTCAGCCCGAGCTTGTCGAGCCAGTCCTGGCGGATGAAGTAGCCGCGCGAGACGAGGCCATCCGGCACGTAGGGCAGGTAATAGATATTGCCGTCCGGCGCGGTGATGGCGCGCTGCACTTGCGGATGGCTCTTGAAGAAGGCGCGCAGGTTGGGCGCGTGCTGTTCGATCAGTTTGTTGAGCGGAATGAAGGCGCCTTCCATCCCGTAACGGATGAACTTGTCCTTCAGGTTGTCGCCGCCGACGACGTCGGGCAACTGCCCCGAGGCCATCATCAGGTTGAACTGTTCCTGACTGTTGGTGGCCGCCTTGCTCGCCACGCCAACCATCTTGACGTTGGTGAGGCGCGCGATTTCCTTGGCCACCGGCCAGTTATCGTCCCACACCCACTTGTCGCGGAAGTGCATGTGGATTTTCAGCGTGAGAGGCTTGTCGGTGATCCACGTCGCTTCCCGCGCGATAGCGGTCGGTACGGACACCATCAGTGCGGAACTTCCCAAAGCCAATGCGCAAACCAGCTTCTTCATGATCCTGTCTCCGTTCTCGTTGTGGTGCTACCCGCCGCGTCCCGCGAGGGACGCGGCGCTTCTGCCTCGTCTTGCCGCGCGGCTTACTCCTTGACGCCGCCCAGCATCACGCCCTTGGTGAAGTACTTTTGCACCACCGGGTAGATGATGATCACGGGGATGATGGACATCACGATGATGGCGCCCACCACGGTTTCCATCGAATACGAATTGGTGAGCAGAGCACCGGCGAATTCTTCGTTGACGTTCAGATCGACGATGGTCTTCTTGAGGTACACCTGCAGGGGGATCTTCTCTTCGCCGCGCAGCAGCACCATCGCCCAGAAGTAACCGTTCCAGCGTGCGATGGCGCACAGCAGGGTGATGGTGGCCAGCGCCGGCTTGGCCAGCGGGATGTACACCTTCCACAGGATCTGCAGGTCATTGGCGCCATCCATGCGGGCGGCTTCTTCGAACGACGGCGAAATCGATTCGAAATAGTTGCGCATCAGGATGATGTTGAACGCATTGCAGGCGAAACCGATCAGGATGCCGAAGCGGTTATCGAGCAGGCCCAGGTCGCGCATGTTCAGGAAGAACGGAATCATCCCGGCGTTGAACCACATCGTGAAGGCGATGATGAAGCCGAACACGCGGCGGCCGCGGATGCGCGACTTGGACAGCGCGTAGGCGCCGGGGACGATGAACAGCAGGCTGGTGGCCACGCCGAACACGGTATAGAACAGCGTGTTGGCGTAGGACGTCCAGAACAGCCGGTCGTGAAGCACGCGGCCGTAGGCCGCGAAGTCGATGTCCACCGGCAGCAGGAAAACCTTGCCCTGCGTGACGGCGGCCCCCGAGCTGATCGACATCGCGAAGATGTAGACGATGGGGTAGAGCGCGCACAGCGCGAAGATGCCCAGCAGGATGGCATTGACGGCGCCGAAGATCCTGTCGGAGCGGCTATAGAACGGTGTAGCTAGCATGATCGTGACCTTTTCGAATTCTGTCCCGCGGCGGGCCGCAGCCCGCCGCCTGTGTAGCGTGGGTTAGAACACGCCCGTCTTGGTGATGCGGCGGCTCATGTGGTTGGCGAACAGCACGATCACCAGGGCCACCACGGCGTTGAAGATGCCGGCGGCGGTGGCGATGTCGTAGCGGGCGCCTTGCAAGCCCAGACGGTAGATGTAGGTACTGATCACGTCGGCCGTCTCGTACGTGGTCGGCTGATACAGCAGGATGATGTATTCGAAGCCCACCTCGAGGATGTGGCCCAGGCGGATCACCAGCAGCACCGCGATGGTCGGGACGATGCAGGGCAGGGTGATGCGCGTGATCATCTGCCAGCGCGTGGCGCCATCGACCTGCGCCGATTCATACAGCGCCGGGTTGATGCTCATGATTGCCGCCAGATAGACGATCGAATCGAAGCCCGCTTCCTTCCAGATGTTCGAGCTGATGTAGATCGGTCGGAACCACTCCGGCTGGGTCAGAAAGTAAACCCGCTCCATGCCGAATGCATGCAGCATGTTGTTGACCACGCCGGTGCTAGGCGACAGGAAGGTCACCACCAGGCCCGCCACGATCACGATCGAGATGAAGTGCGGCAGGTAGACGATGGTCTGCACCGCTTTGCGATAGCCCTTCGAATACACCTCGTTGATCATCAATGCCAGCAGGATCGGCATGGGGAAGCCGAACACCAGCGACAGTGCCGACAGCGTCAGCGTGTTCTTGATGGCGCGGATGAACTGTTCGCTCTGGAACAGCGTGATGAAGTGGTCGAAGCCGATCCACGGGCTCCCTTCGATCCCTTTCCAGGCGCTGTACTGCTTGAAGGCCATCTGCAGGCCGATCATCGGTTTGTACAGAAACACCAGGAACCAGATGATGGTCGGCAGCAGCATGGCGTACAGCAGCCAGTCGCGCTTGATGTCTTTCCATAAGCGTTCGAACGGGTTCGAACGCGTCAGATGCACCTCCGACGGCAGCGGTACATGCTGTATGTTGGTGGCGGTTGTCATTGAACTCCTCCTGGCGCATCGCACCTTGCCCGGGTGGATGCGCCCTCGTTGTCTGGGCCGTTGCGGACGGCCGCTTTATCAGTAGATGGACTGCTGCGACTTGGCGTCGAACAGGTGCACGCGCGTCAGGTCGACGTGCAGCGTGACCTTCTCGCCCGGTGTCACCGTGCGCAATCCACCCGCCTTGACCATCAGCGGCTTGCCGCCGACCGTGGCGTGCAGGATCGATTCGGAGCCGAGCGGCTCGACGATGTCGACCACCGCCTGCAACTGCGCCGAGTGCGTGCCGGCCACGCCATCGAGCGAGACGTCTTCCGGACGGATACCGAAGACCACTTCCTGGCCCGGCACCAGCGACACGCCATCGCGTGCCAGCAGGTTGATGTGGTTGGCATCGTCGATGGTCACCAGCGAGGCATCGTCGACCGCCAGGTGCGCCGGGATCAGATTCATGGGAGGAGAACCGATGAAGCTGGCGACGAAGGTGTTCACCGGATGCAGGAACAGATCCATCGGCCTGCCGATCTGTTCGATCAGCCCATCACGCATCACCACGATGCGGTCGGCCAGCGTCATGGCTTCGACCTGATCGTGCGTGACGTAGATGACGGTGGTGCCCAGGCGCTGGTGCAGGCGCTTGATTTCGGCGCGCATCTGCGTGCGCAGCTTGGCGTCGAGGTTGGAGAGGGGTTCGTCGAACAGGAACACCTTCGGGTCGCGCACGATGGCGCGGCCCATGGCCACGCGCTGGCGCTGGCCGCCGGACAGGTCGGAGGGTTTACGTTCGAGCAGCGGTTGCAGGCCGAGGATGTCGGCGGCGGTCTTGACGGCTGCGGCGATGGCTTCTTTCTTGGTGCGCTTCAGGCGCAGGCCGAACGAGATGTTGTCGTAGACGTTCAGGTGCGGGTAGAGCGCGTAGTTCTGGAACACCATGGCCACGTCACGATCCTTGGGGGCCAGGTCGTTGATCACGCGGCCATCGATCTTGATGGTGCCGCCGCTGATTTCCTCCAGCCCGGCCACCATGCGCAGCGTCGTGGATTTGCCGCAGCCCGAAGGGCCGACCAGCACCACGAATTCGCCGGGGGCGATGTCCAGGCTGACACCATGGACGACGGTCGTCTTGTCGAAGCGCTTGACGACATTCTGAATGCTCACGCTTGCTACCACTTTTGCTCCTCCTTGGCCCTCTGGAATGGCGGCCACATCTGTCTTATTAAACGATTACCGATAGGTGCGTTTCTGTTGTGGACGGATACTCATCACATTCGGGAAATTTCCATAGTTGAGGAAAACCCGAAGTTGCTGGAAAATTCGCGAAAACTAGAATCCGTCCCATCAGAGGCCGCCGAAATCGGCTGCACAGAGGGGGAGAAATCATCATGGAAGCCGTCGCCGAGACCACCAGCGTGCCTCGCGAACGCCCGCGCCAAGCGGATGTCGCGAAAAGGGCGGGGGTGTCGCCCAGCACCGTTTCAAAGGTCATCAATGGCGGGGCCGGCATCAGTGCAGAGCTGCGCATGCGTGTCGTGCAGGCCGCACGCGATATCGGATTTCCGATCGAAGAACCGCGTGCACCGGTGGCGGAACGCACGGTCTGCCGCATTAAACTGATAACCAATTATCAGTTTCTGACCTATGACGGAAATTATTTCCATGCCGAGGTCATCCAGAGCGTGCTGGCCGAATGCGAGCGCAGCGGCATCGAAATCGACACCGTTCTGCTCGATCGCGACCACCAAAACAATCTGGAAAAATTCCGCACGCAGATCCACAGCGGCGAAGTGCATGCCTCGATCATCGTCGGCGTCGATTCGTCGCCGATTCTCGAATTGGTGCGCGAGTTGGACGTGCCGGTGGTGCTCATCAACGGCAACGATCCGGCCTGCCAGTTCGATTCAGTGATGCCCGCCTTCCGCGATGGCAGCCGCATGGCCACGCGCTATCTCATCGAGCAGGGCCATCGCGACATCGTTCACGTCACCCACCTGTACCGGCCGCTGATCCGCCGCCGCCTCGACGGGTTCCGTGAAGCGCTGGAAGAAGCCGGCTTGCCGTTCTCGTTCGAGCGCAATGTCATCGACATTGCCAGCGGGCACTTCTCGGCCGAGCAGGCCGCCACCGCCGTGGCCGAACGCATCCGCGCCGGCACCCTCAAAGCGACGGCCTTGTTTTGCGTATCCGACTACACCGCCTTTGGCGTGGTGCAGGGGATCCTGCGTTCCGGCTGCACGGTGCCGGGCGATTTTTCGGTCGCCAGTTTCGATGATCTGCCGCTGGCTCAACTATGCCGGCCGGCCCTCACGTCGGTCGGCGTCGATCGGCGCGCGCTGGGGCGCATCGCCGTCGAGCGCCTGCTCACGCGCATGCAGGGTGACACCGGCCCCACCTTGCGCATTGAAGTCGGCCCGCGCCTGACCGTGCGCGAGAGCACGCGCGCCGTGTAACACATGCTGCACGTATAACAAGCGGGCGCCATGTCGGTGCCCCATATCCTGGAGACAGTTCGATGTTAGAGGTCTTGAATGGGCGTCGCATCGCCCTGGCGGTGCTGACCACCCTCGGGTGCATGGCCGCCACCAGCGTCCTGGCGCATCCTTTCGAAAACGCCGTCGTGAAGGATCCGACGGCGTCGTACGTTGACGTCAAGGCACGCCGCGCCTTTTTGCAGAGCGGCGCGGTGGACGACCGCATCAAGGCGGCCATGCCAAAGGAATACGACTGCGCGAGCGCCGAAACGCCTGATCCGCAGGAGGGCGAAATGGTCATCCCGCGCCGCTACCTGACCGGCAACCACGGCGCGGTCAATCCGGCCTACGAGCCGGTGGTCAAGCTGTATCGCGATTTCGAGAGTATCTCGGCGCGCCTGGGCAATCTGTATGTCGCCACCGGCAAGCCGGCCTATGCGGTATGCCTGGTCAACCTGCTGGACAAGTGGGCCCAGGGCGAAGCGCTGCTCAACTACGATCCCAAGTCGCAGGCCTGGTACCAGGTGGAATGGTCGGCGGCCACTGCCGCCTTTGCGCTGTCGACGATGATGGACGAGCCGGGCGTGGATGCGGCCAAGCGCGAGCGCGTGGTCAAGTGGCTCAATCGCGTGGCGCGCCACCAGACGAGCTTCCCGGGCGGTGACGTCAGCTGCTGCAACAATCACTCGTACTGGCGTGGCCAGGAGGCCACCATCATCGGCGTTATCAGTAAGGACGACGAACTGTTCCGCTGGGGGTTGGGGCGCTACGTGCAGGCCATGGGGCTGATCAACGAGGACGGCAGCCTCAAGCACGAAATGACGCGCCATGAGCAGTCGCTGCATTATCAGAACTACGCCATGCTGCCGCTGACCATGATCGCGGAAACGGCTGCGCGCCAGGGCATCGATCTGTATGCCTACAAGGAAGACGGCCGCGATATCCACACCGTGCGCAAGTTCCTGTTCGCCGCCATCAAGGATCCGGACATCATCAAGAAGTACGCCTCGGAGCCGCAGGACGTGCGTGCCTTCAAGGCGGGCCGTGGCGATCTCAACTGGATGGAGTACCAACGTGCGCGCTTCGGCTTTGCCGATGAACTGGGTCTGCTGACCAACCCGATCTTCGATGCGCGCACCGGTGGCTCGGCCACCTTGCTGGCATACCGGCCGCAAGGCGCCGCCGCCCCGGCCGCCACCCCTGCCGCGCCGGCCGCCGCTGATCGCGATCGCGAAGCCGACCATGAACAGCACCGGCAGCGGCATCTTGCC
>JASGFB010000076.1:0-24352 GCA_047605765.1 Rhodocyclaceae bacterium
GAATACTTCTTCCTCAAAATCCGCGCAGCCTTCCCCGGAATTCCTCGTTGAACCTAAAAAAAGGCATGCGGGAGGACGGCCGCATGCCTCGAAAGTGTCGGGGAGGTGAGGGGCCCCGACGGAGAACGCCTTGCGGGCGGCATGCCGCCCCGGGCATCACCCCGCTGAGCTGAGCAGCGGTTTGATGTTGAAATTGCGGTCTTCCTTGCTGTCGGCGAGGGCTTCTATTTCCCCGGAAATGACGCCGCCCGATTCGATCAGCAACTTGCCGTAGCGGATCTTGCCCTTGACGCGGCCGGTGGCGTGGATGATCAATTGCTGCCGGGCCGTCAATTCGCCTTCGAAGACGCCATGAACCTCAGCAATATCAATACCCACCTTGCCATTGAAAGCGCCACCTTCGGCAATGCGGATGACGCGGCTGTCCATGGTGGCTTCAACGCGGCCTTCCACGATCAGGGTGTCGCAGTCGAGGATCTCGGCTCCCTTGAGCTTCACGTCCGGGCCGACGATCAGGCGGCTGCCGGCCGGTTCCTGGACGGGCTCGGCGGGGCGGACATCGGTCGCCACCGGCTCGATGGCCGGCGTGGCGCTGTCGGATTTCAATTCGGGCTTGGGCAGGTCGGTGCCGGGCACGGAGGGATAGGTTGTCGCGCTGGTCAGGCTGCCCGGGCGGCTCGCTCGGTCGGAGAGGGTGTTCGGATTCTTGCTGAGGACGGGTTGCTGCTTGGTGAACATGCTTTCTCCTTCGGTGGCGCGCGGCCTGCAACAGGCGTGCCGCATCGGGGACTCAATGGCAATGCCCGTGCCACATCGTAAAAAGCATATTCATATCAATATGTTGGTGCGTTTTTCTAAAGAAATAGATGCGAATCCGCAGGGAAGAACGTCGCCTGCGGGCGTCAGCCTTATGGGCAGGATTGCTTCAACTCGTTGATTATGAATAAAAAACACATGTCGTTGCGGCACGACAGGGGCCGGTGCAAAAGCCTCTCATGGAGTGTGCTCAGAGCGCTCACGCTGGGGCTGGCGGTGTTCTGCGCAGGGTGCGCCGGGCCGGGCCCCGGGTACTACTGGCAGGCGATGAGCGGGCAGGTCGAACTGATGTGGCGCGCCCGCCCCGTGGCCGAGGTGGAGCGCCTGCCGGAAACATCCGCCACGGTGCGCGAGCGCCTGGCCCTGGCAGGCGAAATCCGGCGCTTTGCCAGCGCTGAGCTGGGTTTGCCGGACAACGGCAGCTACCGTCGCTACGCCAATCTGGAGCGCCCTTACGTGGCATGGAACGTCTTCGCCAATCCCCCGTTGTCGATGACACCGCAAAGCTGGTGCGTGCCGGTGGCGGGCTGCGTCAATTACCTCGGCTTCTTTTCAGAGGACGACGCGCACGCCTTGGCTGCCCGCTTGCGCGCCCAGGGGATGGACGTCCACGTGGCGGGCGTGCCGGCATATTCGACGCTCGGCTGGTTCGACGACCCGCTGCTGAACACCTTCATCCAGTGGTCCGAGCCGGAACTGGCGCGCCTCATCTTTCACGAGCTGGCTCATCAACTTCTCTACGTGAAGCACGACACCGAATTCAACGAGTCTTTTGCCGCCACCGTCGAAGAAGCCGGTGTGCGCCGCTGGCTGGCGCAGCCAGAGCATGCGCATTGGCTGGCCGCGTTCGAACAGTCGCAGGCGCGCCGCGATGATTTCGCCGCGCTGGTCCTCGAATATCGCGACCGACTGGGGCTGCTCTACGCCAGCGGCGCCGACGAGGCCAGTCTGCGCGATGGCAAGCGCCGCATCCTGGATGAGCTGAAAGCGGCGTATGCCGGGCTGAAGGCGGGGCGCTGGCAAGGCTTCAGCGGCTATGACCGTTGGTTCGCGCAGGACATCAACAACGCCACGCTGGCATCGATCGGGCTGTATCGCGGGCTGGTGCCGTCGTTTTCGGCCGTGCTCGCCGAAGAACACGGCGACCTGCCGCGCTTCTATGCCCGCGTGCGCACTCTGGCCGATCTGCCCGCCCCGCAGCGGCGCGTGGCGTTAGGCGACGCCTTGCAGCGGGCGTCCGCCGCACTGGCTACCCATCCGGCGGCGACAGCGGCTCAGCCACGTGCGCCGAACTTGTAGCGTGGGTTCTCTGGCGCGGGCTTGCCGTCGGTCGGCGACGAAACGGCGGCCGGCACCATCGCCTGCTCAAGCCAGCCCAGGCGGCTGCGCATTTCGATGGACATGGCAACGAGTTCCGCATCCTCGCTTTCTTCGGCGCGATCCAGCGTGGCACGCGCATACGTGCTGTCCTCAAAGAAGCGCTGGGTATTGAGCGAGACGGCCAGATCCTGGCGCAGACGGATTTTCAGGCGGGCGGCCAGTTGGATGAGCGCGTTATCCATGGCGGTTTCTTCTTCGAGAATGCGTTCGGTGGGGCTTCTCGAAGCAAGCGATATGCCGGATACGTCAAAAGCGGGAAAATGGCCATCGCTCGGCCAGCATCGGCGCTTGCGGGCCGTCGCGCGCACTGGCACAGTGCCCGGCTCGCCTCACAATGCAGCATCACGGAAATCCCAAATGAGTAGCCGTACGATTTTTCTCTGCCTGATCGTCGTGGGCGTGCTGTTCCTGCTTGCCAACTTCGGCGTCATCCACATCAACTACATTGGCGGCTTCGTCGCGCGCTGGTGGCCGGCGTTGCTGGTGTTTTTCGGCGTTGTGGGGTTGATGAGTAAGCGCTGATAATGCGCGTCTTGGTTTCTTCCGACGCATCTGTTTCATGAACACCGATAACACGGCCCCGGTGCCGCCCGACGCGCTGGCCGCCCACGCCAACCGCGACACACAGCGCCAGGCCGCCCGGCTGGCTCAGGAATCCTTCGCCGCGGCGTTCCGCCTGGCGCTCGAAGGCCAGCCCGACAAACTTCCGATGGTCATGGGCAAGCTCGCCGAGCGCCTGCGCGAATGGGCCAACATGGCCACCGTCGACGGCCGCGCCGCGCGCATGGCCATGCTCATGGCCGGACTCGATCAATGGGGTCTGGCCTTCAGCCAGACCTTCGACGCCGAGGCGCTGGGGGGGCTGTCGCTGCTGGTTGGGGCGCTGCGCGACGGGATGGACGTGGGCGAAGAAGGGCTGTGCCAGCGGTATTTCGACCACATCAATGCCCAGGAAGCCTATGGGCTGGATTTCAAGGTCGAACTGCGGCGCGAGATCCACCTCGCCCTGTGGCACGCCATGATCGCCTCCGAAGACAACGAAGAAGCCTTCGCCATCCTGCGCCACCTGGGCAGCCTGCTGCTGTCGCTCACGCGCAGCATGCCGACCCTGGGCTGGCGTCTGGTGGCCGACGCGCTGGCTTCGATCCAGATCCGCTGCCTGCAGCAAGGTCTGGCGCTAGAAGGCCTGGCGCAGGAAACCACCCAGGAGCTGTTCGGCGCCTTGGCGCGCGAACTGCCCGAAGACCTGCGCACCCTCATCATGAGCCAGGCCAGCGAAGTCGTGATGGCCTGGCAGCGCGCGCGCCGCGAGGCCAACTAGGCCGCTTCGGCGCGGATCAGCGCATGGTGTAGCCGCGCCCGTCCATGCAGGCGTCCAGGGCGCGCCCGTAGTCGGCGCGCGCCTGGCTGGCGCCACCGCCATCGATGCCGCCGTCGGGGAGCGTCGGATCGAAACCGGTCTGCTCGACCGCCCACTCATAGCACTGGTAGCGATCTTCATCCTGCTGCGCGGTGGACTGACCGTTGCGCGGGTAATAGAACACCTTGTCGCTGCCGGCGGCGGTGGTGGTGCTCACCACGGTGCTGGGCGCCTTCGTCACCACATAGCCTTCCGGCACCGCCCGGTAATAGGTTTCACCGGCATAGAAGTAGGTGGTGCTGCCGACGATGCGGGTTTCATACACATCGGGCAGCAGGGGGACGACCAATCCGATGGGCGGGGCGATGACCATGAAGCTCGATCCCTGCGGCCGATACCAGATACCCGACGAAAAATAGAAGTTCACCCCGTTGCGCCAGTACACCGCCGGCGTGGCGGGCAGCACGTTGACCACTACGCCATGGCGCGGATAGCGCGGAGGCGGTGGCGCCCAGCGTGCCGGTGCGGGCGGTGGTGGCGGCGCCCAATGCTGCGGCGCCGGAGACGGTCCGGGGGCCGGGCCGGGACGCACGTTCGGCAAGGGGGTGGGGCCGGCGTAGCCCCGTGCCGGTGGCCGGCCGGCATAACCTTGCGCGGGCGGTGGGCCGGCGTAGCCCCGCTCCGGTGACGGGCCGGCGTACCCCCGCGAGGGCGGCGGCCCGGCATAGCCCTGGCGCCCCTGGGTGGGGCGGTCGTTCTGCCGCGATGGTTGTTGTTGCTGCGATTGCGATGGACGCGCCTCGCGCGGGCCGCCCGACTGCTGCCAATGGGGGCCGGAGCGGCCACGTTCACCGCCGCGCTCGGGCGGGTCGGCCAGCGCCAGGCCGCATGCGGCCAGCCACAGCGTGGCCATGGCGGCGCGGGCCAACCGGTGCAAACCTTGGGTGGACATGAGGTCTCCTTATCGAATGTTGTAGCCGCGCCCTTCGAGGCAGGCGCTCAGCGCCCGGCGATAGGCGTCGGCGCGCTGGCTGTCCTGGCTGTATTGGCGATTGGCGGCGGCATTGCGCAGATCGGCCTGGCGCTGCGCTTCTTCCTGGCGGGTGGCGTCCGAGGCCGCGCCGAGCAGCCCCCCGACGACCGCGCCCACCACCGCACCGGTCCCGGCATTGTGGGGGTTGGCGACTGCCGCGCCCATGGCGGCGCCGGTGATCGCCAGCACGGCGGTGTCCTGGTAGCTGGGGGCGGGCGGCGCTTGGTAGTAGGCCGCGCGCGGCGCCGGCATGGCACTGGGGTCATAGCGGCTCTGGCCGACTGCCCAGTTGTGGCATTCGTAGCGGTCGCGCCGCGTGCGCTGCGCGTCCTGCCCCTGGGCCGGATAGACATAGATCTGCGTGGGGGCGGGGGCTTGCACGGCGACCGGTGCCGGCGCCTGTTGGACATAGGGCGGCAGCGGCGTGGCGCAGCCTGCCAGCACCAGGCTCGACAGTGCAAACGGTAAATATTTGGATCGGCGGGGCATGATCGAGGGTCGCACAAAATGAGTCCGGTACACGCTCTCATCGTCCGAGAGCCCGTTGCCAAGCGCTGTAAGCGATGGTTTCGATTTGTATCGGTGCGACGCAGTAAGACTGTTCCAGGACAACAATCCACGCATTGCCGGAAAAATCGTCGCCGTCCGTCGTAAAATTGCAGTTTTGTTACAGACGAACGCCTTACATGTTTGCGCGCCTGATGCCCCGCGAGGGGCGATTTTTTGAGTATTTCGATGCGGTAGCCGTCAAGGTGGTTGAAGGCGCTCGCGAGCTGGTCTTCCTGATGGACGACATTTCCCAGCTGGAGCCCCGCCGCCATCGCATCAATACCATCGAGAACGAGGCCGACGTGATCACTCATGACACGCTCGCGCTGCTGCACAAGACGTTCATTACGCCGATCGACCGCGAAGATATCCACGCCCTGGCCACGCGCCTGGACGATATCCTCGACCTGGCCCAGGCCAGCGCGGCGACGGTCTATGAATTCGACATCCAGGTGCTGACGCCCGAAGCCAAGCAACTGGCCGAAATCAACCTGCGTGCCGCCGAGCGCGTGCGCGACAGCGTGGCGTTGCTCTCCAACATGGAAAACGCGCCCAAGATTCTCGAGCTGTGCAAGGAGATCGGTCGTCTCGAAGACGAATCCGACCACATCACGCGGGCTGCCATGGCCCGTTTGTTCCGCGAAGAGCCCGATGTCCGGCAGGTGATGAAGATGCGTTCGGTGTATGAGCGCCTCGAAGACATGACCGATCGCTGCTACATCGTTGCCACCATCATGGAAGGCATTGTGTTCGAGAACGCTTGATGCGCTCGAACCGGCTTCGCGCGGGATGACCCGATGACTTTTCACATACTGCTGCTCATCATTCTGATGGCGCTGTTGTTCGACTTCATGAACGGTTTTCATGATGCCGCCAACTCCATCGCGACGGTGGTCTCCACCGGCGTGCTACGCCCTCAATGGGCCGTCCTGTGGGCGGCTTCCTTCAACTTCCTGGCTTTCTTTCTGTTCCCGCTGAACGTGGCGGCGACCATCGGCAAGGGCACCATCGACCCGTCCATCGTCGATCACTTCGTGATCTTCGGCGCTCTGGTCGGGGCCATCTGCTGGAACGTCATCACCTGGTTCTACGGCATCCCGTCCAGTTCGTCGCACGCCCTCATCGGCGGGCTGTCGGGGGCGGCGGTGGCCAAGGCCGGCACCGGTTCGCTGGTGGCTTCGGGCTTGCTCAAAACGGTGGCGTTCATCGTCATCTCGCCGCTGCTGGGGATGCTGCTCGGTTCGCTGCTGATGCTGCTGGTGGCGTGGCTCTTCGTGCGCAGTACCCCGCGCAAAGTCGACCGCTGGTTCCGCCGCCTGCAACTGGTGTCCGCCTCGCTCTACAGCCTGGGGCACGGCGGCAACGACGCGCAGAAGACAGCCGGCATCATCTGGATGCTGCTGATCGCCGCCACGGCGTCCAACGCCGAGGGCCTGCCGCACTGGATGCATGCCGACGCCAATCATTTTCCGTACTGGGCCATCGTGGCCTGCTACATCATGATCGGCGCGGGCACCATGTTCGGCGGCTGGCGCATCGTCAAGACCATGGGGCAGAAGATCACCAAGCTCAAGCCGGTCGGGGGGTTCTGTGCCGAAACGGGGGGTGCCATGACGTTGTTCCTGGCCACCGCGCTGGGTATCCCGGTGTCGACCACCCACACCATCACCGGCGCCATCGTCGGTGTCGGCTCCTGCAACGGCGTCAACGCGGTGCGTTGGGGCGTGGCCACCAATATTGTGTGGGCCTGGCTGCTGACCATCCCGTGCTCGGCCTTTATTGGCGCGCTGGCCTGGGAAGTGGCGCGGCGCGTATTGTAAGCGACGCCGCCGACCGATCCGAAATGGCCCGCTGATGCGGGCCATTTTTTTGTCCGCGCAGGCGCACAGATCACTTGTGCGCGGTGCTCCCTGTGCGGGGCTGGCGCACGGCCTCGGCGGTGGCGGCAGGCGCCAGTGCCCGCCGCAGCAGCCCGCCGACGATGTTGAGGGTGCGCGGGTCGCTCAATACGCCGACGTGCCCGGCCTGCACGCCGTACAGCGCGCGCGCGTCGTCCTGTGCTTCGACGCGCAGTTCGCTGGCCAGGGCGACGACGCCATCGCCGCTCTCGTCCGGCAGGTACGAGAAGATCAATTCATGTCGCAGGTCGTCCGGCAGATGGCGCCGCGCGCGGTCTTTGCCCTGGCCCTGGTAGAACAACCCGGCGAGGAAATCGCTGCCCGGCGCCAGATCGATCCATGACCACACCGGCGTCGGTGCCTGGCGCACGCCCAGGCCCGCCGATGCCACCCCGTTCCACGGCCCGGCGATGGTGATGTACAGCGGCACGAAATTGTCGCCCGACTGCGCCATGCTCAACAGCATGGCGCGCGACACCAGGGTGCCCATGCTGTGCGCCACCACGATGACGTGATCGACGCCGTAATGCATGCGTACTTCGCGCAGCAGTTCGCCCAGGCGCCGTGCCATCGGTGCCAAGGGCACGCCGGTCGGGTAGTAGGCGACCCAGGGCTGGAAGCGGCGCGTATCCAGAGCGCCGATCAATGTGCGGAAATCGGTCGGCGTGCCAGCCAGGCCATGGACGAACAGCACGGGCGTGCGGGCCTTGTCGAAGGGCTGCAGGAAGTAGATGCCGGACTTGGTGTGGGTGATGAAATCGAAGGGGCGCCACAGTCCCATCACGGCGCGTTCGCGGCCGAAGTCGGGATCGTCCAGTGTGGTGACCTCGCCCGCCGTCAGCGGGACGGATTCGAGGGCATTGCCCAGCTGCGCTTGTTGTTCGCCCACGCGGATGCCGAAGAAATCCATTCGCATGCTGTCGGGCGGCGATACGGTGTTGATGACGATGTCCTGGATGAGTTGCTCGTTCTGGTTGGTGCAAGCGAGCACTTGGTCGTCGGTTGGCACGAAGGTCGGCTCGCCCGGGTCGTGGCTCAGGTTGCGATTCAGATCGAGTGTGGCGGTCACCGCCATGTCGCCGGGCAGTGCGTCGAAACTCCAGCGCCCCGCCTTGTCGAGCACGACGAAGTCGAACAGCCGCCAGTTGCCGAGCACCTTGCGATCGCCCGCGGTGTGGCGGAACAGCGCCACCACGATGGAGGCGTCGTCCTGGCCCGCCACCGGCTGCGGCAATTGCACGGATACCGTGCCGCTCACGGTGCAGCGCTGCGCCAGCCGGGCCTGCTGTTCACCCACGCCGAGCAGCGCGCAGCCACTCGCCGCCAGCCCCAGCAGGCAGGCCGACAGGGCGCGCCGGCTGGCTCTCATGGTGGTCTGGTGGTGGGGTTGATCAGGCCGCGCATCGCGGGGGGGACAAACAGCTTTCATGCATCCTCCTTCAGACAGGGCATGGCGGCCGTGGCCACCGTCATTCCGTTGCCGTATCGGTGACCGAGAGGTATTGCCCGATGTCGACGTGGTCGATCTGTTCCGGCGGCAGGTAGCGATGGGCGTAGTCGAGATAGACACCCGAGCTCAGAAACAGCTCGAACAGATCGCTGTCAATGTGCCGTTCATCGCGCATGCGCGCCATGATGCGGATCGACTCCGATAGCGGTTTGCCCGATTTGTACGGACGATCGGTGGCGGTGAGCGCTTCGAAGATGTCGGCGATGGCCATGATGCGCGATCGCGTGCCCATCTGCGTACTGGTCAGGCGGCGCGGATAGCCGGTGCCGTCGAGTTTTTCATGGTGGCTGCCGGCGATATTCACCACCCGCGACAGATGGCGCGGGAAGGGCAGCTTGGTGAGCATGCGGATGGTCTCGACGATGTGCTCGTTGATCTTGTAGCGTTCCTCGGACGTCAGCGTGCCGCGCGATACCGTCAGGTTGTGCAGCTCGCCACGGTTGTAGAGATGTTCGGGCACCGCCATCTTGAAGCCCCAGGGATTATCCGGCGCGATGCGCTCGCTGGCCGGGCGGGCGATGATGTGATCGGGGCGGTCGGCCAGCAGCGGTTCGTGCGCCGGCAGCGGCACGGTGGGCGTTGCGGCGCGGCGTTCGCGCTCTTCGTACGACAGGCCGATGCGATCGTCCAGCGTGCGCGTCCACATGCGCCGGCTGATGGCATGCAGGCGCGCCACGTCTTCGGGGGGCATGAACTCACGGCCACCTTCGTTGCAGCGGGCTACGAAAGCGAATTCATCATCCAGTTCGGCCCAGGCCTGGCGCAGCTGTTCGAGCTGCACGGCGCGCGGGGCGCCTTCGGCGATGGCGCGCCAGCAGGCCACTTCGGCTTCGCGCTTGAGCACCTCGAAGCGCATGCGGATCTCATGCAGGCGGTCGTAGAGGGTCTCCAGCTTGGTGGCCTTGTCGACGACGTATTCGGGCGTGGTGACCTTGCCGCAGTCGTGCAGCCACGCCGCGATGTGCAGTTCTTCCCATTGTTCTGCGGTCAGGCGGTAATCCTTGAACACGCCTTCGGTGGCATCTTCCGCCGCATGGGCCAGCATCTTGGCCAGTTCCGGCACGCGCTGGCAGTGGCCGCCGGTGTACGGGCTCTTGGCGTCGATGGCGCCGGCTACCAACTGGATGAACGATTCGAGCAGCGCTTTTTGCTCCTGGATCAGGCGCTGGGTGTCGATGGCGGCGGCGGCCGGGCCGGCCACCGCTTCGAGTAGCGAGATGGCGTCGTCGGGCGCGATCCCGGCGAAGGTGCCGACGTCGTAGCCCATCATCAGCACGCCCAGCGCTTCGCCGCCACGGGTGCGCAACGGTACGGTGATGAGGTCACGATCGCCCTCGAACGACAGGTTCGGATACCACTGTCGCACGCGCGCTTCCGGGCCGCGCACGAACAGCGGTCCGCGCCGCACCGCGCGGACCGCCGGGTGTTCGGCATCCAGTTCCGGATAGATCGGTGTCGGTGGCGGGACCACCAGCGTATCCCCCAGCCGCGCCACGATCGGCAGCAGGCTCTTGTTGGGTTCCACCAGGTAGATCACGCCGCCGCGCGCCTGAGTCAGGGCCTTGGCTTCGCACAGCACGCGATCGAGCAGCTTGTGCAGGTCGCGCTCGGAGGCCAGGGCCTGGCCGATGGCGAGGAACTTGCGGATGGTGGTTTTCATGTGCGCCATCGACTGGGCCAATTCGTCGATTTCGAGCACGAAGCTGTTGACCGGATGATTTTCGAAATTGAGCGCGCGGATGCGATGGGTGTCGTCGGTCAGGGCGTTGAGCGGCCTCGACGCCAGCTTCGATAGCCACCAGGTCAGCGGGATCACCAGCAGCACCGCCGCCAGTGCCACCAGCATGCCTTCGTTGCGCATGGCGTCGGCCTCGGCCAGCAGTTCGCGCTGGGGGGCGGCGATGCCCAGGTAGAGTGGATCGCCATCGACGGTCAGGCGCGACACCGAGGTTTGCCAGTCTTCGTCGTGCACCAGGATCGCATGGGGCTTGCCGTCGCGGTGGCCCGGTTCGGCGGTGAGCGCCGACATCACGGGGTTTTTGATGTCGCTGGCATGAGGCAGGCGCGGCACGTCCATGGCGTCGACGGTTACCGCGAATTCGCGTGTCGAGGTCGACATCACCTCGCCACGGTCGTTGAAGACGAACAGCACCGCGCGCGCCGTCGGTTGCAGATCGGCCAGGGTCGAGGACACCGCCGCCAGGGTCACGTCCACCGCCGCTACGGCGCCAGCGTCGCGCGTGTGCTGGGCGAAGGTGGCGCCCACTTCATGGGTTGTGAAGAACAGATAGGGCGCCGTCACCTGCAGGCCGGAGCGCTCGCGTGCCTGCTCGAACCAGGGACGCCCGCGCGGATCGTACAGATAGTCGTCACGGGCGCGGTCGGCGATCTGGGTCAGGCTGGCGTCGTAAAAGATATAACGCCCGGTGAGGCGGCCGTTTTCGGAGGCCCGGCTCTGCACCAGGAAGGCAGCGTCCACTGGCGCATCCACCGAGCGGGCCAGGGCGCTGTTGGGGCGCAGGCTGCGCACCAGGAAGAACTCTCCGTTGGCATACCCGATGTAGATGGCCGAAATGTGCTGGCCGGTCTGCAGCGCCTGCGCCATCAGCGGCAGCAGGGTCAGGCGCTGGCCCAGGGTGCGCATGGCGCCGGCGTCTGTCTGCGACAGCACGCGCGTCGACATGACGGCAGGCCGATAGGTGGCGTTGATGGTGGCGCGCGTCTGCTCGGCGATGTGGACGAACAAGGTGTCCGAGGCTGACAGCAGCATCAGACGCGTCTGTCGGTATTGTCCGGCCAGCAGCAGCGCTGCAAAGCCGAGCATCAGGGCCAGGAACAACACGGCGATATACACACGCAACTGATAGCGGCGGGTGTCTTTCCATGCAAAGGCCATCTCGCGCTCCTGCGTTGCCGCGCGGCGGCGGCAAGGTCTGTGGTGAGACTCTACGGTCGATGGCCGGCTCGCGGGCGGCGCGGCGCATCGCTACACCATGACGTTACCCTGTGCAGTATTGCTCAAATGGTGGCGAAAGGCGTCGATGAATGCGCGGACTTTCTCCGGAATATGCCGTCCGGGTGGGTGGACGGCGTAAATGCCACCGGCCGGCAGGTGCCAATCGTGCAACAGGCGCACCAGTTCACCGGCGGCCACAGCCTTTTGGGCAGATAGATCGGCCATTGCCGATACGCCGGCGCCATGGCGTACCAGCGCCGTCATTGCCAGCGGTGAGTCGGTGCGCAGCGGCGCACGCATGCGCACGTCCACGCGCTCGCCGTCGGCCGCTTCGAAGCTCCACGACAGGGGCGTGCGCAACAGGCTGAGGGCGACCCAGCGGCAATGCGCCAGTTGCTCGGGGCGCGTCAGCGGACCGATCTGCGCCGCATAGGCGGGCGAAGCGATGATCCACTGTTCGAAGCGGCCCAGTTGGGTGGCGCGCAGCGTCGAATCCTTCAGCCAGCCCATGCGCAGCGCCAGGTTGATGCCACCGGCCACCATGTCGATGACTTCGTCGGTGGCGATCAATTCGATCTGCATGTCGGGGTGCTGGCGTGAAAAAGCCGCCACCACCGGCGCCACGACCTCGCTGGCGAAATCCACCGGGGCGGTGATGCGCAAGGTGCCGCGCAACTGGTCGCGATTGCGCGCCACGCGTGCCACCGCTTCTTCGGTCTGGCGCAGCAGCGGCGCACACTCTTCGACCAGCTCGGCACCCGGCTCGGTCAGCGAGACGCGGCGCGTGGTGCGCGACAGCAGCGTGACGCCGAGGTCGGACTCCAGCCGCTTGATCTGCTGGCTGACCATGGCCTTGGTGGTGCCCATGCGTTCGGCGGCGGCCGTGAAACTGCCGGTGTCGGCCACCGCCACCAACAGGCGCAAGCGGTTCAGATCCATGGGATTGTATTTAAATCGGTAACAATGAATTATGGCCTGAGTGGTTTTTCGTGCCAATGAATTGTCCGAAGATGCGGTCCACCATGAAGCCTGCGCACCACCGGCGCCGGCGGGTCAACCAGACAGGAGAACATCCATGAAAGTCGCACTTATCGGCGCCACCGGTTTCGTCGGTTCGGCCCTGCTGCAGGAACTGCTCTCGCGCGATCACGAAGTCACCGTGCTGGGGCGTGACGCTGCCAAGCTGCCGCAGCACGCCCGCCTGCATTTTGTTGCCACCGATGCCTACGACGCCGCCCAGGTCGCCCGTGGCGTGGCCGGCCAGCAAGCGCTGATCAGTGCCTTCAACCCGGGCTGGGGCAAGCCGGACATCCGTGCGCTGTTCGTCAAGGGGCATGACGCCATCGTGGCCGGCCTCAAGCAGGCCGGCGTGGCCCGTTTCATCGAAATCGGCGGCGCCGGCAGTCTGTTCGTAGCGCCCGGCGTGCAAGCCCTCGATACGCCGCATTTCCCGGCCGAATGGAAGGAAGGCGCCGAAGGCGCGCGCGACGCGCTCAACAAGCTGCGTCAGGAATCCACCCTCGAATGGACCTTCGTGTCGCCGGCGACCTTCCTGGAGCCGGGCGAGCGCAGCGGCAAGTTCCGCCTCGGTGGCGACGACGTGCTGATGGCCGCCGACGGCACGCCGGGCCGCATCTCGACGGCGGACCTGGCGGTGGCGGTGGTCAATGAGCTGGAACTGCCGCAGCATCTGCGCCAGCGTTTCACCGCTGCTTACTGAGCGGGGCCGCCCCGTGCCAAGGCCGTTGGCCGGCGCGGGGCGCATTGCACTGCACAAAGTGCGACAATGGGGGCTCCTCCCGCGTCGGCACAACAACAAGGATTTGCATCATGAGTTTCGAGCTGGACGAGCGCTCGCTCGACCAATTGTTCCGCAAGGCCCGTACGTACAACGGTTTTTCGAGCGATCCCCTGCCGGCCGGCACGGCCGAGCGCCTGTACGAACTGCTCAAGTGGGGCCCGACTTCGATGAACGGCCAGCCGGCCCGTTTTGTCTTCGTGAGCACCGCCGAAGGCAAGGCACGCCTCGCTCCGGCGCTGTCGCCGGGCAACCTGCAGAAGACCCTGGCCGCGCCCATGACGGTCATCGTGGCCTATGACGCGCGCTTCTTCGAGCACCTGCCGCGCCACTTCCCGGCCTACGATGCGCGACCGATGTTCGAAAGCAACACCGCGCTCGCCGAATCGACCGCCCAGCGCAACAGCGCGCTGCAAGGGGCGTATCTGATGATGGCCGCGCGTTCGCTGGGCCTGGCCTGCGGCGCGATGTCCGGCTTCGACGCCGGCAAGATCGACGCCGAGTTCTTCCCCGAAGGCCGCTACAAGACGAACTTCCTGTGCAACATCGGCGTGGGTGATGACAGCACGCTGTACCCGCGTGGCTCGCGCTTCGAATTCGACGAAGTGGCTCAGATCGTCTGATCGCCGCCGGCCTGTGCGGCCGGCGCTCGTTTTTTGCTGCAACGCCCCGTCGCCGGCCGGCCAAGGCTTGGCTGCGGGGCGATCGTCGTGCCCGGCGCGGCGCCTCATCGACCCCCTGTGTTTTTATGACTGACAACGAACTGTCACGCCGATTTCCGCCCTGGCTCGTCCTGATGGGCGTGCTCACCGCCATCGGGCCGATGTCGATTGACATGTACCTGCCGAGCTTCCCCGCCGTCGAAGCGGCGCTCGGGCCTGGCGCGCCGCTGACGCTGGCCAGCTTCTTCGTCGGGCTGGCCATCGGTCAGCTCATCTATGGCCCGGTGAGCGATCGCATCGGCCGCCGTCCGCCGATCTACTTCGGGCTGGTGCTGTACATCATCGCGTCGCTCATGTGTGCCCATGCGACCAGCATGACGATGCTCATCGCCCTGCGTTTCGTGCAGGCCCTGGGCGGCTGCGCCGGCATGGTGATCTGCCGTGCCATCGTGCGTGACCGCTGCGATGCGCGCGCCGCCGCGCAGGCGTTCTCGATGCTGATGCTGGTGATGGGGCTGGCGCCGATCCTGGCGCCGCTGTTCGGTGGCTGGATACTTGGCGTGGCGAGCTGGAAGGCGATCTTCTACACGCAGGTGGCGTTTGGCGTGGTGTGCCTGGTGTGGGTGCATGTCGGCCTGGCGGAAAGCCGCGACACCCGCCATGCCGAGCCGCTCGAACTGATGCGCGTGTTGCGCACCTATGCCTCGCTGGCGCGCGACGCCGGCTTCATGGGCTACACCCTGACCACGGTGCTGGCCTCGACCGGCATGTTCGCCTACATCGCCGGCTCGCCCAAGTTGCTGATGGAGCATTACGACATCGCCCCTGCGCACTATGGCTGGGTGTTTGGCGCCAACGCCTTCGGCCTGATCAGCGCCAGCCAGATCAACGCGCGACTGTTGCGGCGGGGGCGGTCCATCACCGATCTGTTGCGCCGCATGCTGTGGCTGCCGGTGGGCGCCGGCTTGTTGCTGGGCCTGGCGGCCTGGAGCGGTTTTGCGCCGATCTGGCTGTTGTTGCCGTGCTTCTTTTTCTACATGGCCAGCCTGGGTTTCATCAACCCGAACGCCGGCGCTGCCGCATTGGCCACGCACGGTCAGCGGGCCGGGCTCGCCAGTGCGCTGATGGGCGCCTTGCAGTTCGTGTTGGCGGCCTCGGCCGGCGCATTGATGGATGCCTGGATCGACGGCAGCGCACGGCCCTTGGCCACCCTCATGGCCGCCAGCGGTGTGGCGGCGTGGGCGGCGCACTACTTTTTGGTGACGCGCCGCGCGGCCTCTGCCGCCTAATCGCCGACGGCTGGCCGCAGCAGCGTGTCCAGGCGTCGCAGCGCGTGGCGCAGCAGGGCGCCGAACAGCACGCTGGCCGCCACCGTGGCGAGCGTTGCCGACCACCAGAAACCGGGCAGGCCGAGCGCCGGCACCTGCAGCGCGGCCACGCCGCGGAAGCACAGCCACCAGCCACCGGCCAGTCCGATGCCCCAGAAGCAGAACATGTGGATGAACATCGGCTGGGTGCTGATCTTCAAGCCGCGCAAGGCCTGCGCGCCCACCGTCTGGACGGCATCGAACAACTGGTACGACGCGATCAGCCCGATCAGGCCGAGGGCCGCTGCCTGTACCGCCGCGTCCGGCGTGTAGGCGCGCACCAGCGGACCGTCGAAACTCCACAGCAGCACGCCGACGGCGACCGATGCAGCGATCCCGAGGATCAACCCGGCACGCACAGTCTTGCGCACGCGCCGCACGTCGGCCGCGCCGGCGGCCTGCCCGACCAGCGACAGGGTGGCGATCGAAATCGACAGCGGCAGCATGTAGCACACCCCTGCGAAATTGCCGGCGATGCGATGCCCGGCCACCTGTATCGGGCCGAGTGGCGAGACGGCCAGCGCGATGAGCGCGAAGCTAGTGATCTCGATGAAGGTCGACATGCCGATCGGGATGCCGACACGCAGCAATTCGCCCAGGCCGCGCCACTGCGGGCCTTGCCACTGTTGCAGCAGATGATAGGTGCGGCTGGCCGGCGAACGCGCCAGGTACCACAGCGACAGCACCGCCACCAACAGACTGTCGATGAGCATGGACAGCGCGCAGCCGAGCACGCCGAGCGGCGGCAGGCCGAGCCAGCCGAAGGCCAGCGACGGCGCCAGCGCCAGATGCAGCAGGGCGGTGCCAAAGCCGAAGAACATCAGCATGCGCGGCTTACCCAGCGCGTTGAGCATGCCGCCGCAGGCGCGGTAGATGAGCATGCCCGGCACGGCCCAGGCCAGAACCGACAGATACGAACGCGTGCGTGCTTCGACGGCCGGCGACATCTCCGTCAGATGCAGCAGCCAGCCGGGGAAGGCCAGCGCCACCACCCCCAGGGCGCCAAGCAGCAAGGCCAGCCAGATGCTCTGCTGAAAACAGCCCGGCAAGGCGTGCAGCCGCTTGGCCCCATAGTGCTGGGCCGCGACCGGCGTCACCCCTTGCACGATGCCGGCGAAGGCCAAGGCCACCGAAATGTAGACGCCGCCGCCGATCCCGACGGCAGCCAGGTCGAGCGTGCCGACGTGGCCAGCGATCGCGGTGTCGACCACGGCGGTACTCATCGAGGCCAGTTGGGCGATCAGAATGGGCGAGGCATGGCGCGCGATGGCGCCGACCAGCGCCGTTGTCCTGAGCGGCGCGCTCATGCGCGCGCTTTCAGCTTGGCAAAGCGCGAACGCCAATAAACTCCGACCAGCACGGCCAGCGCGGCCGCCCCCATGAACCAGAACGCCACACCCTGCCAGAAGCCCAGCGGATCGATCGCGCGTGCCACCTGCCCAGCGGGAATCTTGTAGCGGATGCTGCCGTCGATGATGGCCTTGATGGGCGGATAGCATGCCGCCAACGTCGGCAGGACCGTCACCAGCATGCCCAGCGCCACGGCACCGCGATCCTTGCCGACCACCGGCGCCGCGCGCGGTGCAAAGCGCGCTTCGACGCGCATGAAGAGGGCCACCAGCCCGAAGAACAGGCCGCCGAGCGGGCCGATGACCAGCGCCAGCCCGAACAGCATCGACATCAGCACGAAGGCGAAGCCGCCCAGCGGCAGGATCTGGCGCCATACCGGGCCGAGCCAGATATAGACCGGCGCCGACACCAGTAGGCACAGCAGCGCGTAGATCAGGCTGCGGCGCGTTTTGCGGATCAGATGATCGCCCGGCAGCTCACCGGGCAGCGCGCGAGGGTAAAGGCGCATGAGAAGGGTGCGGGAGGCAAAGGCGGCAGTGTACCGGTTTGCCTCGCATAACTCATGTGCCGGTGTATCCCGGCCGGATGAGCCTCACCGCGCGCAAGACGTGCGGGCGAACCCCCTGCGCGCCACGCCGCATCAGGCCAGCAGGTTGAGGCGCCGCTGGCTGTCGTCGTCGCCCTGGCCGTCGACGCTCGCCAGCGCCGCCTTCAATTGGGTGGCGGCATGGCGCGCGGCACTGTCATCGGTCTTCTCTTCGGTGAGCTGGCGGATGCGTTCGGCGACTTTGGCGTCGATGGCTTCTTGTTCTTCGGGCGTCATGGCTGCGTATTCCTCCGGTGAAATACCCATGCCGGCCATGATCGAAAAGCGCATGCGTTCGGCCGGCGTCATCGCCATGTATTCGCTGAAGGCTTCGCTCGAACTTTTCTGCTGGGTCGACACGCCTTGCACCAGGCTGGCCTGCGTGGTGCTGGCGGTGCGCGTGTCGCGGTCGGTGGCGCTTGCCGCGCTGGCGGCATCGGCGCGCGCTTTGAGCTGCGCCACCAGGGCGCGACCGAAAACGTCCTCCTGGTCGACCGCGCCGCGCGAGGCCTGGGGCGAAGCAGCAGTGGCGCTGCCGGCCACCTGGATGGTGAGACGGGCCATCATGACTCCTGCGTATGCAAACAATCGCAACAGGCAAGGAGCGCGCCAGGCATCGAGCCGGCGGGACGGTGCCGCGCCGGGGGGCGGCCGGCGCCTTGGGGCGGCAGGGGTTGCCGCATGCCGCAGGCATGAATTGCCGCGTGCGGCAGGATGTGCCGCCAGGCGCTCACAGCGTGTAGCGCGCCACCTCGCTCTGCATGCGCCGGGCCAGCGTGTCGAGGTCATGGGCGGCGTTGGCGCCCTCGGCGGCGGCCGCGGCACTTTCCTCCGACATCTGCGCGATCTGCTCGACACTCTGCGCCACTGCCGTACTGGCCGAGCTCTGCTCGCGGATGGCGTCGGCGATCTCGGCCACCATGTGCACCGATTCGCGCGCGCCGTCGCCGATCTGGTGGATGGCCTCGCTGGCCTTGAGGGCGCGTTGCGCGCTCACGTCGACCCGGCGCACCGCCTCGCGCATGCTGGCCGAAGCGGATTCGGCGCCGGCCCGCATGGTGTCGATGGTGTCGGTGATCTGGCGGGTGGACAGCGCAGTGCGCTCGGCCAGCTTGCGCACCTCGTCCGCCACCACCGCGAAGCCGCGCCCGGCCTCGCCGGCCCGCGCCGCTTCGATGGCCGCGTTCAAGGCCAGCAGATTGGTCTGGTCGGCCACCTCTTGAATGACCTGGATGACGTGGACGATCTCGGCGCTCTGGGCTTCCAGGCGGCCGATGACGTCGGCCGAGTCCTGTACGGTCTGTGCGATGTGCTGGATGTCGGCCACGGTTTCGTGCACCACGGCTTCGCCCTCGGTCGCCAGCGTGCCGGCCACCGTCACGCGGTCATTGGTCTGCGCCGCGCGATCGCCGACGTGATGGATGCTGACCGTCAGCTCTTCGATGCTCGAAGCCATGTTGGCCGCTGCGCCGCTCTGCTGGCTGGCGGCCTGTGCCAGTTGCGACGAACTGGCAGCGGTGGCGATGGAGGCGGCCGACACCTCGCCGGCCACCCCGGCCATGGTGCGCAGGCTGGCCTGCATGCGTTCGACCAGATGGTTGAAGGCGAGGGCGGTGGCGCCCAGCTCATCGTCGCGCTCGATCGGCACGCGGCGCGTCATGTCCAGGCTGTGCTCGATGGCGGTGACGGTGCGCTGCATGTGGGCCAGGCCGCGCGCAATGGCGCGCACCAGCCAGATGCCCAGGCCCAGCACGGCGGCCACGCCGATCACCACGCCGCCGATGTCCACGCGCAGCCCATGCGCCACCGAAGCGGCCGCCTCGGCGCTCTGCCGGGCCACCAGCTCGTCGTTATAGGTGACGTGCGCGCTGATCGCCTCGTTCACAAAGAGTGCGGCCTTGCGCAGATCCTCGAAACGCGTCTTGATGGCATCGTCATGGGCATCGGAAAGTGCCACGAAGTGATCCGCCTCGGCCGTGTAGCGCTGCAGGCGGCTGCGGTCCTCGGCGAGCATCTTGCGGTCCTGCTCATCGATGACCAGATCGCGCGCGTAGCCGTCCACCAGTCCGTTGAGTTCCGTTTTCAGTTCATCGATGCGCCGCGCCTGTTCGGCCTTGCTGTCGGCGGCGTCGACGAACCCGTGAGTGAGCACGGCCAGACGCAGATTGATGACCGCCCGCGACAGTTGGGTCAGCGTGTGGTTGCTGCGCATCATCTTGCCCGTGATGGTGTCGAGGTCGGCTTTGACCTGGTAGGCGGTCATCACGCCGAAGGTGCCGACGATGATGAGCGAGATGGCAGACAACGCGACGATGGCCCACAGGCGTCGCGCAATGGTCAGGCGCATGCTGATATCCTTTTTCGAATAAACGGCAAAACGGCCGCCGCGTATCGAACGCTAGCGACGCGCATGGCGTGATCTTGAGCGTGCCCGAACGGGTCAATGGTTGATCTTTGGATTGCATCAAACGGCCGCGATTGAGGCGGGTATCCCATACTGCTCCGCACGCACAAATATGCTAGGTGGGTAAACGATTCTCATCTGGACTGAGGTTAAACGGCGTAAAGGTGTGCGCCGACGTCATGCCGTGGCGGCCGGGCCGATGGGCAAGGCGCGAGCGGGCAAAAAAAACGCCGGCATGGGCCGGCGTTTTGATGGGGCGGATGAGCGTTCAGCGATGAACGGCGGCGTCCTTTTCGAGGATCAGTGCCTTGCCGCTGCGTGCCTTGACGTTGAGCGTGGTGCTCTGGATGTCGGCATTGCGCACCAGCAGGCCGCGCTCGGCTTCGATGCGCACGTTTTTGAAGACGAAGCCGTCCAGCTTGGCTTCGGGTACGCCGACGATGTAGCCGGCGGCGCTGCTCTTGCCGGTCGACACCAGATTCTCGACGGTGATGCGGCTGAAGTGCGGCGTCTTGACCTTGTCGAACGGCTTGGCCGGATCGGTATCGGGCGGGTAGAGCTGTTCGCCCACCATGAAGCCGCCTTCGGCCAGGATCTTGTCGACCTCGGCCTTGACGATCGGCGCCGCCTCGTAATAGCCCGAGAACACCAGCGGGACCCCCACATCGACCATGCGCGTGTCGCGGTAGGTGACGTTGCGCACTTCACCGCCCTTGCCGCGCGGGCTCTTGATGCGCAGGCCATACATCGAACCTTCGAAGCGGTTGTGTTCGACCTGCACGTTGTCCACGCCGCCCGAGCTTTCGCTGCCGATCGAAATGCCGCGCCCTTGCAACAGCGTGTTGTGGGCAATGTAGATGTTGCTCACTACGCCATTGGGAAAGCGTGCATCGGGCTTTTCGGCCTTGATGGCGACGTGGTCGTCGTTGCAGTCGATGTAGTTGTGGGTGATGCGCACATTGCGGCTGTCGATGGGGTCGATGGCGTCGGTATTGGGCGCATGGAACGGCGACAGAATGCGCGTGCCGTTGACCGTGACGTTCTCGGCGTAGCGCATCACCACGTGGAAGCTCGGCGAGTGGGTCAGGGTGACGCCGTCGACCAGCACGTTCTGGGCGCGCGTGATGTAGATCAGGCGCGGACGATCGGTGCCGCCCTTCTTGCCGGTGGCGCGGATGTTGGCGCGCCAGCGTTCCCACCACACGGCACCCTGGCCATCGATGGTGCCCTCACCGGTGATGGCCACGTTCTGCGCATCGGCGATGCTGATGAAGGGCAGCCAGTTGTTTTCGGCCAACGCATAGCGCGTGGCGTCGTTGGCGCGGTACTGGCCTTCTTCGGTCGACGCGACGAGGGTGGCGCCCTTGGCGATGTGCAGGCGGATGTTGCTCTTGAGGAAGATCGGCGCCACCAGATAGTTGCCCGGCGGTACTTCCACTGTGCCGCCGCCGGCCGCCGCGCAGTCGTCGATGGCGCGCTGGAACGGTTCGGTGTTGAGCGCGATCTGCAGGCGCTCGCCTTCGGCGCCGTAGCGCGTGACGTCGCAGACCTTGTCCGGGAACTTCAAGGCCGGCAGTTGCGGGCCGGCCTGTGCCGGTGTGCGGGCCAGGGCACTGCCGCCGGTCATGAAGAGGGCTGTGCCGGCCAGTGCGGCCATGACGCGCCAGGCGCGTGCGCGAGGGGGGGTGACTGAAGTGGTGGCTTGCATGTCGTGTCTCTTGTCGTTATCGGGCCGGGCGGCCCTGGTCCATGACGTCGGCCGGCAGCGATCACTGTCAGTCGTCATACAGGTTTGGGCCAATGTAAGAGTCCGGGTCAGGCAGTGTCAACCGGTACCAAATGCCGATGGGATATATCCCCTTGGCGCACGCCGACCGCTCCAGAAGAGGCGCCTCAGGTGGCGACTCACGGGATTGTCAGACAGGCAGGGGGTCGCGCCACACTGACGTGAGCAGGGCGTGCCATGCCGCGCAGCCGGATGTGAGCGCGCCACATCCGGCCACCGCGCCGACTGCCTGGTCATGCCCCGCGTGGGTCCGTTGGTGGCTCGCCGATATATTTGCTTCCAATAAAAGTTATTCGAGAATGGGCGAACTACGCGCGTGGCGGCGCCACGGTGGGGCCGAAATGGTGCCTTATTGGCGCTGCCGAGGGTGCCAAATGCGATTTTTGTGGAGGCATTGTTTCGAGCCGCGCGCTAATGTGATGGTGTCGCCGCCGGGATGGGTTTTTGCTGTGTCCCCACCCGCAGCAAGGTTTTGCGCTAGATCAGACCTGCTTTGTCTTTAGACAAAGTCCAAAACTTGGCTGAGTGGTAATCATCGGCGAGCCTCTCGTTCGCGGTGGGCTTTGCCAGATGCCCCAATCGTCGGGCATCGAATGAAAGGCCGTGTCGGCGCAGGCCGGCGCACCCCAGATTTACTGACAACAGGAGAAATGACGTGAACAAAGTAGCAAGCGTAGCGATTGTTCTGACGGCCCTGATGGCCGCGCCGGCCATGGCCGCCCAGTGCGACGTCGAGATCGAAGGCAACGACGCCATGCAGTTCAACAAGGCCAGCATCGCTGTGCCGGCAAGCTGCAAGCAATTCACGGTCAAGCTCAAGCACACCGGCAAGCAGCCCAAGAACGTGATGGGCCACAACTGGGTGCTGACCAAGTCCGCCGACATGCCCTCGGTGGCGACCGACGGCATTTCCGCCGGTATCGACAAGCAATACGTCAAGGCCGGCGATGCGCGCGTCATTGCCCACACCAAGGTCATCGGTGGCGGCGAAACCGATAGCGTGCGCATCGACGTCAGCAAGCTGAAGGCGGGCGAGAGCTATGCCTACTTCTGCTCCTTCCCCGGCCACTCCGCCCTCATGAAGGGCACGCTGACCCTGGCCAAGTAAGCCTCGTCACATCCGCGCGCCGCATCTGTCCGACAGATGCGGCCCGGCGCGGCACTTGTCCGCGCCGTTGCGGTCCGAGCCGTACCATTACCTCCGCGGACCTCTCATGATCACTTCCTCTCGCATCACCCGCCTGGCCGTTGCCGTGGCCCTCGGTCTTGCCGCCACGGCCACCGTGTTGGCCAAGGATGCCGACATCAAGGTCTTCAAGAGCCCGTATTGCGGCTGCTGCGAAAAGTGGATTGCCCATCTGCGCGAGCACGGCATGAAGGTCAGCGTCGTGGATGTGCAGGACACCGCCGCCGCGCGCCGTGACGCGCGCGTACCCGAGGCCCTGGCCAGTTGCCACACGGCCACCATCGACGGCTATGCCATCGAAGGTCATGTTCCCGCCCAGGACATCGCTCGTCTGCTCAAGAGCCGCCCCAAGGCCATCGGGTTGGCCGTTCCCGGCATGCCCGCCTCGGCGCCCGGCATGGACATGAAGCCACCCGTGCCCTATGAGGTGCTGCTGGTGCAAGCCGACGGCAGTACGCGCGTGTTCGCGCGTCACTGATACCTCCGCACATTCTTTAGCGCGGGGCTACGCCATGCCCCGCGACATCCCATCACGCCGGCCGCTGCGCCGCGTCCGGCGCATGACGCGCCTCAGAGACGAACCACCGAAAAATCCCGGATCTGGAAGTGGCTGGTCGTTGTGCGCAGTGCGAACCAGCCTTCGGTATAGGGCGCGGTGTCGGCATAGCTGAAAATCAGTACGTCATTGGCATACCACTTGAGGGTGGCGGGATCGTCGGCGCTCGCCGCGCGCGACACGATGCGCACTTTGACGGGGGTATTGGCCGCCAGGCTGGTCGCCGCCGTCATGGGCCCGGCCTTGTCGTCGGCGCTGGCTGCCGATGCCGTGGCGTAGCCGGTGATCTGCGGGCGCGCATCGGTGCCGTCGTTGCGGCGCAGGCGCGTGGTCTGGTTGCTGTTGGCGCCGAAGCCGACGTAGTACAGGTGCAGGGGGTTATACGAATTGAGCGCGCCGTCGTAGGTCTGCTTGGTTGGATCGGGGGCGGTGCCACTGGGGACGGTGGCGTTCCAGAATACGTTCAGGTCCGAGATGCGATCGGTGAAGCCGCTGACGGTGATGGGGATCGGGGTGGCGGTGAAGCGGATTTCGTAGTTGCCGGAGAATTTCTGTTTGAACCACAGCGTGGCGCCCGAGGGTTGGACGATGTCGAGTACGCCATTGGCGGCACTGACGGTGCCGGTGGTGTCTTGCTGTTCGATTTTCCAGTTGCTCAGGCCTTGGGTGAAGGTGTCGGTGGCGAGTATGGTGGGTTGAGGGGTGGTGGTTTCGGCGGTGTCGTCGTCGTTGCTGCCGCAGGCGGTCAGGCTGAGGGTGGTGATCAGGAGGGTGCTGAGGGTGAGCGTGCGCAGGCGCGCTTGGGTGTGCTGCATGGTTGTCCTCGGAATGACGGGGGTATTTGTTTTGTGACCGCTATCGCGGTGCTGTCATTCTTGATCTTTCTTCACATCGGGGAATGCGTTTGTTTTCATATGCATTTTCATGACGGTGGGGTATGGGGCTTGGTGTTCGCACTTGGGTGTGCGTTGGCTGCGGCTCGCTTGGCCGGCTCGCGCTGCTTGGGTCTTCGCTGTTCTTGATGTGGCGTTCTTGCGGACGGGCGTTGGCAGGATGCTGCTGCTTGGGCCTTCGCCGTTCATGGACGTTTGTTCTTGCTGAGGTGCGTTGGCCGGGTCTCGCCCCGGCGGGCGAGTTACTTTCTTGTATCGACAA
>JASGFB010000077.1:0-24309 GCA_047605765.1 Rhodocyclaceae bacterium
GCGGCGGCGCAGCGGGCCTGGCGCGAGCCCTGCACCGCCCCCGGCATCGAAGCGCTGGAGGCGGTCCTGCGCCGCGACGGCCAGGTGGTGGGCACCATGCGGCGCGACAACGCCAAGCCGTGATGCCGGCGTCATCGGCGGGCCGGGCCTAGCCCTGGCAGGGCAGGTCCGCCGTGGCGTAGTCGAAGCGCTTGTAGGTCAATGCGTATTCGACATGGCCCAGGCGCTCGCCGCACGACAGACCGCCGGCCGCCACCTCGGCGATGCAGCGGACGATGTCGTCGGCGACCTCGTCGAGCGAGGCCCCTTCGCTGATGATGCGGCCAGCGTCCACATCCATGTCGTCGGCCATGTGGCGATAGGTCTCGGGGTTGTTGCAGACCTTGATGACCGGTGCGATGGCCGAGCCGATCACCGAGCCGCGCCCGGTGGTGAACACCACCATGTGGCAACCGGTGGCGATCAGTTCGATGATCTCGGCGGTGTCGCAGATGTTGGGGTAGCCGAAGCGCGGCTCGCCGTCCGGCACCACGTCCATCAGGTACAGGCCGGGCGAGGGCGGCCGCTCGGTGGGCAGCAGCACGCCCGTGATGGGACTGGCACCGGACTTGGCATAGGCGCCGAGCGATTTTTCTTCCTGCGTGGTCAAGCCGCCGACGGCGTTGCCGTCCGAGAAGCTGCCCAGCCCCATGGTGCTGTAGTAGCGCGTGGCTTTGTCCATGGCCGACTCGATGGCGCTGCGCGCGGCCGGCGTGGCGGCACGCGCCATCATGTGCGATTCGCAGCCGATCAGCTCGCCGCTTTCTTCGAACACGCAGGTGGCGCCGCGCCCCAGCAGGATATCGAAGGCGCGTCCGACGGCCGGGTTGCCGGTGATGCCGCTGGTGCCATCCGAGCCGCCACACACCGTGCCCACCACCAGATCGCGCAGGCGCAGCGGTGCGCGCGGCGTGCCGGCGATCAGCGCGCGCAGCTCGCTCACCATGCGGCGCCCGACCTCCACGCTGCCGGCGGTGCCGCCGTTTTCCTGGATCACCACGCCGCAGCACGGCCGGCCGGAGGCTTCGATATCCTGCGTCAGGCGCACGCGATCGAAGCACTCGCAGCCCAATGACACCAGCACCACGCCGCCCACGTTGGGATGGGTAGCCAGCCCGCGCACCAGCCGGTAGGCATAGTCGGAGGGGTAGCAACCGGCAAAGCCGAGGTATTCGACATCGCCGTCGAAGGCGTCCGCGATCTGGCGCGCCACGTGATGGGCGCATTCGACGAGGTAGATCACCAGCACCCGATTGCGGATGCCCAGACGACCGTCCTGGCGCAGATAGCCCTGCAGGCGCGAATCATCGTACGCGCGACGGGGCGCCGCGCGGCCGCCCGAGGGCGGTGTGGCCGCCGTGGCGGCGGGTGATGCGACGGCCTCGGCGTCGGGTGCGGCGTCGGCCACCGCTGCGGGCGCAGTGGTGGCCCCGGCGCCCTCGAAATGGAAGCCGACGATGTAGTCGCTGGCGAGGTTGTGCGAATGCACGTGATCGCCGGCGGCGATGGCCCGGCGCGCCGAGCCGATGGGGGCGCCGTACTTGAGGATCTTTTCGCCGGCAGCGATGGCACGTGCCGCCAGCTTGTGGCCGAGCCCCACCGTGGCGCGAGCCACCACATGCCCCCCCTCGTACGTCACTTCGTCGCCGGCGTTCACCGGCTCGATGGCGACCACGCAGTTGTCGGCGTCGTCCAGCAGCAATGCTCGTTTAGCCATGGCGTGTGACCTCAGAAGCCGATGAGGGCGCCGCCGTCGACCACCAGCACATGCCCGTTGACGAAGCGCGCCGCGTCGGACGCCAGATAGGTGGCCGCCCAGCCGATGTCGTCGGGCAGGCCGAAGCGCTTCATCGGCGTGCGCCCGAGGATCTTGTCGCGGCGTGCGTCGTCGCCTTCGATGGCCCGCCGCAGCATCGGCGTGTCGATCCAGCCCGGCGCGATGCCGTTGACGCGCAGACCGGCGCCGGACAGTTCGGTGGCCAGGCCGCGGATCATGCCCAGGTAGGCCGATTTGGCGGCGGCATAGCCGGTGACGTTGGGCTGCCCCAGGAAGGAGGTCATCGAGGCGGTGAACAGAATGCTGCCGGTGCCGCGCGCTTTCATGTGCGGCACCACCGCACGCGTCAGGGCGAAGGCACCGACGACGTGCACGTCGAGCACCGCTTCGAAGTCGGCGATGCTCATGTCCTCGATGGGTTTTTTGCAGTGATTGCCGGCGTTGTTGACCAGGATGTCCACCGGGCCGGTGCTGGCGATCAGCGCGTCGACGAAGCCCTGTGCCAAGTGGGTCTGGCTGACGTCGAAGGCGCGCCAGTTGGCACGCGGGCCCAACTGCTCGGCGGCTTCGCGGGCGCGCTCGGCGTCCATGTCGGCCACCACCACGCGGGCACCGGCGCGGCTCATGCAATGGGCCATTGCCAGGCCGAGGCCGCTGCCGGCGCCGGTGATGAGCGCCGTCTTGCCGCGCAACGAAAAGGCATCCAGGGCAATCGAATCGTTCAGATCAGGCATGGGAGGTCTCCACTCAGGCGATGTCGATGAGGATCTTGGTGAAGGCGCCGGGGTCGCCCGCCCAATCGGCGAAGGCGTCGGCGGCGCGGGCCAGCGGGTAGTGCGCGCTGACGATCTGGCGCGTCGGGTAGCGCCCCTGTTCGAGCAGCGACAGCACCGCCGCGAAATCGGTGGCGGTGGCGTTGCGCGAGCCGCGGATGTCGAGTTCCTTCATGACGAACAGGCTGCTGTCGTAGCTGACCGGCTTCTTGGCGTAGCCGACGTACACCACGCGCGCGGCGAACGCCGCCAGACGCACGGCTTCGACGAAGGTGGCATCGTTGCCCACGGCTTCGATGACCACCGCCGGGCCGCGCCCGTCGTCGAGTTGCTGTGCCAGCGCCGTCAGGTCTTCTTTGCGGCTGTTCACGAAACGGCTGGCGCCGCAGGCCAGGGCGATGTCGCGCTTGCGCGCATCGATGTCGATGGCGACCACGCGCGCGCCCATGGCGGCGGCGCCGGCCATGGCCCCCAGACCGATCACGCCGCAGCCGAAGATGGCCACCGTCTCGCCGACCGTGATCTGGGCGCGCCGCGCCGCGTGCATGCCCACCGACAACGGTTCGACCAGGGCCAGCTCGTCGAAATCGAGCTGATTGCACACCAGGGTCTTGTGGGCCGGAATGACCAGCGATTCGCTCATGCCGCCGTGGCGCTGCACGCCCAGGGTCTGGTTGTAGCGGCAGGCATTGGGGCGGCCGTTGCGGCAGGCGCTGCATTCACCGCACTCGGTGCACGGCAGCACCACCACGCGGTCGCCCACCTTGCAGCGGGTGACGTCGGCGCCGATGGCGACGACTTCGCCGCCGATCTCGTGGCCGGGGATGCGTGGATACGACACCAGCGGATTGAGGCCGCGATAGGTGTTGAGGTCGGAGCCGCAGAGGCCGACGCACACCACGCGCAATTTGACCTCGCCGGCACCGGGCTCGCGTGCATCGACGTCGGTGAGGCCCACCTGGCCGGGATTCTGAATGGTCACTGCTTGCATGGGAGGCTCCTTACATCACACCAAAACGTTCAAAGGCATCGACCGTGCGCATGCCTTCGCGGATCGCGCGGCGCACAGCGCTTTCGGTGCCGACTTTTTCGAGGGCGCGCATGATGGCTTCGCGCTCGGCTTCACGCGGCACGATCAGCACGCCGTCGCGATCGCCGAACACGATGTCGCCGGGGCGCACGCGAATGCCGTCGATTTCGATGGGGACGCGGAAATCCACCACCTTGCCGCGCGGCCCCTGGTCCTGCGCGTAGGTGCCGAGGGCAAAGGTGGGGAAGCCGATCTGTTCGATCTCGGCCGAATCGCGCACGTAGCCGTCGGCCACCACGCCGGCCGCCTTCAGGTGCACGGCACGCGTGCTCATCAGGCCGCCCCACAGGGCGTAGCGCGGCGAGGCGCCGGTGGTGATGTACACCTCGTCCTCGTGCAGATCGTCGAGGGCGGCCAGCATGATGCCGAAGGGCTGGGCCGACAGCGCTACGCGGCCGTGTTCTTCACGCATCGCGAAGTAGTCGGCCTCCAGCACCGGCATGGCGCGGCCGGCCACCACCATGTCGTTGCGCAGCGGCTTGATGTGCGGCCGCAGGAACTGATGCAGCAGCCCCATGCTGTCGAGGATGTCGCCGACGACGGCGGTGAACAGCCGCTTGCGCATGAGCGCGAACAACTCTTGATCGTCTTTCCACATATCAATGGTCCTCAGTACGGTGTGATATCGATGGCAATGCAGGTCGTGCTGTATGACGGCCATGTGCGCCGGGCGAGCGCGCGTGGCCGGTACGGTCAGAGGTTGGGCAGGAAGGTGGTCACCGCCGGCACGAAGGTCACCAGCCCCAGCACGCACAGCAGCGCGGCCAGCAGGGGGAGCGATTCGCGAATGAAATCGCCGACTTTTGTGCCGGTGATGGCGTTGGCGATGAACATCACGGTGCCCATGGGCGGCGTCAGGCAGCCGATGGCCAGGTTCAGAATCATGATCAGGCCGAACTGCACCGGGTCGATGCCCAGCGCCCGCACCGTCGGCATCAGCAACGGCACCAGTACGATGATGGCCGCCGTGCCTTCGACGAACATGCCCAGAAAAAACAGGAACACATTCAGTACCAGCAGGAACTCGGCTGGGCTGGAGGCGAACGAGATGACCAGACCGGCCACGTCCTGCGCCACGCGCTCCCAGGTCAGCACCCAGGCGAAGGCCGAGCAGGCCATGATGATGAGCAGGATGCCGCCGGTGGCGCGGGCGGTCTCGACGAGCGCCAGGCGGATATGGGCCGGGGTCATTTCCTTGAACACAAACATGCCCACGCCGATGACATAGATCACCGCCACGGCGCCCGCTTCGGTCGGCGTGAACATGCCGACGCGGATGCCGCCGATGATTACCACGATCAGCACCAGGGCCGCCGAGGCGCCCTTGAACGCATCCCAGAATTCGGCCCAGGTCGGGCCATGCGCGCGCGCCGGCTTGTAGCCGCGCCGCCGCGAAACGAAGCCGATGGTGACCATCAAGGCGATGCAGCACAGCAGGCCGGGGATCACGCCGGCCAGGAACATCTTGCCGATCGACACGTCGGCGACGAAGCCGTAGATGATCAGGGCGATGCCGGGTGGAATGATGGGCGTGATGAGTGAGCCGGCCGCCGTGACCGCCGCCGAAAAGGCGCGCCCGTAACCCAGCTTGGTCATCTCCGGCACCAGCATCTTGCACAGCATGGCGCAGTCGGCCAGGTTGGACGCCGACAGCCCGCCCATCATGGTCGACAGCAACACGTTGGCCTGCGCCAGGCCGCCCCGGAAATGGCCGGTGAGGACCTCGGCCAGGCGCAGCATGCGCCGCGTGATGCCGGTGTAATTGAGCAGGTTGCCGAGCAGGATGAAGAACGGAATGGCCAGCAGCGTGGTGTTCTCGGCTGCCCCGATGAAGCGCTGCGCGGCGATGGCCGGCATCGCCTCGGGGCTGACGAAGAAGTAGGTCAGCACGGCCGCCGTGACGGCCAGGAACACCGGAAGATTGATGGCGAAGCCAACGAGCAGGATGAGGCAGCAGGACCAGAGAAGCATGATCAGTGGCCCTCCGGCAATGCGGCTGCCACATGCCCGTCGGCATGAAACAGATCGGAATACAGATGGACCGCGCCGTACAGCGCCATCCAGAAGCAGCCGACCGGGACCGCCACGTCGATATAGGCGTAGGGCAGGCTGAGGATGGGGGTGATCTTGTCGCCGGCATCGAGCGTCAATTGCAGGCCGAGCCAGCCGAGGGCCACAAGGATGACGATACTCAGCACGTCGTTGAACACGCGCACGGCGCGCTGGCCGCCCGGCGGCAGCAGACCGGTAATGGCGTCGATGCTGACGTGGCCGCGCACGCGCATGGCCGAGGCTGCGCCGAGCATGATCATCCACACGAACAACGTGACCAGGACTTCTTCCACCCATTGCAGGGGATCGTTGAGGGCGTAGCGCATGAATACGGCGAGGGTGGTGATCGCCACGATGAGCACGGTGACGAGCTGGGCGCTCCAGTCTCCCGCGCTGTCGATGAATCTCTTCATAAGTGTCTCCCGTTTGAGCGAGATGACCTCACAGCCAATGCCATTGACATGGATGCGACGGATGGGGCACCGACCGGTGCGGGCGGGCCCGCACCGGTGCAGGACGGCAAGTTGCCGTCAGTGGGTCTTGAGGTAGTCCTGGAGCTGGTCGTAGAGGCCGGGCGTCCACTCGGGGAACTTGCCGTAGGTGCTCTTGGAGGCTTCGCGGAACTGGGCGCGATCGACTTCGATGACGGTAACGCCTTCTTTCTTCATCTTGGCGATGACGTCCTTCTCGGCTTCGAGCGTGACGCGCGTCATGTAGTCACCGGCCTGCAGACACGTGTCCACCAGCGCCTTCTTGACGTCGGCGGGCAGGCGCTCGAAGTACTTCTGGCTGATGGTCAGGTTGGTGACGTTGTCGAGGTGGCCGGTCAGGATCAGGTACTTGGCCGGTTCGTGGTGCTTTTGCCCGTACAGCACGGGGATGGGGTTTTCGGCGCCGTCGATTACGCCGGTGGTGAGCGCCGGGTAGACCTCGGCCAGCGGCATCGGGGTGGGCGTGGCGCCCATGGCCTTCATGGCTTCGATCTGGATGCGGGCATTGGGCACGCGGATCTTGAGCCCCTTGAGGTCGGCCGGGGTATGCACGGGCTTCTTGGTCACCATGTGACGCGAGCCGTACAGCCAGTTGGCGGCGAGGATGTGGAAGCCTTTCTTGTCCAGTTGCTGCGACATGCCGGCGAACCACGGCGACTGCGACAGCTTGATGACGTCGGTATAGTCTTTGCCGAGATAGGGGCCCATCATGATGGCGAAGTCCGGCACATAGTCGGCGAAGAAGGCGCCATCGGTCAGGGTCACCAGTGCCGCGCCCATCTTCATCTGTTCCATCACATCCTTTTTGGAACCCAACTGCGAACTCGGGTAGAGCATCAGCTCACCCTGGCCGGCGGTTTTCTCCTTGAAAAGGCGGGCCCATTCGTTCATGGCCTTGTCGATCGGTTCGCCCGGGTTGTTTTCGTATGCGACCTTGATGGCGTATTTGGGCGCGGCGAGCGCGCTGCCCATGGCTGCCAGGCAGACCGTCGCGCACAACACACAACCGGTAATTTTCTTACCGATAGAAAGAATGTTCGCCATTTAATTAATCTCCTCTACCGCTCATTTGTAGGAAGCTCGACGATTATTCAGAGATAACGCCGTGCTGTAGCGGATAGAGCAATATGTGGTCCACTGCAAATGCATGATTAAAAGAGGGTTTTGTGCGGTGCTTTTGTTTCAGATTTGAAATCTATGAATTGCAATATTCGATAATCAAGGGCGCTTGAGGGGGCTATATAAAAAGCCCTTCTCTTATTGATTTGACCCCCTCCGGATTCCGCCCGCTTATGCTTGCCAGCCCGATTCTGTTTGTCGCTCCCACGCCGGCCATGGCCGACACCGCCCGCCGTGTCGCCGATGCCGCTGGCATTGCCGCCCTCATCGAGACAGCCCATGACGCCGACGTCGCCGAGGTGATGCGCCGCCATGCCGGCCGCGTAGACGTCATCGTGTCGCGCGGCGGCATCGCCGAGCGCATCCAGTCGCTGGTGGGGGCTTCGCACAGCGTGGTTGAGGTGACGATGTCGTTGCAGGATCTGTTCGGCGTGGTCGGCGCGCTGTCACGGCAGGGCATCGGCCGCATCGGCGTGGTCAGTCGCGTCAATCTGTTCGATGGACTGAACGGCGATTTCGATTTGGGCGGCATCCACATCGCCTTCCGCGCCTGTGCCGACGAAGCCGGCATCGATGCCGCCGTGGCGCAGTTGCAGGGGGCCGGGGTCGAGGCCGTCATCGGTTGCCGCGCGGCCTACCGCATCGCCCAGAGCCGGGGCATGGCGGCGCTGTTCCTGGAGAGTGGTGCGCAGTCGATCCGCCTGGCTTTCGAAGAGGCGGCGCGGCTGATGCGCGCCAAGGCGCAGGACCAGCTACGGGCCGCCCAGTTGCAGGCCATCGTCGACAATGTCGAAGCCGGCATCCTGGCCATCGATGCCGACGGACAGGTGCGCTTCCACAATCGCACGGCGGCCGATCTGTTCGCCGCCGGCCAGGGCGCGGACGGGGTCGTGCGGGCGTTGGGCGAAGGCTGTGGCGAGCAACTGGTGACGATCAACGAGGCCAGCTACGTGGCGCGCCACATTCCGCTGCGGGTGGCCGGCCAGCCGCGTGGCCAGGTGGTGACGCTGCATGCGGCGAGCCAGATCCAGGCTGCCGAGACGCGCATCCGCATCGGCGCGCATCGGCGCGGCCTGCGCGCCAAGCACGTCTTTGCCGACATCGTGGGGGCGTCGCCGGCGTGGTGCGCGCTGCTCGACCAGGCACGCCATTACGCCGCGCGCGACGCCAATCTGCTGTTGCATGGCGAGACTGGCACCGGCAAGGAGATCCTGGCGCAGAGCGTGCACAACCACGGGCCGCGCCGCGAGGGGCCGTTCGTGTCGATCAACACGGCGTCGATTCCGGCCTCGTTGCTGGAGAGCGAATTGTTCGGCTACGCCGAGGGCGCCTTCACCGGGGCACGCAAGGGCGGCAAGCCGGGGTTGTTCGAACTGGCCCACGGCGGCACCTTGTTCCTCGACGAGATCGGCGAGTTGGCGCCGGACATCCAGAGCCGGCTGCTGCGTGTGCTGCAGGAGCGCGAAATCATGCGCATCGGGGACGACAAGATCGTACCGGTGGATGTGCGCATCATCTGCGCGACCCATCGCGATCTGTTCGAACAGGTGCGCCAGGGGCGCTTTCGCGAAGACCTGTATTACCGCATCCATGTCCTCAGCCTGAGCCTGCCGCCGCTGCGCCAGCGTGCCGAGGACATCGGCCCCTTGTGCGCGCATTTCCTGCACCAACTGGCAGCCGCCGGTACGGCGCCGCGCCTGACGCCGGAGGCGCTGGCCCTGCTGCGTGCCTATGCCTGGCCGGGCAATGTGCGCCAGTTGCACAACGTGGCCGAGATCCTCACCTACCTTGACGAACCCAGCATCGATACGCGCCACGTGGCCAAAGCCCTTGGCCAGCAGGCTGGCGCCACGGTGGCCGATACGCGGCTGTGCATTCCCGACGACGGTACGCTGAAGGAGATGGAAGGCCACATCATCCGTGGCCTGCTGGCGCGCCACGGCCCTGACGAGGTGTGCCGCCGCCTGGGTGTGAGCCGCGTCACGCTGTGGCGCAAGCTCAAGGCGCAGGCCGGCTGCTGAAGTGGCTTACGCTGGATGGACGGCCTCGTCCAGGCCGAAGCGATCGACCAGGGCCTTGCGTCCGAGGTGCCAGGCAAGCAGATGGGGCGGCATGCGCAGCCAGTGGCCGCGAATGTAGAGCAGCCAGCGCGCCAGCGGCGTGAAGCGGTCGTCGGCGGCGTAATGGACAGGCCGCAGGGCGCGCCGGTAGAGGGCGTCCATCAGGCGGGCGTAGCCGGGGGCGTGTGTGCCGGCGCCTTCCATCACCGTCAGCGGGACCGGCGTAGCGAGGATCTCCTGGCACAGATGCAGGGCGTAATACAGCGGCCGTTGCAGATGCAGCACTTCGCTGCGCGCCAGCAGCGCCGGCCAGAAGGCGGCGTTGCCGAAATGACGCAGCAGCCCGTCGAGGTCCGCCAGATCGCGCAGGCCGTTGTCCAGCTCGCCTTCATGGAACAGATGGCAGGCGCTGTGCAGCACCATGTCGGTGGGGCACAGCACGCGGATGTCGCAGCCGTCGGCGGTCGGGATCGGTTGCGCCTGCGCCAGCAGCAGTCCGGCGTCGGGTGGGTGGCGGGCGGTGGCGGGCAGGATGTTGTGATGCACGTCGAGCACCGTCTGGCGACGCGTGTGAGCCAGCGGCGGCAGCTCGTGCATCCAGCGGCGGTAGTACTTCTGGTCGTAGGGCGACAGGTGCGAGCTGATCCAGCCATGGCACAGCAGCCCTGTTTCGGCATCGGCCAGCGCCGTCCGCGGCACGATCAGATCGATGTCGCCGAACAGGCGGCCGGCCGCCCAGGGCAGATCGGCGAGGGCGTAGGCCGCGCCCTTGAGCAGGACCAGCGGCAGGTCGACGTCGGCCAGCGCCTGCGCCACGCGCCGGGCTTCGGTACGCACCTCGATGCGCTGGCGCTGGGCCAGTACGTGGGCGCCCTGCAGATGGGCGCGCGGCGCCGCCGGTACGGCATCGAGCCGGTCGGCCTGTTGCAGGTCGTGGGCCAGGCGCGCCAGCAGGTTGGCGGCGCGGGCCTGGCGGATGAGCAGGTCCCAGCCGGCCAGGTCGAGCGCCAGGGGGGCGAGCGGATCGCGCAGCGCGGGCGTGACCAGATCGATCATGCCGCCTCCGCCAGGCGCTCGAAGGTCGCCACCGCATCGTCCAGCTTGTCGTAGGTGAAGGACAGGCATTCGGCCTGGTCGATCACACGGGTCAGCGTGTCGAAACCCGATTCGCCGAGCACGCTGTAATTGAAGGCGTTGTCCGCCAGTTCGATGAACGCCTGTGCCTTGGCCCAGCTTTTGAGGGTGGCCGGGCTGCCGGCCAGCCAGCGTGGGAACACCACCCAGCGCGGCTGCGCCGGCAGGTCGACACCGGCCACACTGGCGGCGGGCGCGCGCATGTGGCTGACGGTGCCCTTGTGCGTGTCCGGTACGCGCGGGCCAAAGACCGCCTGCGGCGCGAACTGGCCGATCAGGTCGATGGAGCGGTTCTTGAGATTCACCGGCCGCGCCAACGCCTGCACTGCGGCGTCCTGCGGGCGGATCAGGGTGAGCTCATCCGAACACAGGCGCCAGCCGCGGTGTACCAGCGCCGCGCACAGGGTGCTCTTGCCGGAGCCGGGCGGCGCCGGCAGGATCGCCGCCCGGCCGTCGCGTTCGATGACCGCCGCGTGGACGATGAGGTATTGGTGGCAATGCTGCGCGATGCACCAGTTCAGGCCCCATTCGAGCATGGCAAAGGACTGCGGCAGCGGCAGCGGCGTAAACGGCTGGCGTTCGTCGAAATGGAATTCGGCCTGCGGCCGCCAGACGCCGCGCACCCCGCGCGCGCGATCCACGCGCACATGGAAGTCGGCGAACACCGCGCTGTCGGCCAAGGGGTGGTCGGCGTACAGGGTATGGACGGACCGGGCCACCGCCGGCAGGCGGCTGCGCAGGCGTTGCACGAAAGGGCCGGTACGCAGCATCAGGCCGTTACCGGCCAAGCGCTGCGCGACATCGGCGTACGGGAGCGAGCCGAGCGAGGCAGTCAAATCAGTTCGAGTTGGCGAAGTCTGCTGAACGATTCTTGTACCGCAGCGGCCAAGGCTTCGTCGAGTGGCTGTTGGAGCAGGGTGGCAATTGCTTCACAGGCGGCCGCAGGATCTTGCCGCGCCGCGGGGGGCAACTGGAGGATTTCGGCGCCGAGGGCGTCCACGGCGTGGGTGTCACCGGTGTCGCGGTCGTAGACGACCGAGCCGTCGGGCCAGTCGTGTTGAAGCCAGCGCATGGGGAGGATCAGAGGCGGGCGCCGGGGACGATGCCGCTGCCGTCGAAGTAGGCCAGCAGATCGCGCGCGCGCCACATCGGGCCGCCGGCGAAGGGCTGGTAGGTGCCGTTCTTGCCGGCGTACTCGTTCCAGATGTTGCGCAGGGTGGTTTCGGTCAGCACCTTGGGGCTGACCAGGCCGGCGCGGATGTTGAACAGCGCGGCGGTGAAGCACTGGCCGAGGCGCTGGTCGACAGTCGGGCTGCGCAGGTTGAGTACCTGGTAGACCGTTTTGGTGCCGAAATTGCAGCCACTGTAGCTGCCTTGCGAGAACAGCCGCGAGAACGGGTAATCCTTGGTCTTGATGGGGCAGCGTTCCGGCGGCGTGTAGTACGAGATGGTGCGGCCGGCGCAGGGGGGCAGGCCGGTCACCGGACGGCTGAGATTGCCGGACATGGCCCGCGAAGGCGATGCGCAGGTTTCCTGCGCCAGCACCGGGCGGCTGACCAGCGTGAGCACCACCGGCGCACCGATCAGACCGCCGCGCAGCAGGCGACGACGGGCTTCCTGCACGGCCGGTGCAGGGCTGGGGGCGTCGGAAGTGTGAGGCGTTTGATCATTCATGGTCGTCGTGTCGTCTCGTTCGGTCGGGCGATGGACTGGTCTGCCGTATTGTGGCCGAGCGTTGGGCGCGGCGCCGTGAAAAACGCACGCTATGGCTCGTCAACAGGACAGGCTGCTTCATAAAAGCAATTCCGATGCCCGTTTTTTGTGCAGAGTTTTCCGTTGCAATATCAACGTGTTGCGCTGCGGTGCCCAGGCCTTGTGCGGGCACTGTCAAATTCGTCGACGCGGGGGCAGCCCTATCGGGCAAGCTCGGACGCCAGTTGGGCAGCCATGCGCTCGGCCTGTCCGAGGTAGCCCGGGCCGAAAAGATTGAGGTGGTTGAGGACGTGGTACAGGTTGTAGAGCTGCTTGCGCACCTCGAAGCCTTCGTCGAGCGGCCAGGCCTGCCGATAGGCCAGGTAGAAGCTGGCCGGAAAGCCGCCGAACAGTTCGGTCATGGCCAGATCGGCCTCGCGGTCGCCGTAGTAGCAGGCCGGATCGAAGATGGCGATGTCGCCTTTGGCTGTCACGCCCACGTTGCCGCTCCAGAGATCGCCGTGCAGCAGGCTGGCCGTCGGGTTGTAGCGCAGGAACAAGGCCGCCGCGCGCTCGCACAGCCGCTCGCCGTCGCGCTGCAGGGCGCCGCGATAACCGGCCTGCGCCGCCCGCGCCAGTTGCGGCATGAGCCGCTCCAGCGTGAAGAAGCGCGCCCAGTTGTCGTGGCGGGTGTTGCGCTGGGGCGTGGCGCCGATGAAATTGTCATAGGGCCAGCCAAAGTGGGCGCCGGCCTCGGTCGTGCGGTGCAGGGCGGCCAGTGCCCGGCCGGCGCGGGCGCCTTCATCGGCGCCGAGCAGGGCGCGCAGGTCGAGCCATTCAAGCACCAGCACGGCATATTCGCCGGCAATGCCCTGCCCGTACACGCGCGGTATGCGAAAGGCATTGGCAGCGGCGAGCGCCGCCAGGTCGCGCGCTTCGCTGTCGAACATGTCGACGTCATGAGCCGGGCGGATCTTGACGAACGCATCGGCGACTTTGCCGCGTGCCCGCAGCGTAGTGCTGATGCTGCCACCGCCGACCGATTCCGTTTTCTTGAGGCCGAAAGCTTGCCCCAGGCCGGCCGACGCCAATTGCTCGATGATCTCGTCAAGTGCGGTCATAGATGAATGATGCGTTGATTGGCGGCTGCCAGGCGGCGCGCCAGGGTGTCGAGAAAGGCGCGGTAGACGCGCATGCGGCAGTCGGCGGAGGCCTGGTCGAGCGCTGCGCCGCGCACGTCGATGAGGAGGCAGTCCGAATCGGCGATGACGTCGGCGCTGCGCACGTGGCCGGCGCCGAACAGCGACATTTCGCCGAAGCATTCGCCGGCCGTCAGGGTATGCAGCGGTTGGCCGTGCGAGCCGATGCTGGCACGCCCGCTGGCGAGCAGGGCGAACGAGCCCCCGCTGTCGTGCTCGCGCATGATGAGGCTGCCGGCGCTGACTTCGCGCCAGGTGGACAGGCGCAGGGCCTCCCAGATGTGCACGTCGTCGAAGTGCGCAAAGAAAGGCATGGCGCGCATGATCTGGAAGCGCTGCGATTCGGGCGGCAGGGTGTGCACGGCGGCCAGGCGCTGGGTGCGCGCGAACTGCGCCAGATCGTGCGAGAACTCTTGCCAGCCGGCGTAGCGCACCGTCAGATCGGGGTGCATGGCGCGGGCGACGATGTCATCGAGGGCGGCGGGCAGCTCGGGGCGCAGCGACGACGGCGGCGATGCTTCGCCGCGCGTGATCTGGTAGGCCAGACTGAGGTGGTTGTTAGCCACGTAGGGCAGGCGCCCGGTGAGCAATTGGTACATCACCACGCCCAGTGAATAGATGTCGGTCTGATGCGTGAGCGGCGCCTCGCGCACCTGTTCCGGCGACATGTAGGCGGGCGAACCGATGCCGGCGACGATGGTGCGCTCAAAGTCCTGGAACAGCGCCGAGCCGAAGTCGGACAGCTTTACTTCGCCATCCGGCGCGGCGGTCAGCAGGATGTTGGCGGGTTTGATGTCGCGGTGGGTGACCCCCTGGCGCCAGGCGTATTCCAGCGCGCGCGAACACTTGAAGAGGATTTCCACCACCCGCTCGACGCTCAGCAGCGTGTCGGGCTGGCAGAAGGCTTCGAGCGTGCCGCCGGCCACGTATTCCATGGCCAGATAGGCGCCGTCGGGCGCCAGCGTGACGTCGTGGATCTGGACGATGTGCGGATGCCGCAGGCGCCCGGCCAGGGCCGCTTCCATCTGTAACTGCTGGCGTTGGGCGCGGGCCAGGACGGGATCGCGCAGGGATTCGGCATGGAAGCGCTTGAGCGCGACGTGGCGCTCAAAGAACGGGTCGAAGGCCAGGAAAACGTCGCTGCTGGCCCCCTCGCCGATGGGATGGATGATCTCGTACCGGCCCAGCCGCGCCATCGTGTCCCTCGTGCAAGCAGTGGGCGGCACGGCCAGGGGCCGCGCCGCCGTGGTCGATCAGACCGTGCGGATGCGCCCGCGAGCGCGCGTCACGGCGGCCTTGACCTGTTCCGGCGCGGTGCCGCCGATGTGGTTGCGCGCCGCCAGCGAGCCTTCCACCGACAGCACGGCGAACACGTCGTCGGCCACCAGCGGCGAAAAGCCCTTGAGTTCGTCCAGCGACAGCTCGTGCAGGTCGCAGCCGCGCGTTTCGGCCGCCCGCACCGCCAGCGCCACGGCTTCGTGGGCGTCGCGGAACGGCAGGCCGCGCTTGACCAGGTAATCGGCCAGGTCGGTGGCGGTGGCGAAGCCTTGCGTGAGGGCGCCGCGCATGGCATCGGCCTTGACGCGCACGCCGGTGACCATGTCAGCGTAGATGCGCAGCGTGTCGATGACGGTGTCGGCGGCGTCGAACAAGGGTTCCTTGTCTTCCTGGTTGTCCTTGTTGTAGGCCAGCGGCTGGCCCTTCATGAGGGTCAGCAGGGCCACCAGATGGCCGTTGGTCCGGCCGGTCTTGCCCCGCACCAGTTCGGGCACGTCGGGGTTTTTCTTCTGCGGCATGATCGACGACCCGGTGCAGAAGCGGTCGGCGAGGTCGATGAAACCGAAGCGCGGGCTCATCCACAGGATGATCTCTTCCGACAGGCGCGAAAGATGCGTCATCAGCAGCGAGCAGGCGGCCAGGAATTCGATGGCGAAGTCGCGATCGCTGACGGCGTCGAGCGAGTTTTCGCATACCGCTTCGAAGCCCAGCTCGCGCGCCACCGACTCGCGGTCGATGGGGTAGCTGGTGCCGGCCAGGGCGGCGGCGCCCAGCGGCAGGCGGTTGACGCGGCGGCGGGCATCGATGAAGCGCTCGGCGTCGCGGGCGGTCATTTCGAAGTACGCCAGGAGGTGATGGCCGAAAGTGACCGGCTGCGCCACCTGCAGGTGGGTGAAGCCGGGCATGGCCGTCTGGGCATGCTGGTCGGCCAGGTCGAGCAGATTGGTCTGGAAGTGGCCGATCAGCGTCACGATCTGGTCGATGGTGTCGCGCAGCCACAGGCGGATGTCGGTGGCCACCTGATCGTTGCGCGAGCGGCCGGTGTGCAGGCGCTTGCCGGCGTCGCCGACGAGGGCGGTCAGGCGGCGCTCGATGTTGAGGTGGACGTCTTCGTCGTCGAGGTTCCACTGGAACTGGCCGGCGCGGATCTCGGCCAGCACCTGGGCCATGCCGCGCTCGATGTCGGCCAGGTCCTGGGCGGCGATGATGCCTTGCCGCGCCAGCATGCGGGCGTGCGCCAGCGAGCCGCGGATGTCCTGCTCGGCCATGCGGTTGTCGAAGAACACCGAGGCGGTGTAGCGCTTGACCAGGTCGGAGACAGGTTCAGAAAAGCGGCCGGACCACGTCTTTTGCGTGTCGGTGCTTTCTGTGGGCTGCGGAGCGGAAGAATCAACCATAATGACGAGCCGAAAAATTTCGTATGAATAAATACAAAGCGCAGGCAGCACGCTTCGGGTGGACGCTGATTTCGTCCGGCCATGCATCCACAATGAGGATGTCGGGCCGTCGGGTGGCGCTCCGTCGGGGCATGCCGCACGCTGCTTCCCACATGTCGAGGTAGAGGTGGATCGCATTCCGAACGAAACGCTGGCGACCGAACGTGGCGGCGCCGAGGCCGCAAGTATAGAGCAAACGCCCGCGCGCCCCTCGGATCGCCGGCGCTGCGGCCTGCCCGATTTTCGCAACCTCGGTTCGGTGCTGCGCGTGATCGTGGTGGTCAACGTACTGGTGCTGCTGACCGTGCTGGTGCGTGTCGATCACTTCGATTCGCTGGGTCGCGAAGCGCTGGTGATGGCCGGACGCGTCGAACTGCCGCTGCTGGCCGGCGCCTTCCTGCTCTACTGGTGGGGTACCTGGCTGATCCGCCTGACCTGGCGCGAACTCACCGTGATGATGGTGTGCCTGGCGATCCTGCTGGCCTGCGTCGCCCAGTTCACCCTGCCCCCGGGCGACACCGCCACCCATCTGCGGCGCCTGCTGTGGGCCGTCGGCGCGGCGCTGGCGGTGGTGACCTACTTCCGCTGGCGTCAGATCGAGCAGATCCCGGCCCTGGATGAGGCGCGCATCGCCGCGCTGACGGCGCGCATCCGGCCGCACTTTTTCTTCAACAGCCTGAATGGCGTGCTGGGGGTCATCCGGCACGATCCGAAGCGCGCCGAACTGGCCCTGGAATCGCTGGCCGAGCTGTTCCGCGAGCTCATGAAGGACAACCGCGATCTGGTCACGCTGTGCGATGAGATCGAGCTGTGCAACCGATACTTAGATCTCGAACGATTGCGTTTGGGCGACCGCCTGCAAGTGAAATGGGAGCTCAAACAGGCACCGCTTAGCGCCAAAGTGCCGCCGCTCATGTTGCAACCCTTGCTTGAAAACGCGGTTTACCACGGTATTGAGCCCAATCCGGAACCGGGTACGATTCTCGTGCGTGTCGTGCGCAAGGGAAACGCGTTGGAAATCGTCATGAGTAACCCCGCTCATTCACAAGGGCGGCGCACGGCGGGCAACCGCATGGCCATGAACAATATCCGCGAACGCCTGGATCTGTTTTTCGATATGGAGGCCGCTCTCACCTCCGAGGAGAGAGACGGTGTATTCAGAGTACGTATTCGCATGCCGTTGAGGCTGGAGGGGAAGTAACAATGGAACAGTCGGTGCCACTGAACGTCGTAATCGTCGATGACGAAGCGCCTGCCCGCGAACGTCTGCGCGATTTGCTCAGCGACATCGCCCCTGACCAGCCCACGCGCCTGGTCGGCATGGCCGGTAACGGCATCGAGGCCCTGCGCCTGATCGAAACGGCGCGTGCCGACGTCTTGTTGGTGGACATCCGCATGCCGGCCATGGACGGCATCGAATTCGCACAGCATGCCTCTCGCCTGGAGCCGCATCCGCACATCATCTTCGTGACCGCTTACGACGAGTACGCCGTGCAGGCCTTCGACCTCAACGCCATCGATTACCTGCTCAAGCCGGTGCGTGCCGAGCGGCTGTCCGCCGCACTCGAAAAAGTGCGCCGCGTGGCGCCGGTGACCCACGAACAGATCGACACCTTCGCCGAACCGCGCCGTCACCTGACCTGCAGCGAGCGCGGCAAGATCCACCTGATTCCGATCAGCGATGTGGTCTACCTGAAGGCCGAACTCAAATACGTCACCGCCCGCACGTCGGAGCGCGAATACCTGCTCGAAGAATCGCTGGTGCAACTGGAGCAGGAATTCCCCGAACGCTTCGTGCGCATCCACCGCAATTGCCTGGTGGCGCGCAGTGCCGTGGTCGGCTTCGAGCGCAGCGTGGGCGAAGAGGGCGGCGAAGGGCATTGGTCGGTGCGCCTCAACCACGTGGGCGAAGCCCTGCCCATCAGCCGGCGCCAATGGGCGCACGTGCGTTCCGAACTCGGTGGCTGATTCCACGCTGCCGACCCGCCTGGCCGACAGCCTCGGCCAGTGGCGGGACGATCGCCTGCCGACGGGCACTTTGCTGGCCCTGTGGCGGCGTGACGCCGCCACCCTGTGCGACACCTTGCCGGAGCCCTTCCGGCAGGTGCTGGATGACCTGCTCATGCGCATCGAATCGAGCCAATTGTTCAATGTCGATGCCTGTTCCTTCAGCCGCGCGCCGCTGGCCGATGCGCTGCGCACCTGGCTCGACAAGGCAACGGCGCGCGCCGACGGGCGCTGAGCGCGCCAGATCCTGTACGCCAGTCTGTTTTGCCGCATTGCGGCTTGAATTTGCGTCATCCTCCCCGTAAGGTCTGCGACCGATAACAGAGGGGCCATCCGAGCCACTCGACAGAGGAGACGTCCATGCCGTCCGCCGTGCTGTCCCGTGCTGTCCATCGTGTTGTGCGCTTCGGCGCCTGCGTTGCCCTGGCTGCTGCCGCGCTGGCGCCGGCCGCTGCGACCGCCGACGCGCGCCTGCCGGCGCTGCGCCCGGCCGTCACCAATCCCAACCTGTTCCTGGTGCGCCCGCTGGCGGCGGGCGGCCCGGTCCTGGCCATCGGCACCGATGGCGTCATCCTGCGTTCCACCGACCAAGGCCAGCATTGGGACTACGCCGATACCGGCACGCCGCGCATGCTCAGCGCACAACTGCATTGGCAGGGTGGGCGCAGCGTGGTGGTGGCGGGGCAGCAGGGCACCGTGCTGACTTCCAGCGACAGCGGTCGCACCTGGCGCAGCAGCCGTATCGGCGATGGCAGCCGCGATGTGCGCGGCCTGGCGCGCGACGATAAGCGCGGCGTGCTGGTCGCCGTCGGCATGGGCGGCCTGGCGGCGCGCTCGCAGGATGGCGGGCGCACCTGGCGGGTGCTCGACGTGGGCACCCAGGCGTCCTTCCAGACGGTGCTGTTCGATGCCCACCGCGGCAGTTTCGTTGCGCTCGGCGAGAAAGGCGCCGTGCTGCGCAGCCGCGACGGCGGCCTGCGCTGGGAGAGCTTCGCGCTGGCTGGCGAGCCCACCATCATGGCGGCCCTGGTCGAGCCGCGCTCGGGCGCGCTCATCGCCGCCTGCCTGGAAGGCGCGGTATTGCGCAGCGCCGATGGCGGCGGCGATTGGTCGCTGGCAGCCACGGTGCAGGGCGATGCCAGGTACCTGGGGGCCGCCGCCTATGACGCCCGCAGCCAGGCCATCGTCATCGTCGGCCAGAACGGCGTCGTGCTGCGCAGCACGGACGGCGGCGCGCAATGGACGCAGGCACGCGCGCCCACGCGGGCCTATCTGACCCATGTGGCGGCCCGTGACGGCACCTGGATCGCCTCGGGCGAGAGCGGCACCCTGGTGCGCTCGGACGACGGCGTGCAATGGGTGACGGTGGGCGGGCCCAGCGAGGGCCAGATGGAGGAAGTCGCGGCCCTGGGCCCGCAACAATGGCTGGCGGTCGGTGACGGCGGGCGCTTGCTGCGCTCGCAGGACGATGGCCGCACCTGGCGCGTGCTGCGCGAACCGGTGCGCGATTACGTGCACGCTGTCGAGCGCATGCCGGGCTCGCAGCGCCTGGTGGCGGTCGGGGCCAACATGCGGGTGGCGGTGTCGGACGACGACGGCGCTCACTGGCGCGCGGCGGCCCTCATCCCGCGCCGCGACAACGCCTATCTGTTTGCCCTTGCCGCCGATGCCGGGGGTCGCACGATGGTGGCGGTCGGCGGCAATGGCAGCCTGCTGCGCAGCGTGGATGGCGACCGCTGGGAGAGCCGCAGCACCGCTGCCGACGACGCCTACACCGATGTGATATTCGATCCGGCGCGCCACGCCTACATGGCGGTGGGGGCGCGCGGCCGCCTGGCCCGTTCGCTCGATGGCGGGCAAAGCTGGCAACGCACGCAGGCGCCGATCGAAGCCGACCTGTTTTCGATCAGCCTCGATGCGCGCAGCGGCCATTACTTTGCCGCCGGCAAGCATGGCGCCCTGCTGCGTTCCATCGATGGTGGCGTCACCTGGAAGGTCGCGCCGCCTCTGGTGAGCACCGATCTGCAATGGGTCTACGCCGACCCGCGCGGCGGCGCCTGGGTGGCGGTGGGCGACGAAGGCGCCATCCTGCGCTCCACCGACGGCGGCGATAGCTGGCGCGTGGTCGATCGCAGCAACACGGCAGGCTTGCGCCGCGTGGTGGCGGACCCGGCCAGCGGTGCGCTGGTGGCGGTGGGGCGCAGCGGCGGCATCATGCGCTCCGACGACGCTGGCGCCCATTGGCGCGCCGTGGCCAGCGGCACGCGCCAGCACTTGCGCTCGGTGGTGGCTGATCCGGCGCGCGGGCTGCTGTATGCCATCGGTCTGGGCGGCACCCTGCTGGCGTCACGCGATGGTGGCCAGCATTGGCAAGCGCTGCCCAGCGGCACCGACACCCGCCTCAAAACACTGGCCTTTGCCCCCAGCGGGGCGCTGATCACCGTGGGCGATCGCCTGGTGCGCCTGTACTCGCCTGCGCCGCCGGCGCCCTGAACCGGTGACGGCGTGACGGCGGCAGATGTCGAGCGTGGCCGGATCGGCCACAATGCGCGTTGGCATCCAAGAAGAGGGCAAGGCATGTTGCGCAGGATTTGGGGGGCCGCCCTGGCGGCCGCCATGACGCTGACACTGGCTGCGTGCGATGGCGGCACGCCGCAGTTCAACAATACCGATGTCACCGGCGCCGGATACGGCAAGGCCCTGAGCCTGCCGGACCAGGACGGCAAGGTCCGTACGCTGGCCGATTTCCAGGGCAAGGTGGTGGCGGTGTTCTTTGGCTACACCATGTGTCCGGACGTGTGTCCGACCACGCTGTCGATGCTGTCGGCGGTGAAGAAAGCCCTCGGCGCCGACGGTGACACGTTGCAGGTGGTGTTCGTGTCGGTCGACCCCGAGCGCGATCAACCCGAACAGATGGGGCGCTACGTGCGCGCCTTCGACGCCGCCAATGTGGCCCTGCGCGGCACGCCGGAACAGACCGCGGCGGTGGCCCGTGAATTCAACGTGTTCTACCAGAAGAACGGCAGCGGCCCGAACTACACCATGGACCACACGGCGGGCATCTACGTGTTCGATCCGCAGGGCCGTCCGCGCCTCTTCGTGCGCAACGGCGAGACGCCCGAGCGCCTCACCCACGATATCCGTCTGCTGCTCGACGGCAAGTGATGCGGCGGAGGGCGCCTAGCGCTTGAAGCCGAGTACCAGCACGCCGGCGCCCACCAGCAGAATGCCCAGCCATTCACGCGGCGCCGGCCGTTCGCCCAGGAACATGACGGCGAACACCGCCACCAGCAGTACGCTGAGCTTGTCGACGGGGGCCACCTTGGACGCGTCGCCAAGCTTCAGCGCGCGGAAGTAGCACACCCACGACGCCCCCGTGGCGAGGGCCGACAGCACCAGGAACAACCAGGTCTTGCCCGACAGCACGAAGGGGTTGGACCACTTGCCGGTGGCGTACACGAAGGCCCCCAGCACCAGCATGATCACCGCCGTGCGGATCAGAGTGGCGAGGTCGGAATCCACGCCGGCCAGGCCGATCTTGGCGAAGATCGCCGTCAGCGCCGCGAATGCCGCCGACATCAGTGCCCAATGAAACCATGCCTCGCCCATTCACTTCTCCCATCCATACCGAAACGCCGATGATAGTCCTCGAACGGTGACGGGAAATGCGTCATGGGCCCGGGCATTGACCTCCATGCGCTTCGCCGGGGCATAAAAAAAGCCGGCGCAAGGCCGGCTTTCAGGGGGAGTGGGACGGGAAGCGTTGTTCCTGACCTCGTTATGCCGCGATCAGCCCGCGCATCTTTTGCAGTGCCTTGGCTTCGATCTGACGGATCCGTTCGGCTGACACGCCATATTCGGCGGCCAGTTCATGCAGCGTGGCGGGGTTGTCTTCGACCAGCCAGCGGCGTTGCACGATGGTGCGGCTGCGTTCGTCCAGGCTTTGCAGCGCGGACTTCAGGCCGGTATCCCGCAGGTGTTGCATCTCGGCCGAGGCCAGCGCCTCGGACGGTTCGTCCGCGTCGTCGGCCAGGTAGGCGATGGGGGCCACGCGGCCGTCCTCGTCGTCCGGACCGTTGTCCAGCGCCACATCGCCACCCGAGAAGCGCGCTTCCATCTCGACCACTTCCTCGGGCTTGACGCCCAGGGTGCGGGCGATGCGCGAGACGTCGGCGCGGCTCAGCGAGGCGGCGTCGCCGCGCATGCTGCGCAGATTGAAGAACAGCTTGCGCTGAGCCTTGGTGGTGGCGATCTTGACCAGGCGCCAGTTCTTCAGGATGTATTCGTGGATCTCGGCCTTGATCCAGTGCATCGCAAAGGACACCAGGCGCACGCCGCGATCCGGGTCGAAGCGCTTGACGGCCTTCATGAGACCGACGTTGCCTTCTTGGATCAGATCCGCGTGCGGCAGACCATAGCCGAGGTAATTACGTGCAATGGACACCACCAGGCGCAGGTGCGAGAGCACCAGCTGGCGGGCGGCCTCGAGGTCGCCATCTGCCCGCAGACGACGGGCCAGCGCCATTTCCTGCTCTTCGGTGAGCATCGGGAAACGGTTGGCGGCCTGCATGTACTGGTCGATGCTGCCCAGCGCAGCCGGGACAGGGAACGACAGGGCTTGGGATGTGTTTTGCGTCATGACACCTCCTTCAACAACAGGCCGACTCATTCGTCGGCCCGGCGTGCATTTTAGCACTCACCGCATAGGAGTGCTAACAACCGGAAAAGGTTCCTTTGTTGTCAGGCTTTGGGCGTGTTGGTGTCAGGTTTGTCTGGCCGGCGCCGCCCTCCTGGCTGGCTTGGCGACGCATGCATCATCCATGCCGGAACCGGCCGATTGAGGCCCTGGCGAGGCTGGGCCTGGCGCCGATCACCCCCCTGCGTGCAAAAACGACCATCCCGCTGCAAGAACGCGCAGGCCGGGCCTCAGCCGAAGATCTTGCCCGGGTTCATCAGCCCGAGCGGGTCGAGTGCCGCCTTGATGGCACGCATCGCGGCCAGTTCCTCGGCCGTGCGGCTGGCCGCCAGCCAGGGCCGCTTGAGGGTGCCGATGCCGTGCTCGGCCGACACGCTGCCGCCGCAGTCGGCCACCCGCGCGTACACCAGGGCGTCGGCCGCCTCGGCCGGGGTGCCGGCGGGCAGGGTGTCGAGGTCGATGATGATGTGCACGTTGCCGTCGCCGATATGGCCGAAGAACAGCGCGTCCACGCCGGGCCAGCGTGCCGCCAGCGCGGCGCGGGTGTCATCCACGAAGGCGCCGATGCGGGCGATGGGCAGACCGATGTCGAAGTTGAGCGGTCGCCGGCGGCTGAAGATTTCCGCCACGCTCTCGCGCAGGCGCCACAGTGCCTGCGCCTGGCGGCCGGATTGCGCCAGCACGGCGTCGTGAACGTCGCCCGCCTCGATGGCGTCGGCCAGCGTCCGGCCGAGGGCGTCTTCCAGCTCGCTGGCGTCCGCGCCGCTGACGTCGATCACCGCTGCCAGCGATCCGCTCGCCAGGGGCGGCGTCTGGCCGGTGGCGATTCGTGCCGCCTGCACGAAGTCGTCCCACATCAGTTCGAAGGCGGCCAACGCTGCTGGGAAAGCGGCCTTGAGCCGCGCCAGCAGGCGGCCGGCGGCGGCGTAGTCCGGCAGTGCCACCCAGGCGGTGGCGCGCGCCCGGGGCGCCGGGTGCAGACGCAGCACGGCGCGCGTGATGATGCCCAGCGTGCCTTCGGCACCCACGAACAACTGCGCCAGATCGTAGCCGGTGTTGTTTTTGTAGAGCGGCCGCAGCATCGGCAGCACGGTGCCGTCGGCGAGGACCACTTCCAGCCCCAGCACCTGTGCCCGCATGGTGCCGTACTGGATGACGCCGAGGCCGCCGGCATTGGCCGACAGCATGCCGCCGATCTGGCAGGTGCCGCGCGGCGCCAGGTCGACGCCGAACACCAGGCCGTGGGGCGCGATGGCTTCCTGCACCTGCTGGAGGGTCGCGCCGGCCTGGACGGTGAGTGTGCCGGCGGTGGCGTCCACCGCCTCGATGGCGGCCAGGCGTGTCAGCGAGATCGCCACCGCGCCGGCGCGCGGCGTGGCGCCGCCTGCCAGCCCGGTCAGCCCGCCCTGCGGCACCATCGGCAGGCGATGGGCGTGGCACAGGCGCACGGCGGTGGCGACTTCGTC
>JASGFB010000078.1:0-23845 GCA_047605765.1 Rhodocyclaceae bacterium
CTGAAGCAGCAGAGAGGCGAGATTATGGACACCACTTCCCTAGGCGTCAACCCCTTTCTCGCGTTTTTCTCAATTCTTGAGTGTCACGCGAGCGAACTTGCGCTTGCCAACCTGTAGCACGACCACGCTACCCGCCTTGAAAATCAATGTTTTGTCTTCGACGCGGGCACCGTCGGCCTTGACCCCTCCCTGGTCGATCATGCGCAGCGCTTCGGAAGTGCTGGCCGTTAAGCCGGCCGCCTTGAGCAGCGCCGGCGCCGGCATGCCCGCAGCACCGACAGTGACTTCCACCTCTGGCAGATCGTCCGGAATCGCGCCACGCTGAAAACGCGCCTCGAAATCTTCGAGCGCCTTGGTGGCCGCCGCCGCACCATGGAAGCGCGTCACGATTTCCTGCGCCAGGGCCACTTTGATATCGCGCGGATTGCGCCCTTCCGTCACGTCGCGACGGAACACGGCAATCTCGGTGTTCGGGCGGAAGGACAACAGATCGTAGTAACGCCACATCAGATCGTCCGAGATCGACATGATCTTGCCGAAGATCTCCTGCGCCGGTTCGGTGATACCGATGTAGTTACCCAGCGACTTGGACATCTTGTTGACGCCATCCAGCCCCTCGAGCAGCGGCATCATCAGAACGATCTGCGGCGCCAGCCCATAGTGCTTCTGCAGCTCGCGCCCCACCAGCAAGTTGAATTTCTGGTCGGTCCCGCCCAGCTCAACGTCGGCCTTCATGGCAACGGAGTCATAGCCCTGACACAACGGGTAGAGAAATTCATGGATGGCGATCGGCTGATTGCCGGCGAATCGCTTGGCGAAATCGTCACGCTCGAGCATCCGTGCCACCGTATGCTGGGCCGCCAGCTTGATCATGCCGGCAGCGCCCAACGCGTTCATCCACTGCGAGTTGAAGCAGATCTCGGTCTTGGCGGGATCGAGAATCTTGAACACCTGCTCCTGATAGGTGAGCGCGTTCTGCTGGATCTGTTCGGGCGTCAGCGGAGGACGCGTGGCGTTCTTGCCGCTGGGGTCACCGATCTGGCCGGTGAAATCCCCGATCAGGAACATGATGTGGTGACCGAGGTCCTGAAAGTGTCTCATTTTGTTAATGAGCACCGTGTGTCCCAAATGCAAATCGGGTGCGGTCGGATCAAAGCCGGCTTTGACACGGAGCGGCCGGCCGGTCTTCAGTCGTTCGACCAGTTCTGATTCGACGAGCAATTCGTCGCTGCCGCGCTTGATGAGTTCGAGCGCTTCGTTTGTCGCCAGCGTGTTTACCATCTGTCGTTCCGGAGTAAAATTTCGCGCGATTAAGGCCGATGCTGGACCATGCGCACGATAAACAAAGACGAAATCTTAGCTCAGCTCCGCGGTCACGCTCCACGCCGTCTTCCAACTGTCGCCCTCATCGCCGCCTTCGGGATCGTGGTGTCCGGCGCGGTGACGGCTGTTGCCGTGTCAATGCCCTCGGATGTCTCCACACCGCAAGCACAGTCGATCGAAGAGGATCTGTCTCTTCCCGCCTACGAATATGTGGACGCGATCGGCACGCCCTTCGTGCACGAATGGGTTGTGCGCACAGGCGACACCCTGCCGTCCGTCCTCGGGCAGTTGGGCGTGCAGGATGCCGAGCTGACGCGCTTCATTACCTCCGACCCCGCCGCCCGGCCGGTCGTGCAATTGCTCAAGCCCGGCACGCTGGTCATGGCCTCGACGTCTCGGCAAGGGCAGTTGTTTACGCTGAGCATTCCGAAACCAGGCGGCGAGACTGCTGTATTGGTGACGCGTGAGAGCGGCAAGCTGGCGGTGAAGGAACAGGCCATACTGGCCGAAAAGCGCATCCACATGGCGGGTGGCGTCATCCGCAGCTCACTGTTCGCCGCCACCGACGAAGCCGGTCTGCCCGACAGCGTGGCGACCTCGCTGGCCGACATCTTCGGCAGCGAAGTCGACTTCCACCGCGACCTGCGCCGTGGCGACCGCTTCAACGTCGTCTATGAAGTGGCGTACTTCAACGGCGCACCGGTACGCACCGGCCGCATCCTGGCTGCTGAATTCATCAATGCCGGCACGCGCTATTCGGCCATCTGGTACGGCACGGCGTCCGGGCGCGGCGAGTACTACACCGCCGAGGGGCGCAGCCTGCGACAGGGCTTCCTGCGTTCGCCGCTGGAATTCTCACGCGTGTCGTCCGGCTTCTCGATGCGCTTTCATCCGATTCTCAAGCAGTGGCGCAAGCATGCCGGCACCGACTTCGCGGCCGCCACCGGCACCAAGGTGCGCGCCACGGCCGACGGCGTGGTCGACTTCGCCGGCTGGCAGAACGGTTACGGCAACATCGTTGTGCTGCGCCACGATCGCGGCTATTCCACGGCTTATGCCCACTTGTCGCGCTTCGCGCCGAATCTGCGCAAGGGGATGCGCGTCAGCCAGAGCGACCTGATCGCATTCGTCGGCAGCACCGGCTGGGCAACCGGCCCGCACCTGCACTACGAATTCCGCGTCAACAACGTACCCAAGGATGCCATGAAGGTTGCGCTACCTGGCGGAACGCCCTTGTCCGGTTCGCAACTGGCGGAATTCCGCCGCAAGACGACCGGCGTGCTGGCCCGCTTGGCGATCGCTGACGAAGCCACCGCCGTGGCACTGGGCAATTGAGCGAGGCGCGCTACTTCATCGGCTTGATGTCGGGCACCAGCCTCGACGGCGTCGATGCGGTGCTGGCGGACTTCGACGATGGCCCACACTTGCTCGCCACCCACCACGTGCCGTACGAAGCGTCACTGCGCGAGCCATTGCTGGCGCTGAACACGCCTCGCCACGACGAGTTGCGCAGCGCCAGCGAGCTGAGCGTCCGCGTGAGCGCCTGCTATGCCCAGGCCTGCAACGCATTGATCGCACAGGCAGGGCTCGACAAACATGCCGTGCGGGCCATCGGCTGTCACGGCCAGACCGTGCGCCATCGCCCCGATATGGGCTACACATTGCAGTTGAACCAGCCCGCGCTCATCGCCGAGCGTTGCGGCATAGACGTCATCGCCGATTTTCGCAGTCGCGATATCGCGGCGGGTGGTCAGGGCGCGCCCCTGGTGCCGGCGTTTCATGCTCAGGTCCTGGCCACGGCGGACGAGCATCGCGTCGTCCTCAACCTGGGCGGCATCGCCAACGTGACCGATCTGCCCACCTCCGGCAAGGTGCGAGGTTTCGATACCGGCCCCGCCAACGCGCTCATGGATGGCTGGATTGAGCAGCACCTGGCGAAAACATTCGACGCGGACGGCGCCTGGGCCGCCAGTGGGCGCGTCCTACCCGATCTGCTGGCCCGTTTTCTGGCCCATCCGTTCCTGCACCAGGCGCCACCGAAGAGCTGTGGGCGTGAGGAATTCTCGGCCGAATGGCTGGCCAGCCAGTTGCACGGGGACGAAGCACCACAGGACGTGCAGGCAACCCTGGCCGAATTGACGGCCCGCGCCTGCGCCGATGCGGTGCGCCAGCACTGCGGCCAACCGGATCGATTGATCGTGTGCGGCGGCGGAGCGCGCAACGGGCACCTGATGCGCCGCCTGGCCGCGCTGCTGGCCCCTACGACGGTGACGTCAAGCGACGCGCATGGCGTGCCATCGCAGTGGATGGAAGCGTTCGCCTTTGCCTGGCTCGCACGCCAGTGCGTCCTGCGCCAACCTGGCAACCTGTCCGCCGTCACCGGCGCACGCGGGCCACGCATCCTGGGCGCTCTTTACCCCGCCTAAAGGCGCCGCAAACGCAAACAGGCGCCGGAGCGCCTGTTCAAAACCCTGCTTGCGACCGCCCGGAAATCAGACCGAGAAGCTGGAGCCGCAGCCACACGTGGTAGTGGCGTTCGGGTTACGGATGACGAACTGCGAGCCTTCGATGCCTTCGGTGTAATCGATCTCGGCACCCACCAGGTATTGGTAGCTCATCGAGTCGATCAACAACGTCACGCCGTTCTTGGTCAGCGTGGTGTCGTCTTCGTTGGTTTCTTCATCGAAGGTGAAGCCGTATTGGAAGCCCGAGCAGCCGCCGCCCGACACGAAAACGCGCAGCTTCAGGTCGGCATTACCTTCCTCGTCGATCAACTCCTTGACCTTGTTGGCGGCGTTGTCGGTGAAGATCAGCGGATCTGCGGGCATTTCGGTAACAGCGTTCATGATGGGACTCCTGGGGGCTTATCGGTGCAATTATCGAACTGGGGGCGGCCAGCGTCAATTTCAAGACTGTGACTTTGGCACCGATACGGTCTTTCGGTCGCCAAAAACAAAACGCCCCGGCCGTAGCCAGGGCGTTTGCGTACTCAAGAACGCTGCGATCAGCCCTTGTTGGCGCGGAACGTGAGCTTTTCCTTGATACGGGCCGACTTACCCGAACGGCTGCGCAGGTAGTACAGCTTGGCACGACGCACATCACCGCGACGCTTCACTTCGACGCTGGCAACCAGCGGCGAGTAGGACTGGAAGGTACGCTCAACGCCTTCGCCCGACGAAATCTTGCGGACGATGAACGACGAGTTGAGGCCGCGGTTACGCTTGGCGATGACAACGCCTTCGTAAGCCTGCAGACGCTCGCGGTTGCCTTCCTTCACCTTCACTTGCACGATGACGGTGTCACCGGGCGCGAAGTCGGGAATGGTCTTGCCAAGGCGAGCGATTTCTTCCTGCTCGATTTGTTCAATCAAGTTCATGTGCGTAGCTCCATGTAAAAGTGGGCACGGTTTGGCCGGCCTTGTGCGCAGAGCAGGTCGCCACCTGGTACGCACGTTTCTTGGCACCCATCGCGATCTATCGATCGTCGCTGGGCACCTCGTCACCATCCGAAGATGGCGCAGCATGCTCCTGCCTGAATTCCTCAAGCAGGCGCATTTCTTCGCGACTCAGCGGACGATCCTTTAGCAGGTCCGGGCGCTTGAGCCAGGTCCGCCCCAGGGATTGCTTGAGCCGCCAGCGCCGGATGGCCGCATGGTTGCCACTGAGCAATACGGCCGGGACGGCCTCGTCGCCGTATTGCTCGGGCCGCGTGTAATGCGGGCAATCGAGCAGGCCAGCGACAAATGAATCTTCGACCGCTGAATCAGCGTCATTGAGGGCCCCGGGCAGGTGCCGAACCAACGCGTCGATCAGCAGCATGGCGGGCAGTTCGCCCCCCGACACGACAAAATCGCCGATGGAGACTTCTTCATCGATTTCGGCATCGATCAGACGCTGATCGACACCTTCGTAGCGACCACACAGCAAGGTCAGCGCGTCTTCTTGCACCAGGCGCAGCACGGTGGCGTGAGTCAGCGGTGCGCCTTGCGGTGACAGGTAAATCACCCGCCCACGCCGGCCATCGACCGACTGCGCGGTCCGTACCGCCGCCAAAGTCTGCGCCAGGGGCTCCGCCAGCATCACCATGCCGGGACCACCGCCATAAGGGCGGTCATCCACGGTGCGGTGCGCGTCATGAGTGAAGTCGCGCGGATTCCAGCACTGCAGCTGCCACAAGCGCCGTTCGATGGCGCGCCGCGATATCCCGTAATCGCGGATGGCCGCGAACATATCGGGAAACAACGTGACGACGTCGAACCGCATGGCTCTACCAGTCTGCCTGCCAGGCGACATGCAATTCGCCGGCAGCGATGTCGACCTTCTGAACGTAGGCCCCCACGAAGGGAATCAAGCGTTCGATGTCGCCATCGACAATGTCGAGCACGGCATGCGCGCCGGTTTCGAGCAGGCTGCGCACCGTGCCGAGCGGCGCGTCATCTTGTCCGATGACACGCAGACCGACGAGGTCGCCCCAGTAGTATTCGTCTTCAGCCGGCGCCGGCATGGCTTCACGCGGCGCCGCAATGTACAGCCCTTCGAGGCTTTCGGCGGCCGAACGGTCGTCACACCCGTCGAGCAAGGCAACTACGCCTTTACCGTGGGCACGACATGCGCGCAGCTTGCGCGCCGACCAATCGGCCGGATCTACCGAATCTGGCTTGTTACCAACCCACCACTCGGGCATCTTCCCCCAATCGAGGGGGTCGTCGCCAAAGGGATGGATGCGGACCCAGCCACGCACGCCGTAGGGCTCGGTGATGCGCCCCAGTACGATCATGGCCGAACCGCTATGCAGCGCAGTGCTCAGACCGCAGCCTTGGCGTGTTGCTTGACCAGGCGTTCGACGGTGGGCGACAGCTGCGCGCCGTTTTCCTTCCAGTAGGCCAGACGTTCCGCGTTGATCGACAACGTGGTGGCGGCACCGGAGGCGACCGGGTTGTAGTAACCCACGCGTTCGATGAAACGGCCGTCGCGACGATTGCGTGAATCAGCAGCAACGATATTGAAGAAAGGGCGCTTCTTGGCGCCGCCGCGGGCAAGGCGGATCACAACCATGGCAGTATCCTGTTATCCAGATTCGGAAGAACTCGCGATGATAGAACAGGATCGATCGCGATTCAAGCACCAATATACCCAAGCGTGCATTCCGCACGCTCTGCCCTCAACGTCCGTCGCATGATCGCTGCCGGGCGCAACACATGCAATACACTGTGCCGCTGCCTGGCCGGCCCTGCCGACGCGGGCCCCTTTCAACCACCTGAACCGACGCCGACCCACCCACGATGCCCGCCGGCCCGATCAGCGCCCCCGACGCCATTCACGGCATCCTAGACTGGCTGAGCAGTCCGCCAGCGGCCGACATCGGCACCGAAGCCGAGGCGCTCGGCCATCAATTGGAAGCGGCCTACGCCCCGGCCATCCCGGCCACGCAGTTCTATCGCTGCATCGAGCTTTTCCATGCCCGCGCGCTGCGCCTGGCCAATGAGTGCCGCAGCGGACTGGTGTCCGCACACGCGCCGCCCGCCTCATTGGTCAACACCGTCGCCAGCCTGGCGCCCTCGTTGCTGCGCATCGCCCAGGGCTTCGAGCGCGTCCTGCGCGATGCCCAGGACGGCGCCATCCGCACACAGCGCCGCCTGGCGGAGACCGCCACGGCGCGCGCGCTGCGTCTACTTATTGAGCAATATCTGATCGTCCAGCTCTGCAATGGCGAGCTGGAACGCGATTTCTGGTCCTGCGCCTACCGCCTGTTTGCGCTGTCGCGCATGGAGGCCGAGCCGCAGCAACCGCCCGGCAGCCCGGCCGAATCCGCCCTGGCCCAATACAAGCGTCTGCTTTGCCTGGGCACCCTGGATGTGCCGTCGCTGGCGCCCGCCGAATTGAATTGGGCCGCTGACTACCTTTTGCGCGCAGCCAATCAGTTGCATGTGCAGGAAGAACGCCCCGCCACGCCGGACACCAGTTGGCACTGGCTGGAGCCGGCCCACGGCGCGGAACCCACCGCCTGGTCACGCACCGAACCTCCGCACAGGGCAGCCCTGCTGTATTTCTCGACAGCGGTGCTGGCACGCCGTGCCAGCGAAGCCCTGGCCCGCCACGACGCGGGACGCGATCGCGTGGAACTGGCGCCGACCGAGCATGCGCCAGATGTGCAGCCAGCCGCCGTGCTGGCCCGCCTGCGTCAGCGCTGGACCGCACCGGCGCGGCGCGAATTGCCACGCCGCCCGCAGCATTACGCCGTACAGGCCTGCGTGGGCCTGCCTGCTATCTGGCAGATGCTGCGCGCCGGCTCGCGCGCCGATGATTTCAGCACTGAATGGGATGTCATCAACGAAAGCCCGGGCGGCTTTTCGATCATGCAGATCAACAGCCTGGAAGCCGGCGTCGTCGCCGGCACGGCCATCGCCCTGCGCCGCGACCCCAGCGCCGAATGGAGCATCTGCGTGGTGCGCTGGCTGCGCAGCGACATGCCCGGTCGCATCGAGATCGGCCTGCAGATCGTGTCGCAGGGCGCGATTCCGGTGCAGGTCGGATTCCGCAAACCGGATCAACCGACGGGCATGATCGAAGCGCTCGTACTACCGGTCTTGCCGGCCCTGCGCCAGCACCAGGCCATCCTTGCCCCGGTGGGCACGTATACGTCGCGCCGCTTCGCGCTGATGTCCGACATCGATCGCCTGTATGTGGCGCAGGGACGTCTGCTCAGCCTGGATATGCAGACTTCCAATATTGAACTGTTCCAGTTCGAGATCGACCCCTACCCGATCTGACCCACGCCCCCGTCAGCGCATTTCATTGGCAATGCGCGCGGCGTCGACGTCCATCAACTGCGGAATCGGCGTATCGAGCGAAGCCTGCACGCGCGCCAGCGCGTGTTCGACGATGCGCTGGTCGCCATCGAGCATGTCGGCGTGGCGTGAGGTATCCGGCAGGATGCCGACCACCAGCGTCATGATCACATCACCCAGAGTCAGGCGTTCGGCGGCGATGGTCAGCGACCAATCACCGGCGTCGGTGCGCATCACCCAGCCGGCGCTGCGCATGTCTTCGAGCATGCGTTCCAGCCGCGTCGGCGTGAGCCCGCCACGACGCGCCAGGGTGGTCGGCGACACCGGCCGCCCGGTGCGCTGGGCCTCGGTCAGCGTAATGACCATGCGCAGGGCGGCATGGATGCGCCCGCCAATGGTGTCCGGCAGCACACGACGGCGCGCCACGAAGTCGGGCATCACGGCCGCCACGATGGCACCGAGCAAGATGGCAATCCATGACAGATACAGCCAGATCAGGAAGATCGGCACCACCGAGAACGCGCCATAGATCAGCGTGAAACTTGGCAGCCGCGCCAGGTACAAGCCGAAAACGCGCTGGATGATCATCACACCCAGGCCCGCCACCAGACCGCCGACGGCGCTGTGCCACAGCACCAGGCGCCGATGCGGCACGGTGTGGAACAGATAGCCGAAGAAACATGACAGAAGGATGCCGGGGAACACCCGATACACGACCGAGCCGATCCACTGCGGGCTATCCACCCACCCCAGGGACACGGTAATCAGTTCGCTGGTCGCCGCCACGCTCGCCGCAAACAGGACCGGCCCCAGCGTCAGCGCCAGCCAGTAGGTCGGCAGACGCAGCCACCATGGGCGCGGGCGGCGCACCTCCCAGATGTGGTTGAGCGTGTGTTCCACCGTCTGCAGCAGCAACACCGCCGTAATCACCAACAGCGCAGTGCCGACAATGGTCAGATTGGACGCCTTCTGGCTGAACTGCACCGCATAGGTCGCGATGACCTTGCCGGCCCGGTCGGGCAGCAGGTTGTCGAGCAGGAAGCCGCGCATCGCCAGGCCCAGACGCGCAAACGGCGCAAACTGGCTCATGATGCTCAGCACCACCGCCAGCAGCGGCACCAGCGACAGCAGCGTGGTGTACGTGAGACTGCCGGCCACTTGAGCCACGCGCACCTCGTTGAACTTGGCCTGCACCAAATCGGCGAGCACGGCCGCCTCGCTGGCGCGCCAACGCTGATACCACGATCGAGTCATCGCTCTGGAGCCTGCTCCGTATAATGCGCGCATTCTAAGATCGCCTGCCCCAATGAAAGAAATCCTCGTCCTGTACTACAGCCACCGCGGCGCCGTGCGCGCCCTGGCCGAACAGATCGCACGCGGCATCGATTCGGTGGCCGGCGTCAGCGCCCGCGTCCGGACCGTGCCGCGCGTATCCACCGTGTGCGAAGCCACCGAATCGGACATCCCCGCCGATGGGCCGCCGTATGTCGAACTGCGCGACCTCGACGAGTGTATTGGTTTGGCGCTGGGCTCGCCCACCCGATTCGGCAACATGGCCGCGCCGCTGAAGTACTTCCTCGACGGCACGGCCAGCGCCTGGCTGTCGGGAGCACTGGCCGGCAAGCCCGCCTGCGTATTCACCTCCACCGCGAGCCTGCATGGCGGCCAGGAAAGCACGCTGCTGTCGATGATGCTGCCGCTGCTCCACCATGGCATGTGCATTGTTGGCCTGCCCTATACCGAACCGGCGCTGAATGGCACGCGCGGCGGTGGCACACCGTATGGCGCCAGCCATCACGCTGGCATGGATGGCGATCCGGCCCTTTCCGACGATGAGAAACGGCTGGCTTTCGCACAGGGCGCGCGCCTGGCGCAGATGGCGCTCAAGCTGGCCGCCGGAGGTCCGCTGTGATGCTCGTGCGTATCCGCGTCGCTGCCGTGGCCTGCCTGCTGGCCCTGATCGCATTGTGCCTGGCATGGGAGCTGTGGCTGGCTCCCCTGCGGCCGGGCGGCTCATGGCTGGTGCTCAAAGCGCTGCCGCTACTGCTGCCGCTGCGCGGGTTCCTGCATGGCCGACGCTACACCTGCCAGTGGGTCAGCCTCGCCATCTGGCTGTATTTCATTGAAGGCACGGTGCGCGGCGCATCCGATGCCGGGCTGTCGGCTGCGCTGGGATGGATCGAAGCGGCCTTGTGCGTGGCGCTCTTCGTCCTGTGCTGTGCCTATGCTCGCCTGGGGGCGCCTTCACGACTGCACGCCCAGGGCTAGTCGACGCCGCGCCCCGCCAGCGCCGATGGGGCTGCGCGATGTAGATCCAATGGTTCAGTGGACATCCAGCGCCGCCCTCAAGGCGAGGATGTCCACTTCGACCTGCTCCATGCCGGGAAACGGCCGCCCGGCCCGCGCATACCAATAGCGGGCATTGTTTTCGTCGCCCTCAATAGCGTGGACGATCCCATGCAGCCAGTGCCCATGGGGGGTATCGGTGGCCTGCGCGACTTCATGCGCCGTGTCCCATTGGCCGTCACGCAGTGCGTCGATGGCGCGTCGTAATTCATCCGCTGAAGCTGACATGTCGAACCTCCTGTGCGGGGCGCCATGCAAAACGCCCCTTGCGGGGCGTCTGGGTGGCGCGTTCGGTCAGCTTACGCCGACCGGACCGGATTGCATCAGCCGCTGTTGCGCAGACCCGCCGCCACACCGTTGATCGACAGATGAATGCCACGCCGCACGCGTTCGTCGGCATTGCCTTCGCGGAAGCGCTGCAGCAGCTCGACCTGCACGTGGTTGAGCGGGTTCAGGTACGGGAAACGGTTGCGGATCGAGCGCTTGAGCAAGGGGTTGCCATCGAGCATTTCCTTCTGGCCGGAGATGTCCAGCAGCCAATGGATGGTGGATTCCCATTCCTTCTGGATGCGCGGGAAGATGGCGTCGCGCAATGCGGCGTCCTTCACCAGTTGGGCATAGCGCGATGCAATGCCGATGTCGCTCTTGGCCAGCACCATGTCCATGTTCGACAGCACGGTGGCAAAGAACGGCCACTCTTTGTACATCGACTGCAACAATTCCTGACCTTTCTGGCCGTGCTTGTCGACGTACTGCGTGACCGCCGAGCCGAAGCCGAACCAGCCCGGCAACATCAGGCGGCACTGCGCCCACGAGAACACCCAGGGGATCGCGCGCAGATCTTCGATGGCAGTGCTCTTCTTGCGTGACGCCGGGCGTGACCCGATGTTCAGGTGCGCGATTTCCGAGATCACGGTGGATTCCCAGAAATACTGTTCAAAGCCGTCAGTCTCGTACACCAGGCCGCGATACGCCTTGAAAGCCAGTTCCGACAGCTCATCCATCGCCGCCAGGTATTCGGCGCGCGGCGCCGCTTCGGGGTGCGCCAGCAGCGTCGCTTCGAAGGTGGCGGCCGCCAGCACTTCGAGGTTGCGCCGCCCGACGTCCGGGTTGGAATACTTGGACGCGATCACCTCGCCCTGTTCGGTAAGACGGATCTGCGCCTGCACCGCGCCGCCCGGCTGCGCCAGAATGGCCTGATAGCTGGGGCCGCCACCGCGCCCCACCGAACCGCCCCGACCATGGAACAGGCGCAGGCGCACACCATGCTGGCGGAATACGTCGACCAGTTGGATCTCGGCTTTGTAGAGCTCCCAGCCGGAAGTCAGGAAGCCCCCGTCCTTGTTGCTGTCCGAATAGCCCAGCATGACTTCCTGCGTAGCGTTGCGCGAGGCCAGCAACTGGCTGTACTGCGGAATCGACAGCAGTTGATTCATCACGCGCGCCGAATCCTGCAGGTCGCCGATGGTTTCGAACAGGGGAATGATATTGACGTCGAGCTGGCGCTCGTGCGGGCGCAGCAGGCCCACTTCCTTCAGCAGCACAGCCAGTTCGAGCATGTCCGACACGCCCGTGGTCATCGAAATGATGGCGTTGGGCACGCAGTCGCGACCATACAGGCGATGCGCCTCGGCCACCGCGCGGAAGATCGACAGCTCGCTTTCGGTTTCTTCCGAGTACTTCAGGTACCCCGACGACAGCGGACGCGGCGTCGCCAGTTCTTCGAGCAGCAACTGCACGCGCGCGTCTTCGTCCAGCGCCAGGTAATCGACCTCCGGGCGCGCCAGCGCCAGCAGTTCCGCCACCGTGCGCTCATGCACCGAAGAGTTCTGGCGTACATCGATGGCCGCCAGATGGAAGCCGAAGACTTTCACGGCACGGCGCAACTGACGCAGGCGACCGCGCGCCAGCGAACCGGAGCCGTGGGTAGCCAGCGAGCGATGGATGACATCCAGATCGGCCACGAACTCGCGCGTCGACGGGTACGGTTCGGCGCGGAAGAAAGGCTCGCGGCCGATGGCCTGGCCGAGCAGGCGTTCGGCGGTGGCGTGCATGCGCGCGTAAATGCAGCGCAACGCGCGACGGTAGTACTCGTCTTCGGTATGCGCGCTGCTGGTCGGGCCGCAGTGCGCCAGCTCTTTGACCTCGTCGGACATCTCGACAAGCATGCTCGACAGCGACATGCCCGAGGCCAGCCGGTTGATCTCTTCGAGGTAGAAACTGAGCGCCACCTGCGACTGCATGCGCAGGCCCTGGCGCAGCACATCGGCGGTGACGAAGGGGTTGCCGTCGCGGTCGCCGCCGATCCAGCTGCCCATGCGCATGAAGCTGTTCAGCTCCAGGCTCTTGCATTCGTCATCGCGCTGGGCAAGGACATCTTCGACGCGACCGTACATGCGCGGCAGTTCGCGCAGGAAGGTGTAGTCGTAGTACGACAGGCCGTTGGCCACTTCGTCGATGACCGACAGCTTGACCGGGCGCAGCATGCGCGTTTCCCACAGGACGAGCACCGAACGGCGCAGGTTCTCGTCGTTCTCGGCCAGCTCTTCCGGCGTCATCTGGATACGGTCGCGCGCATCGAGCAACTGGGCGATGCGCAACTGGCAATTGAGAATGCTCTTGCGCTGCACCTCGGTCGGGTGCGCGGTCAGCACCGGACTGATCAGCGCATCGTCGAAGAACTGGCGGATCTTGCCGGCCGGCACACCAGCCTCGTCGGCCAGTTGCAGCGCATGATCGATGGTGCCTTCGCGGGCGGCCGAACCGGCGCGCAAGTGGGCGCGCGAGCGGCGGATGTGGTGTTGATCTTCGGCGATGTTGGCCAGTTGGTAGAAGTAACTGAACGCCCGCACGACATGATTGGTGTCTTCGCGCGACAGCGCATCGAGCATGCCTTCCAGCTCGGCGCGCGCCGAGGCGTCGGCGTCGCGGTGGAAACGGATCGAGGTCTGGCGAATCTTCTCGACCAGGTTGAACACGGCCTCGCCTTCCTGTTGCCGGACGGTGTCGCCCAGAATACGGCCCAGCAGGCGGATGTCGTCACGGAGGGGAGTGTCCTTGTCTTGCTCGTTGCTCGTGTTCATCTGATGTATTACCAGCCCGCTAGCGGACGCGACCACCACGGCATGCGCCCAAAAGGTTTGAAATATATCAGTCCAACGCGCCACTTTGGAGCATGCCGGCACGTTGCCGCACTCGTATGGCACACCCCATCACGCTGCGGACCGCGCAAAGCGAGGGCCAGAGCGGCTTTCAGGCACGCGTGGTAGCATCTGCCGGCGCTCCAGGTGCAATTTCCATGCCCCCGGCGTGGTCTTTTTCGATTCGACAGCCACCATGTCCCACGATATCGCCGCCCCCACCCGCATCGTCATCGCCACGCGCGAAAGCCGCCTCGCCCTGTGGCAGGCCCATCACGTCAAGGCTCGCCTGGAGGCGGCCTGGCCGGGTTGCGTCGTGGAACTGCTGGGTATGACCACGCGCGGCGATCAGATCCTCGATCGCACGCTGTCCAAGGTCGGCGGCAAGGGCTTGTTCGTCAAGGAACTCGAAAACGCACTCCTCGACGGTCGCGCCGACATCGCGGTGCACTCGATGAAAGACGTGCCGGGCGAGTTGCCACCGCAATTCGCGCTGGTGGCGACCCTGGCGCGCGAACGGCCGCACGATGCATTCGTTTCCAACCGCTACGACAGCCTGGACGATCTGCCACCCGGCGCCGTCGTCGGCACCTCCAGCCTGCGGCGCGAAGCGCAGCTCCACGCGCAGTACCCCTACCTGGCGGTACACCCCTTGCGCGGGAATCTCGACACGCGCCTGCGCAAGCTCGACGAAGGCCAGTTCGATGCCATCATCCTGGCCGCCGCCGGGCTGACGCGCCTGGGCCTGGGCGAACGCATCCGCGCCGAATTGCCCACGCAGATTTCACTACCGGCCGCCGGCCAGGGAGCGCTCGGCATCGAAGCCTGCCTGGACCGGCCCGAGATCGCCGCCTGGCTGGCGCCGCTGGCCGATCACGACACCACCGTCTGCGTCGCCGCCGAACGCGCACTGACGCTGGCCTTGCAAGGCGGCTGCGACGTCCCCATCGGGGCGTTCTGCGAAGTGAGCGGCGCCGGCCTGGCGATGCGCGCCTTCGTCGCCACCCCGGATGGCACACGCTTCGTCAGGGCCGAGGGCACAACGACGGCGGCCGACGCGCTGAGCGCCGAAGCGCTGGGCCAATCCCTGGCCGACCGCCTGCTGGCAGACGGCGCGCGCGAGATACTGGCGAGCCTGCGCTGACATGCCGCTGGCCGGCCGCACGATCGTCGTGACGCGGCCGCGCGAGCAGGCCGAAAGCCTGCTCCGGCAGGTGCGCGCGGCAGGTGCGCGCGCGATCGACTTCGCGGTGATCGACATCGCCCCGCTGGAAGATGCCGCACCGCTGCACGCACTGGCCGCGCGACTGGGCGACTACGATCTGGCGTTCTTCGTCAGCCCCAACGCGGTCAGCCACGCCCTGAGCGCCTTGCCGCGCCCTCAATGGCCACCGCACCTGACCATCGCAACGGTCGGACCGGGCAGCGCCAAGGCCTTGCGCGAAGCGGGCTTTGACGCTGTCATCGTACCCACCGACCGATTCGACTCCGAAAGCGTGCTCGCCCTGCCGGCCTTTGCCGAACACGCCGTCCGCGGACGCCGCATAGTGATCCTGCGCGGCGACGGCGGGCGCGAACTGCTGGCCGACACACTGCGCGCCCGGGGCGCCCAGGTCGACGCGGTCACCTGCTATCGGCGCCGCCGCGCCACGCTCGACACGGCGCCGCTGCGCACACTGTGGGCGGCGGGCGAACTCGACGCCCTGGTATTCACCAGCAGCGAAGGGGTGAGGTATTTCGCCGAATTGCTTGGCGCCGAAGTCGGAGCCATCCTGAATGAAACCGCGCTCTTCGCGCCCCATCCCCGCATCGGTGAAGCGCTAGCCGTCCACGGCGCACAACACGTCATCCTCACCGGGCCGGGAGATGAGGGCATCCTGACCGCCTTGCACAAGCACTTTGGTTAAAATCGACGGTATGAACGAACCGCTCAATCCCCCGCCCGCCCCCAGCGACGCACCGCGCCGAGCAGAGCGCACGCCGCGCCCCTTCACCTGGCACCATCCGCTGCTGATCGTGATGCTGGTGGCCATTGCGCTGCTTGCCTGGCAATGGATAGACACCCGCAACGAGCTAAGACGCGCCCAGACCGAGTTCACGCGGCGCCTGGCCGACGGCGACACGGCCGCCAAGGAAGCCCGCGCCATCGCCCGCCAGAGCCAGGAAAACCTGCAGGCGCTGCAGGCCAAGACCGCTGTCATGGAAGCCCAGTTGGCCGAATCGCAAGGCCAGCAGGCGGCCCTCGATTCGCTGTACCAGGAGTTCTCGCGCGCCAAGGACGAACGCATCCTGTCGCAGGCGGCACAAGCCCTGGACATCGCCTCGCAGCAACTGCAACTGGCCAACAACGTGCCGGCGGCGCTGGCGGCCCTGCAATCGGCCGACGCCGGCCTGGCGTCGCTCGACCGTGCCCAGCTCCTGCCGGTGCGCAAGCTGGTCGCGCGCGACATCGAACGCCTCAAGGCACTGCCGCTGTCGGACGTCGACAGCATGAGCCTGATGCTGGATGCCATGCTCGGGCGCATCGACAGCCTGCCGCTGGGCTTCGAACACCAGCCGGCCAAGCCGCTCGCCACGCCCAAGCCCGCACCGCGCGCCAAGCAGACCGCACGCCGCCCTGCCGGAGCCGAATCCGCACCGCTGGCCAGTGCGCCGCTGGCGGCGGAAAGCACCGAACCCGACTGGATCAGCGGACTGTTCGGCGATCTCTGGAACGAACTGCGCCAATTGGTGCGTATCGAGCGCCTCGACCGCCCGGAACCGGTCCTGCTGTCGCCCCAGCAAGCGCTGTATCTACGTGAAAACCTGCGCCTGCGCCTGCTGTCGGCGCGGCTGGCGCTGCTCCAACGCGACGGCAAGGTCTTCAACGAAGACGTCAGCCAGTCGCGTCTGTGGCTGGAGCGTTACTTCGACGTCGACGCCCGCCCGGTGGCCGGCATGATCGCCGATCTGCGGCAGATCGAAGGGGCACGCCTGTCGGTCGACCTGCCTTCCCTGAACGAAACCGAAGCGGCGCTGCGTGGCGTCAAGCTCGGTTCGCGCTGAGGGGCTGCCGATGCGTACCTTGCTGTGGCTGCTGGCCCTCTTTGCAATTGCCGCCGCGCTGGCCGTGGCGGCGCGTTACAACACCGCCTACGCCCTGTTCGTGTGGCCACCCTATCGCCTGCAGATTTCGATGAACCTGCTGGTGCTGTTGGGCATAACCAGTTTCGCCGTGCTGTATGCGCTGATCCGCCTGGTCGCGCGCACCCTGGCTCTGCCCACGGCGGTGGCGGCCTACCGCGAACGCAAGAAGCGCGAGCGTGCCGCCCGCGCCCTGCGCGATGCCGAACGCCTGTTCATGGAAGGGCGTTTCGGGCAAGCCTATCGCCTGGCGGTGAGTGCCTATGACGGTGGCGAATCCTGCGGATTGTCGGCCCTGATGGCGGCGCGCGCCGCCCACGCCATGCGCGAACCGGCACGGCGCCAGCAATGGCTGGACAAAGCCTCGCACTATGACGACGAGATCCGCACCGCGCGCCTCATGCTGGAAGCCGAATTCGCCCTCGCCGACCGCCGTTTCGACGAAGCGGCCATGCGCCTGGACACCCTGCGGGCCAGCGGCCAGCGCCACATCGCGGCCCTGCGCCTGGCACTACAGGCCGAGCAGGCGCGCGGACGCTGGGACGAAGTGGCGCGTCTGGCGCGGCAACTGCGCAAGTACCATGCACTCACGCCGGAACAGGCCGCCCCGCTGCTGCGCCGGGCGCTGCTGGAACAACTGCGCGAGGCCGATGGCGATCAGCAAAGCATGCAACGCGTGTGGGCCACCATCCCCGACGAGGAACGTCGCGATCCGACCTTCCTGTGCCGCGCCATTCCGCACCTGATTGGCGCCAGCGCCGACCGGGAAGCCCTTGCCGCCATCCAGGAAGCCCTCGAACGCGAATGGGAGCCCGAACTGGCCACGCTATATGGCCGCTGCAAGTCGGGCGAACTGCGCGACCAGCTGGCGACGGCCGAAGCTTGGCTCAAGCAGCATCCGGACGACGCCGGCCTGCTGCTGACGCTGGGCCGTCTGTGCCTGCGCGGCCAGTTGTGGGGTAAGGCGCAGAGCTACTTCGAGGCCTCGCTGTCGATGTCGCCGAGCCGTGCCGCGCACCTCGAACTGGCGCGCCTGGCCGAACAGTTGGGCCGTGTGGCCGAAGCTCAGCAGCACTTCCGCACCGCCGCCGAATTGGCGTCCTGAGCCTTACCGTCACCCAATGAAAAAGGGCGCCAACGGCGCCCTTTTTCATTGGGTGCTTCAGGCATCGCCGATCACAGCCGGCGCGACAGAATGGCCCGCTGCGCCGTCAGATAGGCCAGTGCCAGGAAAGGCCACACGGCAGCAGCGATCCGCGTCAGCCCCTGGAAGTTGAGCAGATCGCCCTGCTTGATGAGCACGCCATCCCAGTCGAAGGGATTGACCGGCGCCAGGTTGGCCAGCGCCGTCGCGCACAGCAATGCCAGGCACGCCAGCGTATGCTGCGCCCACCCCGCCATGCGCCAGCTCGCCGCGATCAGCACCGCCCCCACCGCCAGACCACGCAAGGCCCCCGGGCTGGCCCATTCGAACGGCATGGGCGGCCGAACGAAGGCGGATGAGGCGAGCATCTTCACACCCAGGCCCAGCACCAGCACGAGCACCAGCACACCCACCGTCGGCTGACGCATCGAGCGCCGGATGAACAAACCCACCGCCAGCATCTGGATGGCCACCACGGCGGCTTCCAGGACCACGTAGCGCTGGACCGAAAACGCCAGCGGTGCGGGCAAGTCGAACAGCGGCCGCAGATCGCCGTTGCCGAACAGGATGTTGGTCGGCTCGAGCAAGGCCAGCCACCACAACCCGATGAGGATCAGCGCCATCTCACCGATATGGCCGCGATGGAAACGCCGCTGCCGCCAGTGCTCCAGCGCGCCATGGCGATCGAATATGCGCCCGAAGCGCACGCCGAGCAGCGCGCCGGCCAGCGCGCCGAGCGTATTGCCCGTCAAATCGATATTCGAGGCGACGCGCGTTGGCAGGTAGTTCTGAATGGTCTCCACCGCGCCGCTGAGCAGGCCACAGCAGACCGTCACCAGCAGGACGGTCTGCCAGGGGCGCAGCATGCCGCGCAAGGCGGCAGCGAAGACGAACGCGAGCGGGATATAGCCGAGCACGTTGAAGATCGTGTCGGTCCAGGTGAAATAGCGCGGCCACGGCTGGCTCAGAAAGGCCAGCGGGCCGGTGCCGATGTCGCGCCAGCCGGTGAAGGGGAACAGACAGGCATAGAGCAGCAGCAGCACATAAGCGATCGTCAGGTGCGCCGGCAGCCGGCCTGTCCGTTGCGTCATCCCGTCACTACACCCCGCCTTGGCCGTGAGTCGCCTGGGTAGCCACCGCCGCCGGATGCGTGTGATGCACGCCTCCCGGCTGCGGAATCGGCGGCGTGCGTACCCACTGCGGCAACAGCGAGAACGCAATGAAACTCACCAGCGACACCAGGAAACCGACGAAATGCGGCAGCCACACCTCGGTCCAGGCCGGCGCCGACACTTCGAGGACGACCCAGCTTGCCAGGCCGAGCACCATCGACACCACCGCCCCCTGGGTGGTTGAACGCTTCCAGTACACACCCAGCGCCAGCGGCACGAAGGCGGCGACCAGCGTGACCTTGTAGGCGTTCTCGACAAGACCGTAGATGGACAGCGTGGTATGCATGGCGATGGTCGTCACCACCACCGTGAACACCAGCACCACCCCCTGCATCCAGCGCAGGAATTGCTTGTCGGTGAGCGCCGGCCGAGCGCGCAGCAGGATCGGACGCAGCAGGTTCTCGGCAAACGTCACCGACGGCGCCAGCAAGGTCGCCGAGGCACAGCTCTTGATGGCCGACAGCAGCGCGCCGAAGAACATCACCTGGGCGAACAGCGGCGCCTTTTCGAGCAGCAGCTTGGGCAGGATCAGTTGCGAGTCGGTGTCGATGTACTGTGCCACCAGCTCCGGCGCGATGAGCGTGGCGCAGTAGGCCAGGAACATCGGGATGAAGGTGAAGCAGAAATACAGGATGGCGCCCAGCACGGTCGCCTTCACCGCGATGTTCTCATTGGCCGAGGACTGCACGCGCTGGAACACGTCCTGCTGCGGCACCGAGCCGAACATCATGGTGATCAGCGTACCAATGAACAGCACAATGGCATTGAGGTTGAAATCGGGCCAGAACTCGAACTTGCCGGCCGCCGCCGCATGCGCCACCACGGTGGTCACGCCGCCGGCCATGTTGCCCACGTCCCAGCCGAGGTAGATAAGGCCGACCACGATCACGATCATCTGGATGAAATCGGTGATGGCCACCGACCACATGCCGCCGAAGAGCGTGTAGATGAGGACCGAGGCCGAACCGAGCGCCATGCCCAGCTCCTGCGAAATAGCCCCATCGGAGAGCACGTAGAACACCAGCCCGAGCGCCTTGATCTGCGCCGCCACCCAGCCCAGGTACGACACCACGATGCATAGCGTGGTGATGATCTCGACCGTGCGACCGAAGCGCAGGCGGTAATAGTCACCCACCGTCAGCAGGTTGAGGCGGTACAGGGGCTTGGCGAAGAACAGGCCAACGATCACCAGACACAGCGAGGAACCGAAGGGATCGGCCAGGACGCCGCCCAGACCTTCCTGCAGGAAGGTGGCGGGGATGCCGAGCACCGCTTCCGATCCGAACCAGGTGGCGAACACTGTCGCCACCACGATGTGGAAAGGCAGGGCGCGGCTGGCGACCGCGAAGTCCTTGGTGTTGTGAACCCGCAGGGCGGCATACAAGCCGATGCCGATCGACACCAGCCAATAAATAATGACAAAAGTCAGCAACATGATGGTTGTAGGCGCAAGGCACGAAAAAGGCCCTCGATGGGCCCCCAACCGAAGCAAATTTCGGGCACGGGATTGTAGCCTGATCCGCCCGCTCGCATAGCCGCCGCGCGCCGATTCGTTGCGGGCACACCAGCGGCACCGGCCATGCCGTTACAGGCCGGGGTCGCTGCCGCCGCCCGCCAGCGCGGCGTCCACCACGCGGCGCGTGAGGTGCGGGGCGAAGGATTCGATGAAAGCGTATACATAACCGCGCAGCCAGGCATTGCGCGGCAGCCCGATGCGCGTGGTGGACGATTCGAAGAGGTGAGAGGCGTCCGCTGCCGCCAGTTGGCGGTCGATCATGGGGTCGTAGGCCATGCTCGCCACCAGACCGATGCCCAGATCCATCGCCACGTATGTCTTGATGACGTCGGAGTCGATAGCGGTGAGGACCACCTTGGGCTTGAGCCCGCGACCGACGAAGGCCTTGTTGATCAGGCTGCGGCCGGTGAAGGCGAAGTCGTAGGTGATGATCGGATACTGCGCGATGGCCTCGAGGGTCAGCGGCTGGGCCCGCAGGATCGGGTGGCCGGGTTTGGCGATGACGCTGCGGTTCCACTGGTAGCACGGCATCATCACCAGATCGGGATACTCGCTGATCGCCTCGGTGGCGATCGCCACGTCCGCTTCGCCCGACAGCACCATCTCGCAGATCTGGCTCGGGTTGCCCTGATGGAGCGACAACTGCACCTTGGGATAGCGGCGCATGAACTCGCCGACCACGCGCGGCAAGGCATAGCGGGCCTGGGTGTGGGTGGTGGCGATCGACAGCCGCCCGGTGTCCTCGTTGTGGTATTCCTCACCCACCGCGCGCAGATTGTCCGCTTCGCGCAGCATGCGCGAGGCCAGCTCGATCACCTTCTGGCCGGGTTCGGTGATGGCCACCAGACGCTTGCCGTGGCGCACGAAGATGTCGATGCCGAGTTCTTCTTCGAGCAGCTTGATCTGCTTGGACACGCCAGGCTGGGAGGTATACAGAGCGTCGGCCGCTTCCGACACCGACAGGTTGCGGCGGGCGACTTCAAAGACGTAGCGCAGTTGTTGCAGATTCATAGCCCATCGCGTGCGCACCACGCGACCTCGATAGTGATAGGCCGCTCCCGGCGGCCGCTGGCGGCAAGCGCCGCAGCCCTGCATCCTGCCCCGAGCGGGCAGCCAGCTTATATTACTTTTTCTTCTAACAGTGTGAGCCAAACCGGCATTTGGCCCAGTTAGGCGACGCGTATGATCCATCCACTGGATCAAACCCTTCTGGTTTCATGGACTTTGCCTATCCTTTTGCAGGTTTTGCGGTTGGACTGATCGTAGGTGTCACGGGCGTTGGCGGCGGTTCGCTGATGACCCCCCTGCTGGTCTTGCTGTTCGGCATTCATCCCTCCGTCGCGGTAGGCACCGATCTGCTGTACGCATCCGTCACCAAGGCGGGCGGCACGCTGGCCCATAGCCTGAAGGGAACGGTCGACTGGACGATCACGCGGCGCCTGGCCAGCGGTTCGCTGCCGGCGGCGGCGCTCACGCTGTGGCTGATGCACCAATGGGCGCCGGGCGGCATCGGCGGCGCCACCAAGCTGATTTCCGCCGCACTCGGCGTGGCACTGGTGCTGACCGCGCTGTCGCTGGTCTTCCGTGGCCGCATCCAGGCGTTCGCACAGCGGCATGCCGCGCCCAATCCGGCGCGCACCGCCACCCTGACGGTCGTCACCGGCGCCATTCTCGGCGTACTGGTGTCGATCTCGTCCGTGGGGGCCGGCGCGCTGGGCGTGACGGCATTGTTTTTCTTGTACCCTTCGCTCCCCGCGCGGCGGATCGTCGGGTCGGACATCGCCCATGCCGTGCCGCTGACGCTGGTCGCCGGCCTCGGCCACTGGTGGCTGGGCAGCGTGGACTGGGTCCTGCTGGGCAGTCTGTTGATCGGTTCCCTGCCCGGTATCTGGGTAGGCAGCCAGATTTCCACCCGCCTGCCCGAACATGCGCTGCGCCCGCTGCTGGCCTGCATGCTGGTGGTGGTCGGCGCAAAAATGATTTCACTTTGAGGCGCACTCCCGCCCGACGCTAGAGAGACCTCTGTATGTACCGCTACGACGAATATGATCAGCGCATCGTGGACCAGCGTGTGGCGCAATTCCGCGATCAGACGCGCCGCTACCTGGCGGGCGAACTGTCCGAAGACGAGTTCCGCCCGCTGAGACTGCAAAACGGCCTGTACATCCAGCGCCATGCGCCGATGCTGCGCATCGCGACGCCCTACGGCCTGATGGCATCGCGCCAGTTGCGCAAGCTGGCGCACATCGCCCGCACCTACGATCGCGGCTACGCCCACTTTTCGACGCGCCAGAACACGCAGTTCAACTGGCCACCGGTCGAGCGCGTGCCCGATATTCTGGCGGAGCTGGCCACCGTGCAGATGCACGCCATCCAGACCTCCGGCAATTGCGTGCGCAACATCACCACCGACCAATTCGCCGGCGTCGCCCCCGATGAGGTCGTCGATCCGCGCCCGATCGCCGAGATCCTGCGCCAGTGGAGCACTTTCCATCCGGAATTCGCCCTGCTGCCGCGCAAGTTCAAGATCGCCATCAACGCCTGCCACGATGACCGCGCGGTTATCAAGCTGCATGACATCGGTCTGGAGTTCCTGCGCAACGACGCCGGCCAGCTCGGCATCCGCGTGTATGCCGGCGGCGGCATGGGCCGTACACCGATCATCGGCGAGCTGGTGCGCGACTGGATCGACTGGCAGCACATCCTGACCTATTGCGAAGCCATCATCCGTGTCTACAACTTGCACGGCCGTCGCGACAATTCGTTCAAGGCGCGCATCAAGATCCTGGTCAAGGCCTTGGGCATCGAAGAATTCCGCCGTCAGGTCGAAGCCGAATGGGCGCACCTCAAGGATGGCCCCAACACCATCACGCAAGCCGAATTCGATCGCGTGTCGGCGCACTTCGTGGCCCCGGCGTATGCACAGTTGCCCGCCAGCGACGCCGGCTTCGACGCCCGGCTGAGCGACGATCGCGCCTTTGCCGCCTGGGTCAAGCGCTGCGTGCATGCCCACCGCGTGCCCGGCTACCGCGCCGTCACGCTGTCGCTCAAGCCCACCGGCGTGGCACCGGGCGATGCGACGGCCGATCAGATGGATCGGGTGGCCGATCTGGCGGACCAATACAGCTTCGGCGAACTGCGCATATCGCACGAGCAGAACCTGATCCTGGCCGACGTCAAGCTCTCCGACCTGTACACGGTGTGGCAGACGGCGCGCGCCGCCGGTTTGGCAACGCCGAACATCGGCCTGCTGACCGACATCATCTGCTGCCCCGGCGGCGATTTCTGCTCGCT
>JASGFB010000079.1:0-23749 GCA_047605765.1 Rhodocyclaceae bacterium
CGGTTACGGTTTTGCCGTAGGAATCTTGATGGGCCTATGATCGCGGTACGAGGCTTCTTGCTATGCATCAAGCTTTCATCGCCCCATCCCCATCGCATCGCTCATCCGCATGCAAAAAAACGTTCACGCCGGCAGGCACATGGCCTCCCGCCCTTGCACCCATACGGTGCACATGCACCCTGCATTGCCCTTTTTCGGTGCCTTGGGGCGGGCACTGGCGCTACTCTGCGCGCTTGTGTTGAGCACGCCGGCCGGCGCCGACAGCGCGGCCGCCTCGGCCCCCGTGCAGGCGCCACAGCCACCGACGCTGGCGCAGATCGTCACCGCACTGGAAGCGCCGGCGCGCCTGCATGGCCGCCTCAATCGGCTCGCCGAGCAAAGCGAGCGCCTCAATGACTATGCGCCCGTGCTCGAGCGCCAGGCGGCCGATCTGCAAGCGCTGCGCGCACGCATCGATGCCACGCCGCTGAGCGCCGATGCCGATGCCAACCAGTTGGTCGACATGCAGACCACGGTGTTGGGCAACAGTGGCGCGCTGGACACCATGATCGAACGCCTGCAGAACGGCGCCAGCCAGGTCGAGGCGCTGCTCGGCGACGTCACCCAGGCGCGCGACGCCTGGTCGGGCTATGCCGAAGACGCCCGCCGCCTGAATGCTTCGCGCGCGCTGCGCGAGCGCATCGGCCAGGTGCGCGGCGAACTGGATGAACTGACCACCCGCCTGCAGCCCCGCCGCGATGAATTGCTGCTGATGCTGGAACGCGCCATCGGCCAGCGCGCGCAGATCGACGAACTGAACGACGACATCGCCGCGCGCCGCGCCCATCGCACCCAGGCCATGCGCGAAGCCGAAGCCGAACCGCTGTGGCAATCGCTCAATGCCCAGGCCAAACGCGGCGTGCGCATGAAAGAAGAAGGCGCCACGCAGTGGCGCCTGATCGCCACCTACGTGCGCAGCCACGGCGGCTTCCTGGCGACCCTGTCGCTGGCCCTGCTACTGGGGACCTTCCTGCTCATCCGCAACGCGGCCAACGTCGAACTGGCCGACGTGGCGCTGCGCGTGGACATGACGCGTTGCCGCCGCGTACTCAAGAAACCGCTGTGGGTGGCGGTGCTGGTGACCCTGCTGTACGTCACCGTCAGCGCCCCGCGCGGCCCCATCGCTTTTTATGACCTGATCTGGCTGTTCGTCTCGCTGCCGGCCGGCGCGCTCACCGTGGCTGCGCTGGGTCCGTCGGTGCGCCTGTCGGTGTGGGCCATCGCTTGCAGCCTGCTGGTTTCGCCGCTGCGCGCGCTGCTCGATTTCACGCCCGGGCTGGACCGCCTCATCATGATCGCCCAGTGCCTGCTGGTGGCGCTGGCCCTCGTGCACGATCTGTGGCGCATGCGCGGGCACGTCACGTCCTGGCTCAGCCGCCCGTGGATACGCATGGGGGTGTACCTCATCGTCGCCGCCCTGCTGGTGGCCCTGTACGCCAATGTCGTGGGTCAGGTGGGACTGGCGGTGACGCTGCGCAGCGGCGTGCTCGGCACGCTGGGCGTGGCGATCGTCTACACGGCGGCCTTTTACGCCACCCTGGGGCTCGGCCTGGTGGTGCTGCGCACGCGCGCGGCGCGCGTCCTGCACGTGGTGCAGCGTCGCCGCGCGACACTCGATCGCGCCTGGGCCACCTTGCAGTTCGTGCTGGCCGGCATGGGCTTCGTCATCGGCGCCCTCTATGCGTGGAATCTCTACGACACCGTGCCGGCCGCGCTCGAAGGCATGATGAATACCCACCTGAACGTCGGCGAGGCATCGATTTCGATCGGCGCACTGATCACGGCCCTGCTATGTCTGGTCGGCACCTACCTGTTGATCGCCGTGGTGCGGGTGCTGCTGGAGGACGAAATCCTGCCGCGTGTGCATCTGGCCGAAGGCGTGCCCTATGCCATTTCGGCGCTCACTCGCTACGCCCTGGGTGTGGCCGGCTTCATGCTGGCGCTGGCCGCCGCCGGCATCGACATGACCAAGATCACCATCCTGGCCGGCGCGGTGGGTGTCGGGGTGGGCTTCGGCCTGCAGAACATCATCAACAACTTCGTATCGGGATTGATCCTGCTGCTGGAACGGCCGATTCACGTCGGCGACAGCATCGAGACAGCTGCCGCCAGCGGTGTGGTGCAGCGCATCGGCATTCGCGCCACCACCATCCGCACCGGCCTGGGCGGCGACGTGGTGGTGCCCAATGGCGACCTGCTGGCCAAGGATCTATTGAACTGGACGCTGACCAGCCGCCAGCGCCGCATCGATATCGACATCGGCGTGGGCTACAACAGCGATCCGGAACAGGTCGAGAAGTTGCTGGTGGCCGCCGCCGACCGCCAGAGCGGCGTGCTCGCCTCCCCGGCGCCGATGGCGTTCTTCGTGGGATTCGGCGACAACGCGCTGGATTTTCGCCTGATGGCCTGGGTCATCGACGCCAACGACGCCATGGGCATCGGCAGCGAAATCCGCCGCACGATTCTGGCGAGTTTCGGCGCGGCGGGCATCGAGATCCCGTTCCCGCAGCACGACGTGTGGCTGCGCGAAACACCGCAGGCAAGCAAACTGGATGGGACGCCGCCGGAAGGGGCGCCACCGGCGCCCGCCTGAGCCGCGCCAGCGGTCAGGCGCCGCGCGTGGCGGCAGACGAGACGCGCAGCGCGCGCCCTTCGACGGCCACCACCCGCACGCGTTCACCCGTGCGGATATCTTCTTCGGCCACGCATTCCCACACATCGGATCCGAGGATCGGACGCTGGAAGCGCACCTTGCCGGGGTGGAAGGGGCGCACGTCGTGGATCAGCATGCCGACTTCGCCGAGCGCGGCATCGGCGGTGCCAGCCGAAGACACCGTACGCTGCTTGAACACCTTGAACCACAGCACCACCAGCACGATCGACAGCGCCGCCCAGGCAACGATCTGCACCGCCAGCCCGACCGACGCGATCCACACCAGCAGACCGACCAGCAGGGCCGCCACGCCGAACCAGATGATGAAGAAAGACGGCACCAGCAATTCGGCCGCGATCAGCGCGAACCCCAGTACCCACCACATCCATGCCTGCATCGCCGTCCCTCGACTTGATCGTCAGTTTGCCGCTCAGCCCTTGGCGCTCAGCGGGCCGGGCAGTTCGAGCACGTTGCTCTGGGCTTCGTGGGTCAGGCGCTGCTTGCCGTCTTCGCCCAGCGTCGCCAGGTGGCCATCCACCGCTGCGCCGCAATCCATGCGCAACTGGCGATAGGTGATATTGCCGGCAACCTTGGCCTTGGCCTGCAATTCCAGAAAATGCTCGACCACCAGATTGCCATGGATGGTGCCATTGATGACCGCGTCGTAGGTGTGCACATCACCGGTGATGCAGCCGTTCTGGCTCAGCACCAGCAGGCTCTGCGTCTCTGCCTTGGACGTCACGTTGCCCCGCACATGACCATCCACGCGCAAACCGTCCACGAACATGACGTCGCCGTTGACCTCGACCGAGTCGGCAATCAGGCTGGACAACTTGGTCAGTTCGACCGACGTGGTGTGCTTCTTTCCAAACATGGAGACTCCTCGGAACCAAGGGAACGGATAGGGATGGCGCTTACTGGGTGCTCTTGCGTGAGCGCATGAAGGCCAGTTCGCTCTGCAGCGTGCCGACCTGTTCGGTCAGCTGGCCGATCTGCTCGCGCAGGGCGGTATTGGTGGCTTGCTCGTGCTGCACGTCGAGGTGCACGCGTTCGAGCTGATCGCGCAACTGGCGGGTGTCGCTGCGCAGGCGCGTCATTTCCTGCAGATGATCGACTTGCGGCGCACGCATGACGGCAAAGGCGGCGGCGGCGCCGAGCGTGACGACCGCCACCACCCCGATGCGCAGCCACGAGGCATGACGCGCGTCGCGTGGCTTGATCAGGCAGTCGGCGTGCGACAGATGCTGGGTGGGACGGCGGCGGCGCATGGCTTACAACCCATCCATGTCGGACGCCAGCGCCAGGTACACGGCCGGATTGACGAAGCGGCCCTGGTGCAGGATTTCAAAGTGCAGATGCGGGCCGGTGGAGCGACCGGTCGAGCCGACGGCGGCAATGACCTGGCTCGGCGCCACCAGATCGCCGGTCTTGACGTACAGGCGTGAGGAATGCGCATAGCGGGTGACGAGCCCGTTGCCGTGGTCGATCTCGACCATGTTGCCCATCTCGTTGCGATAACCCGCGAAGAGGACCGTGCCCCCACCGGCGGCGCGGATCGGCGTGCCCGGCGCGGCAGGGAAATCCAGCCCGGAATGGAACGACACGCGGCCATTGATCGGATCGACGCGATTGCCGTACGGGGAGCCGGTGTCGACGCCTTCGACCGGCGTACGGGCGGGCACGGCCATCAGCGCCACGGTGCGCTTCTTGGCGGCCTGTTCGACCAGCGCCAGCATTTCTTGCAGGCAGGTCATGCCATCGTCGGCCCGCAGCACGTCACCGGCCACGCCGGCGGGCTGGGCGCAACGGCGCGCCGGCAATTGCGGGCCGCCTTCGGCGCGGCGGGCACGGATATCGCCCGGCGCGATCTCGGTACGCAAGGCACCGCTACGCACGCCGTCGAGCTTCTTTTCGATGCTGTCGAGGGTGCCCATTTTCTTGCCCAGGCCCTGGGCCAGGGTTTCGAGACGGATCAGGCGACCGCTCAATTCACCCAGGCGCTCCATCGAAAAACGATCGCGCAAGGGGTCGTGCTGGGGTGTCGCGGCAATGGCGACAGGGGCTGGCCGCTGGCTCATGCGCCCGGCCAACAGGCCCAGGGCGAAGGCAGCGAGGATCAGGACACAGCCAAGTGCGGCAACAATGACAATCGCGGTCCGCATGCTGACCGCATGAACACCCGGCCGCGTAGCGGAGCGGCCGGACAGCAGAAGCAAGGCCATCGGAACATAACTCCCAACAAAAACGCCACCGGCGCGTTCGGCTGCGTCGTCACAACGGTATTTTTATTTTCAAAGATTTGGCGCGCTTCAAAAGCGGGGGGTTGGTTCCGCCATGCCAATCCGGCAAGACACCGGATATTAGCTCAGAGAGGCCGTTATGCAGCACCCAAATGGGGCGCAACTGATCCAGCCAGCTATGTCAGATTTTTCTGAGCCGATCAGAGGCTACATCGGCCAAGCCGATTCATGCAATCGTATTTACGTTGCAGTGAATTCAACAAATTCGTTGTTGAGACTATCAGAAGTTCCCGGTCACAGGGTGTCGCCCGCGTTCTGCATCGCGGATCAGGCCTTGGCGCATGGCGGGACCGGGGCGTCGCCCCCCGCCCGTCATGGCGGGCGCGATCTGGCAGAAATGGCAGGCCGTTGCAGGGAAACAGGCAAAAAAAGGACCGGCAATCGGCGATTGTCGGTCCCGTCAGGGGAGGTAATCGGGCGCTGTCAGCGATTGGCGTGTTCGGCCAGCTTGAGCCAGGTGTCGATGACGGTGTCGGGGTTCAGCGAAATGGTCTGGATGCCCTGCTCCATCAGCCACTGTGCAAAATCGGCATGATCCGATGGCCCCTGCCCGCAGATACCGACGTACTTGCCAAGGCGGTTGGCCGTCTTGATGGCCATCGACAGCAATTGCTTGACCGCCGGATCGCGCTCGTCGAAGGCGTGGGCCACCAGTCCGGAATCGCGGTCCAGCCCGAGCGTGAGCTGAGTCAGGTCGTTGGAGCCGATCGAGAAGCCGTCGAAGTGTTCGAGGAATTCTTCGGCCAGCAGGGCGTTGGACGGAATCTCGCACATCATGATGAGCTTCAGATCGTTCTCGCCCCGCCGCAGGTCATGTTCGGCCAGCAGGTCGACCACGCCGCGCGCTTCTTCCAGGTTGCGCACGAAGGGCACCATCAACTGCACGTTGGTCAGCCCCATGTCGTTGCGCACGCGTTTCATGGCCGCGCATTCGAGCTCGAAGCAGTCGCGGAAGGTGTTGGCGATGTAGCGTGACGCCCCACGGAAACCGATCATGGGGTTTTCTTCTTCCGGCTCGTAGATCTCACCGCCCAGCAGCTTGCGGTATTCGTTGGACTTGAAGTCCGACAGGCGCACGATGACCGGCTGCGGCCAGAACGCCGCCGCGATGGTGGCCACGCCTTCGGTCAGGCGCGACACGAAGAATTCGCGCGGGCTGCCGTAGCCGCGCGAACGGCGCATGATCTCGGTGCGCAGCTTGGCCGGCACGTGGTCGTGTTCGAGCACCGCCTTGGGATGGATGCCGATCATGTTGTTGATGACGAACTCCAGGCGCGCCAGCCCCACCCCGCCGTTGGGGATCTGGGCGAACTCGAAGGCCAGTTCGGGGTTGCCGACGTTCATCATGATTTTGACCGGCAGCGGCGGCAGATTGCCCATGTCGGTGGTCTGCACCTCGTAATTGAGGCGGCCACGATAGACATGCCCGGTATCGCCCTCGGCACACGAGACGGTCACCGACTCGCCCTCGGTGGTCACCTCGGTGGCGTCGCCGCAGCCCACCAGCGCGGGGATACCCAGTTCGCGCGCGATGATGGCGGCATGGCAGGTGCGGCCGCCGCGATTGGTGACGATGGCCGACGCCCGCTTCATCACCGGCTCCCAGTTGGGGTCGGTCATGTCGGTGACCAGCACGTCGCCCTGCTGCACCCGGTGCATCTCGGTGGCGCTCTGCACGATGCGCACCGGCCCGCAGCCGATCTTCTGGCCGATGGCGCGCCCCGAAGCCAGCACCTTGCCGTGCTGCTTGAGGCGGAATTTCTCCGTCACCAGGCCGGACGACTGCGATTTCACCGTCTCCGGCCGGGCCTGCAGGATGTAGATCTTGCCGTCATCCCCGTCCTTGCCCCATTCGATGTCCATCGGCCGCCCATAATGGCGCTCGATGATGTCCGCGTAGCGCGCCAGTTCGGCGACGTCGGCGTCGCTCAGGCAGAACTGGTGGCGCAGATCGTCCGGGACTTCTTCGGTGCGTACCGAGCGGCCCGCTTCGCGGGTTTCGGAAAACACCATCTTGCTCATCTTGGAGCCCAGGTTGCGACGCACGATGGCCGGGCGCCCGGCGCGCAGCGTGGGTTTGTGGACGTAGAACTCGTCGGGATTGACGGCGCCCTGCACCACCATCTCGCCCAGGCCGTACGAGGCGGTGACCAGGCAGGCATCGCGGAAGCCCGTTTCGGTGTCGATGGTAAACATCACGCCCGAAGCGCCCAGGTCGGAACGCACCATGCGCTGCACCCCCGCCGACAACGCCACCTCGGCATGCGTGAAGCCCTTGTGCACGCGATAGGCGATGGCGCGGTCGTTGTAGAGCGAAGCAAACACCTCCTTCATGGCGTGGAGGATGTTGTCGAAGCCGTGGATGTTGAGGAAGGTCTCCTGCTGGCCGGCGAACGATGCGTCCGGCAGGTCTTCGGCGGTGGCCGACGAGCGCACGGCGTATGAGCCATCGGTGTCGCCCGCCAGGCGGTCGTAGTGGCTGCGCAGCTCTTCCTGCAGTGCAGGCGGCAGCGGCGTATCGATAATCCAGGCACGGATCTGCTCACCGGTGCGGGTCAAGGCGCCGACGTCGTCGACATTGAGTTTGGACAGGGCGGCCTGGATGCGCTCATCCAGGCCCTGATGGGCCAGGAACTGGCGATACGCCTCGGCGGTGGTGGCAAACCCGCCCGGAACACGTACTCCGGCATCGGCCAATTGGCTGATCATCTCGCCGAGCGAGGCATTCTTGCCGCCGACTTTGTCGACGTCAGTCATGCGCAGCGATTCGAATGGCATCACGTAGCGGCTCATTTTGTCCCCCGTATTGCGCAATCTCAAAAGTCGCCGCATTCTATCGGGCACTCAATGGTGCACCGCATAAGAGCATTCCCCAACAGGTTACGTCCTATTCCGACACACTTGCCACTGAGGTAAGCTTGCCATGCTGCAGAGCACAAAACGTACCGTGTTCTTTGTTTCGGACGGCACGGGGATTACCGCCGAAACGCTGGGGCACAGCCTGCTGGCGCAGTTTCCGGATTGTCAGTTCAGGCATGTGCGTGCGCCCTTTGTCGATTCTGTCGAACGGGCCACCGACTGCGCCAAGCGCATCGAAGAAGCCGCCCGCCGCGACGGCTGCCGCCCGCTGGTGTTCAGCACGCTCGTGCAAAGCGATATCGTGGGCGTCCTGCGCGGCACCCAGGCGCAATTCCTCGATCTCTTCGAAAAGTTCATCGAACCGCTGGAAACCGAGCTCGGCGTCAAATCCACCCATACCGTCGGACGCTTCCACGGCATCGCCGAGAGCGAGGATTACAAAACGCGCATCGAAGCGATCAACTTCACCCTCGCCCATGACGACGGCGTCACCGACAAGGATCTGGAGGATGCCGACGTCATCCTGGTCGGCGTATCGCGCTCGGGCAAGACGCCAACGAGCCTTTATCTGGCGATGCAATTCGGCGTCAAGTCGGCCAACTACCCGCTGATCCCGGAAGACTTCGAACGCAACCGCCTGCCCGGCGAGATCCACCGCTTCCGCACCAAGCTGTTCGGGCTGACCATCAGCGCCGAGCGCCTGGCGCAGATCCGCCAGGAGCGGCGCCCCCACAGCCGCTACGCCGACCTGGACAACTGCCGCTACGAGATCGAAGCGGCGCAGAAGCTCATGCGGCGCGAGGGCATCACCTTCATCGACTCGACCTCGCGTTCGATCGAAGAGATTTCGGCCAAGATCATGCAGGAAGTGCGCATCGGTCAGAACGGTTTCTGAGCCGGCCGGCACCAGTGCCCGCAATGAGGCGCGCACGGTTTGCCCACAAGTGCTTATGATTGCGCATCATGCGCAGCGAATCGCCCAACGATCTGGAAGAACAGCATTATCTGACGCCGCTCTTCGAGCCGCGCTCAGTGGCCATCATCGGCGCCACTGAACGCCAGGGAGCGCTGGGCGCCGTGCTCGTCCACAACATGCTGGCCGGCGAATATCGCGGCTCGCTGTTCGCCGTCAATCCCAAATACCGCCGCGTGCAGGGCCTGGCCTGCTACCGCCGCATCGGCGACGTGCCCGGGCGCATTGATCTGGCCGTCATCGCCACGCCCGCTCACACCGTGCCCGACATCGTCGCCGAATGCGGCCGGGCCGGCGTGCGCACAGCCATGGTGCTGTCGGCCGGTTTCGGCGAAAGCGGCGCAGCCGGCGCCGATCTCGAACAACAGGTGCTCAAGGCGGCGCGCCTCCACGGCCTGCGCCTGCTCGGCCCCAACAGCCTCGGGCTGGCCCGCCCGCAATGGGGCCTCAATGCCACCTTCGCGCTGGGCAAGCCCCTGCCCGGCTCGATCGGCTTCATCTCGCAGTCCGGCTCGCTGTGCGCGGCCATCCTCGACTACGCGCGCCCCAACCACGTGGGTTTTTCCAACGTGGTGTCGCTGGGCGTGTCGAGCGACCTGGATTTCGGCGAGATCCTCGATTACATGGTGTGGGATTACCGCAGCGAAAGCGTGCTGCTGTACATCGAAGGCATCCGCGATGCGCGTCGCTTCCTCAGCGCCCTGCGCGCGGCGGCGCGCGCCAAGCCGGTCATGGTGCTCAAGGTGGGCCGCCATCCGGTCGGCCTGCGCGCAGCCCAGACGCATACCGGCGCCATCGGCGGCGACGATGCGGTGTTCGACGCTGCCCTGCGCCGCGCCGGCGTCATCCGCCTGTCCAACCTGAGCCAGTTGTATGCCGCCAGCAAGGCGCTGTTCTTGCACTTCCGGCCGCGCGGCAACCGGCTGGCCATCATCACCAACGGCGGTGGCCCCGGCGTGATGGCCGCCGACCGGGCGGGTGACCTGGGCATTCCACTGGCCCAATTGTCCACCGCCACGCTGACGCGCCTGGATAAAGTGCTGCCGCCGCACTGGTCGCTCGACAACCCGGTCGACCTGATCGGCGATTCCGACCCCGACCGTTATGCCGCCGCGCTCGAAGCACTGCTCTCCGACGACGGCGTGGACGGCGTGCTGTGCCTGCTCACCCCGCAGGCCATGACGCGGCCGACCGAGGTCGCCGAGCGCGTCATCGGCCTGCGCCAGAAGACCGACAAGCCGATCCTGACCTGCTGGCTGGGCGACGAGCATTGCCTGCCGGCGCGCGAGCTGTTCCGCCAGGCCGGCATCCCGTCGGTGCGCACGCCTGAAATCGCCGTCGAACTGTTCGCCCACATCAGCGCCTACTACCGCAACCAGCAACTGCTCACGCAGGCACCGGCGCCCCTCGAAGACGAGCGCACGCCCGACATCGACGCGGCACGCGCCCTCATCGACGGCGCCCTCTCCCAGCGGCGCACCACGCTCATGCGCGCCGAAGCGCTGGCCCTGCTGAGCGCCTTCCACATCCCGGTGGTGGAAACGCGCGTCGCCGAATTCGAAAACGAAGCAGCCACCATCGCCGATGAACTGGGCTTCCCGGTGATGGTGCGCCCCAACGTGTCGCTGGCCGATCTGGGCGACGGCAAGGGGCTGGTGCGCGCCGGGCTGCCCAACGAGCTGTCGGTGCGCCTGGCATGGCGAGCCATCCAGGGCGAACTGGCGCGCCTGATGCCGAGTACGGCGTCGCCGGAATTGTGCGTGGAGCGCGCCCCACAGGTGGACACGTCGCGCGAACTCACGGTGCGCGTATGGCGCGACCCCGTCTTCGGCCCCGTCATCGGCTTTGGCGAGCGCAGCCTCAACCCGCATCACTGGCCGGACCGCGCGGTGGCCCTGCCGCCGCTCAACGCGTTCCTGGCCAACGATCTGGTCAAGAACACCCACGCCGCGCGCCGCCTGTCCGGCCTCGAAGGCTTGCCGGCGGCCGACGTCGAAGCCGTCGAAAAGCTGCTCATGCGGGTCTCGGAGATCGTCTGCGAGCTGCCCTGGGTACGCGCCCTCGACATCAATCCGCTGTATGCCGACGAGCGCGGTGCGGTGGTGGGCGACGCCCACATCGAGATCGGCGTGGTCAGCCAGGGCGTCGGGCGCTATGCGCACATGGCGATTCACCCCTACCCCAGCACCCTGGTGCAGTCGTGGCGGCTGCGCGATGGCACGCCGGTGCTGATCCGCCCGCTCAAGCCGGAAGACGCCGAACTGGAGCAGACCTTCGTGCGCGGGCTGTCGAGCGAAACCAAATACTTCCGTTTCATGAGCGCCCTGCGCGAGCTGCCGCCCTCACTGCTGGCCAAGCTCACCCAGATCGACTATGACCGCGAGCTGGCGTTGATCGCCACCATCGAACGCGAGGGCACGCTGGTCGAGATCGGCGTATGCCGCTACTCGACCAATGCCGACGGCGAGAGTTGTGAATTCGCCATCGTGGTGGCCGATGACTTTCAGCACAGCGGCGTCGGCCGCAAGCTGATGGAAACCCTCATAGGTTGCGCCCGCGAAGGCGGCCTGAAGACCATGAAAGGCGTGTTTCTATCGGATAACGAACGCATGCTGCGCTTCGTGCGCAACATCGGGTTTATCATTTCACCCGATCCGGAAACCCCCACGATCAAGCACGGCACGCTCGCGCTGCAGGCCTGAACCGCATTCATCCGCACACCATGACAAAGCAGCCCTGTCGCTGCGGCTGGGTCAATCTGAATGACCCGCTGTATGTGACCTATCACGACGAAGAATGGGGCGTCCCCGTGCGGGACGACACCAAGCTGTTCGAATTCCTGATCCTCGAAGGTGCCCAGGCGGGTTTGTCGTGGATCACCGTGCTGCGCCGGCGCGAGAGCTACCGGCGCGCCTTCGATGGTTTCGATGCCGAACGAATCGCCCGCTACACCGAAGCCGATCAGGCGCGCCTGATGGCCGATGCCGGCATCATCCGCAATCGCCTCAAGGTGAGCGCGGCGATCGACAACGCGCGCGCCTTTCTCGCCGTGCAGGAATCGTTCGGCAGTTTTTCCGATTACATGTGGCGCTTCGTCGACGGCAAGCCGATCGACAACGCCCGGCCTTCGCTGAGCCACGTGCCGGCCAGCACGGACATCTCGGACGCCCTGTCCAAAGATCTGAAGAAGCGGGGTTTCCGCTTCGTGGGCAGCACCATTTGCTATGCTCACATGCAAGCCGTCGGCATGGTCAATGACCATGTCGTCGAATGTTTCCGCCATGCCGAGGTTGCTCGGCTGACGGCCTGACACTTTTTCCATTCAATGCAGACATCATGACCGCCGCTATTGCAGAAAACGTCGAATACCAAGGCATGCCCGCCGTGCACCTGCGCGCGCCCAACGGCGCCGAGGCCACCATCCTGCTTCACGGAGCCCACGTCGTATCGTGGAAGACGCCCAATGGCGACGAACGTCTTTACATGTCCGACCTGTCCGAGTTCGCCGACGGCAAGCCCGTACGCGGCGGCGTGCCGATCTGCTTCCCGCAGTTTTCCACCCGCGGCCCGCTGCCCGGCCACGGTTTCGCGCGCCTGTTCAGCTGGGAACTGATCGACGCCCGCACCGGCGACGACTACGCCATGGCCGTGCTGCGCCTGGTCGACAATGCCTCCACGCGCGAAATGTGGCCGCACGCCTTCATCGCCGAAATGACGGTGAGCGTGGCGGGCGATCGCCTCGACATGGAACTCGAAGTCGAAAACACCGGCGATGCGTCGTTCAGCTTCACTGCCGCCCTGCACACCTACCTGCGCATGCGCGAAGTCGAAGAAGCCACGCTCGAAGGCCTGCGCGGCCAGCATTACTTCAACAACGTCAGCAAGGAAGACAACATCCTTGAGACCGGCGTGGTGGTGGCCATCAGCGAAGAAACCGACCGCGTGTACTACGACACCAAGAACCCGCTGCTGCTGCGCGAACCGCACCGTTCGCTGGGCATCAACGCCGAGAACATGCCGGAAACGGTGGTGTGGAATCCGTGGGTGGAACGTTCGACGAAGATCGCCGATCTGCCGGACAACGGCTTCCGCTACATGATCTGCGTGGAAGCCGGCGCCATTCAGAAGCCGGTCGAACTGGCGCCTGAAGCAAGCTGGTGGGGTCGTCAGACGCTGGTCGCCATGTAAGCGTCGCGCCCCGCACCCAAAAAAATGCCCGCGCCATGCGGGCTTTTTTTGTTCACCCGGCTCAGTGCCGCCCGGTCTCCCAGGCCGGCGCCGGCCGCCAGGACGGATGCTGCAGGGCGACGCGGTCGCGCCCCGCGTTCTTGGCCTTGTAGAGGGCATCATCGGCTGCGGCGGCCAGCATGCTGGCGGCGGCACCCGACTGCCACTGCGCCACGCCGGCACTGACGGTGAAGCGGATCACCTGCCCCTCGGCATGCACGATGTGTTCGCGGGCGTGCGCGACCAGACGCTCGGCGATGCCCTCGGCCGCCGCTGGCGTGGTGTCCGGCAGCAGCAGCGCGAACTCCTCCCCGCCCATGCGCCCGAAGCAATCCGAGGCGCGCACGATGGACATGCCGACCGACGAAAAATGACGCAGGACTTCGTCGCCGGCGGCGTGGCCGTGGCTATCGTTGATGGCCTTGAAGTGGTCGATGTCGGTCATGACCAGGCACAGCGGGCGCCCGGTCCGCGTGGCGCGGATGATCTCGCGCTCGAGCGCTTCGGTGAAGGCCCGGCGCGACAGCACGCCAGTGAGAAAGTCGGTGTTGGCGGCCCGCTCGGCGCGCGCGATCATTTCGTCGTGCGCCATCATGACCATGCACATGGCCAGCGCTGGGATGACGATGGCACCGATGGTCAGCAGCACCATGTTCATGCCCGGCGCCATCAATGATGCCGTGGACGGATCGTTCACCCAGCCGTAATACACGGTGCGCACCAGGTAGCCCAGCGCGAAGAACGACGTCAGGCCGACGGTAAACAAGTAGCTATAGGCCGGCCGGTGGCGCGGCCGATGGCGCGCCACGGTCACGGCGATGACCGTACTCAGCACGGCGTGGAACAGCGAGGCCAGCGCCACGCGCGCCGCGTACGACGGCACCACGTAGTTGAACCACGCCAGGCTGGCGCCATACACCACCAGCGTCACCCAATACAGCACGCGGTAGGTGCGCAGCCCGAAGAACAACCGGCAGCCGATGACCGATTCGATGGTGCCGGCGGTCAGCACCATGTTGCCCAGCACGATCGACGCCCAGTCGCCAATGACCCCACGCAGCACGATCAGCACCAGCCCGGCCAGCGCCAGCACGTTGCCGCGCAGGAATTCACGTACGCCGGGCAGACCACTGCGGCGCAGCGAGTAGAGCACGAATAGCATCATGCCACCCAGCAGCGCGGTGATCGCCAGCAGGTTCACCGGGTTCATAGTGTCTCTGTGAGTAGGGGCTGAGCCAACGCGCATGCACGCATCAGCCCGCGCCAGATTGTAGCCACTCGCCTGTGCTTCGGGCGGATGGATTAACGGGGGCAATCCTGGCGCTTAGCGATTTCGCGGGCGGCCAGGGCGCTCCTACGCCATGTGCGGCTTGTCCTACGCCTGTTTCACTACATTCCGATAAGCAGCCCCAGCGGGAATCACTAATCTGGAACCACGTACTCCCCACTTCCGGGGTGGTGCAGACCTTAGATGCAACGAAAGGAACTGACCATGAACCGAGATCAAATCAAGGGCCGTACCGAACAGATGGCGGGCAAGGTGAAGGAAGGCGCCGGCAAAGTGACCGGCGACCGCGAGCTGGAAGCACGCGGTCGTGCCGACCAGGCATCCGGCAAGGTTCGTGCCGGCTACGGTGACGCCAAGGAGCGCGTCAAGGACGCCATCGACAAGGCCTAGGCCATTGAGCGGAGCCCGCGCGGAACACCGCCGGGCACCCTGCCGGCCGCCGCACCATCGCCGGCGGCCGGCGCCCAGCGACGCCCCGCCTCACATCCCGACGAGACGACCGACCATGTCACAGACGCCCACGCCGTTGGACTGCAGCCATGCGACCATCGTGCCGCCTTTTCTGCGCGCACCGCTGATCGGCCACCTGCCCACCGAACCGACCGAGGATCCGACCCCGCCGCCGCAGCCACCGGCGCAACCGGAACCGGAAGAACCGCCCCCGCCTATCAGTGATCCGCCGCCGGCGCCTCCGCCGCCCCCCATTGTCAGCCGGCGCGCAGGCACCGGCACATTGATCCACTAACTGACGGAGCGGCAGCATGGCCAGTGTCGATATCGCCGCTGAAGCGCCCATGCCGGCGCGCGCCTACCGCTGCGTCTGCGGCCAGCCCATCTACTTTCCCAACAGCCAGTGCCTGAACTGCGGCCGAGCGCTCGGCGTCGAGCCGTGCAGCGGCCACGTTCACCCACTGGAGCCGATGGATGACACAGGCTGGCGCCTGGCGGACGAGCCGGACACGGCGCGCAGCTATCGGCGCTGCGCCAACCTCAATACGCCGGCCGGCTGCAACTGGCTGGTCGAGCCGGAATTCGCCGACACGGGCGGGACATCGGACGGCCTGTGCCTGGCCTGTCGCCTCAACCGGGTGATCCCCGATCTGTCCCATGGCGACAACGGTCTGCTGTGGGGCAAGCTCGAACAGGCCAAACGGCGCTTGGTATCGCAGCTCATTGCGCTGCGCCTGCCGATCGCCTCGAAAGTGGAACAGGATCCCGAGCGCGGCCTGTGTTTCGACTTCCTGCGCTCGCCGGAAGGCGGCCCGGCAGTGATGACGGGCCACGCCGACGGTGTCATCACCATCAATGTGCACGAAGCCGACGACGTCGAACGCGAGCGCCTGCGCACCGTGCTGCATGAACCCTACCGCACGCTGCTCGGACATCTGCGCCACGAAGTGGGCCATTACTACTGGGACCGCCTGATCGCCGCGAGCCCCTGGCTGGATGAATTCCGCGCCTTGTTCGGCGACGAACGCCGCGACTATGCCGAGGCGCTCAAAACCAATTACGAGGTCGGTCCACCGCCGGACTGGGCACTCAATTACGTCAGCGCCTACGCCAGTACGCACCCCTGGGAAGACTGGGCGGAGACCTGGGCGCACTACCTGCACATGCTCGACAGCTCGGCGACCGCCGCCAGCTTCGGGCTGGATGCACGCTACCTCGATCTGCAACTGGCCGAGTTCACCGCCGCCGACATCGGCGAGCCGGACACCAAGGCCGCCGAGCCCTTCCTGCGCCTGGTCAATCGCTGGCTGCGCCTGACCGGCGTGCTCAACGAGATGTCACGTAGCATGGGGCAGCCGGACTTCTACCCCTTCGCCCTGCCGGCGGCGGCCACCCGCAAGCTGTATTTCATTCATCGCGTGGTGCTGCGCGCGCCGCAGGAAAGCACCCCGTGTCCGCCCGCCGCACAGCAAGACGGCGATGCCGTCGCCGACATCGCCGTCACCATCGAAGCTGCCTGACACCCCCTGCACACCGGCAAGGGGCGCGTTCGCCTGATCAGCCCTGCGCGCGCATGTCCAGCATCAGTTGGTTGACGCGCTTGACGAAGGTCGCCGGGTCGTCCAGGGTGCCGCCCTCGGCCAGCAGGGCCTGATCGAAGATCAGTTCCGCCCAGTCGGCGAAGCGGGCTTCGTCGGCACGCAGGCGCTGCACCACCGGATGCTCGGGGTTCACTTCGAGGATCGGCGCCGCCACCGGCACCGATTGCCCGGCAGCCTTGAGCAGGCGCGCCAGGTTCATCCCCATGTCGTTGTCGTCAGCCACCAGGCAGGCCGGGCTGTCGGTCAGGCGGTGCGTGATGCGCACTTCCTTGACCTTGTCGCCCAGCGTGGTCTTGACGCGCTCGAGCAGATCCTTGAATTCTTCGGACTGCGCTTCGGCCTTTTTCTTGTCTTCCTCGTCCTGCAACTGCCCCAGATCGAGGTCGCCCTTGGCCACCGACACGATCTGCTTGCCTTCGAATTCGGTGAGGTAGCCCGTCACCCATTCGTCGATGCGATCGGTCAGCAGCAGCACTTCGATGCCTTTCTTGCGGAACACCTCAAGGTGCGGGCTGTTCTTGGCGGCATTGAAGCTGTCGGCGGTGACGTAGTAGATCTTGTCCTGGCCTTCTTTCATGCGGCCGACGTAATCGGCCAGCGACACGGTTTCATCGGCGGTGTCGGCTTGGGTAGAGGCAAAGCGCAGCAACTTGGCGATGCGGTCCTTGTTGGCGGCGTCCTCGCCGACGCCTTCCTTCAGCACGCGGCCGAATTCGCGCCAGAAGGTGGCGAACTTGTCCTTGTCGTTGTCGGCCATGTCGTCGAGCAGGCCCAGCACGCGCTTGGCGCAGCCGGCGCGGATGGTATCGACGTCACGGCTCTCCTGCAGGATCTCACGCGACACGTTGAGCGGCAGATCGGCCGAGTCGACCACCCCGCGCACGAAGCGCAGATAGTGCGGCAGCAGCTTTTCGGCGTCTTCCATGATGAACACCCGGCGCACGTACAGCTTGAGGCCGTGGCGCGGCGCACGGTCGTACATGTCGAACGGGGCGTGCTGCGGCACGTACAGCAGTTGCGTGTATTCGTGGCGACCTTCGACCTTGGCGTGCGACCACGCCAGCGGCTCGTCGTAGTCGTGACCGACGTGCTTGTAGAAAGCCTTGTATTCGTCTTCGGTGATCTCACTCTTGGGGCGTGCCCACAGCGCCGAGGCCTGGTTGATGGTCTCTTCTTCGCCGGTGGCGACCTGCTCGGCTTTTTCTTCGTTCCACTCTTCCTTGTCCATCACGATGGGCTGGACGATGTGGTCCGAGTACTTGCGGATGACCGAGCGCAGGCGGTAGCCGGACAGCAGATCTTCTTCGCCCTCGCGCAGGTGCAGGATGATGTCGGTGCCGCGCAGCGCCTTGATGTAGGGCTCGACCGTGTATTCACCGGCCGCTTCGCCTTCCATCGAGCATTCCCACTTGACGCCCGCATCGGTGCCTTCGCCGGCGCGACGCGACAGCACCGTCACCTTGTCGGCCACGATGAAGGCCGAATAAAAGCCGACACCGAACTGGCCGATGAGGTTGGCGTCCTTCTGCTTGTCACCCGACAGGCGCGAGAAGAACTCCTTGGTGCCCGACTTGGCGATGGTGCCCAGATGGCTGATGATTTCGTCGCGGTTCATACCGATACCGTTGTCCGAAATCATGATGGTGCGTGCGGCCTTGTCATACGCCACACGGATCTTCAGATCGCTGTCGCCTTCGAACAGCGCGGCATTGTCCAAGGCTTCGAAACGCAGCTTGTCGCAGGCGTCCGAAGCATTGGAGATAAGCTCGCGCAGGAAAATCTCGCGGTTCGAATAGAGCGAATGGATCATCAGCTGAAGCAGTTGCTTCACTTCGGCCTGGAAGCCGCGCTTTTCGACGCCTTGCGCCTGGTTTTCCGAACTCATGAAAAATCGTCCCCTGAGTGTTTGAACAATCGTGATCGGCCATATAGGGACGGATGCGACACATTTCAAGCGTCGCCGGCCGCCCCATCAACGGATTATTGAGATTTAGTCCCGGCGGTGCCGCGCAAGCCGGGCCAAACACGCCATACTAGCGGCCGTCGTTCATTTGAAAGCCCTGCGAGGCATGCCTTCATCCGCCCCCTCGGCCGCCCTGCCGGTCAGTTTCCGCGCCACTGTGGCGGCACGCCGTGTCCTGGTCGGCCTCTACGCCCTGGTCGGGGTATTGCTCATCGCAGGCAGCGCGGTGGTGATCCAGCAGGCGCGCAGACAGGAAATCAGCCGCCAGAAGGTGGAGCTGTCGGCCATCGCCATGGCCATGAGCGAACGCTTGCTGGGCGGGTTGTCCGGCACCGATCTGGCCTTGCAGAACCTGGCCGACGTGCTGCAGGACGGTGGCACCGCCGCGCGCCTGCAACACACCGCCGATCTCTGGCTGCCGCGCCTGCCCAACGTGGCGCTGTTCAACGCCGTCGACAGCGCCAGCCGTTCGCTGTTCGTCGCCACCCAGCATGGGCAGGCCCGCACCATCCTGCTGCCGCCCCTGGAAAACGCCGGCCCCCACCCGGGGCACAGCATGGCCGGGCTCACCGCCCTGCGCATCGGCACCCCGCTGCGACTCGAAGGCGAACCGCCATCCGACTGGTACGTGCCGATCGAACGCGCCTTGCAGGACGACGCCCGCTGGCATGGCGCGGTGCGCGCCCTGGTCAGCCTGCGCGCCTTCGATACCTTCGTGCAGCGCACCACCCTGCTGCCCCATGACAGCGTCACCCTGATGCGTTCGGACGGCCGCCTCATTGCCCGCTACCCGCATAGCGACGACAAGCTCGGCACGCAGTTGCCCAACCTGCCGCCGGATACCGACGTGGTGGCCGAACGGGCCCTGGTCTACAGCGGCATCTGGGGCATGCAGCAGGAAACCAGCATGACCGCCTTCCGGCGCGTCGGCGACTATCCCCTGATCATTGCCATTTCGCGTCCCGAATCGTCGGCCTTCGCCGGCTTTGCACTGACGCGCGCCCAGGTCATCGGCGGCTGCGTCCTGCTGCTGGCGCTGCTCAGCTCGGTCGGCTATGCCAGCCTGCGCAACGCCCAGCGCCGTGACGCGGCGCTCGCCGAACTGGGCAACATGAACGCGGCGCTGGAAGCGAGCGTCAATCGCCGCACCGCCGAGCTCGAACAATCCAACCGCGAGCTGATCGCCTTCAGCTATTCGATTTCGCATGATCTGCGTGCGCCGCTGCGTGCCATCAACGGTTTTGCCCATGCCGTGCGCGAGGACTACTCCGACCGCCTGGATGCCCAGGGCTGTTCGTTCATCGACCGCATCTACCGCGCCAGCGTGCGCATGGGCGAACTGATCGATGCGCTGCTGGCGCTGGCCGACATCTCGCGCCAGCCGCTCAACATCAAGACGATCAATCTGTCCGCCATGGCCGAAGAGATCCTCGACGATCTCAAGCTCTCCGAGCGCAACCGCGCCGTGATGGTAGAGATCCAGCCCGGCATGCAGACCGAGGGCGACGAGGCGCTGCTGCGCAATGCGCTGTCCAACCTCCTCCACAACGCCTGGAAGTTCACCCGCGCCCGGCAACCGGCCGTCATCATGGTCAGCGCCGAAGACGTCGATGGCCGCGTGCGCTATACGGTGGCCGACAATGGCGTGGGCTTCGACGTGGCGCATGCCAAGCGGCTGTTCCAGCCCTTCCAGCAATTGCATGCGGCGCAGGGCTTCGGTGGCACCGGTATCGGGTTGGCCTCGGTGCGGCGCATCATCGAACGCCATGGCGGCCGCATCTGGGCCGACGCCATGCCCGACGAAGGCTCGCGATTCATCTTTGAATTGCCGCAGCGCGCGGCGGTGGTACGGCGCCGCCGCGAGAGCGTCGACGCGTCATGATCGAGACGGGCCCGCGACCACGCGGCGCCCTCACTCGTAACGGATTTCCAGGATATCGAGTTCGCGCAGCCCACCCGGGCTGGCGAATTTGACGGTGTCGCCTTCGCGCGTCTTGAGCATCGCGCGGGCCAGCGGCGAGATCCAGCTGATGCGGCCTTCGGAGGCGTTGGCCTCGTCCACGCCGACGATCTGGAATTGCTCTTCCTTGCCCTCGGCGTCGGCCACCAGCACCGTGGCACCAAAGAACACCTGCTCGGTGTTCTGCTGCTCGGCCGGGTCGACCACCGTGGCGCCTTCCAGGCGTTTGATGAGAAAACGGATGCGGCGATCGATTTCGCGCAGGCGCCGCTTGCCGTAGATGTAATCGCCGTTTTCCGAACGATCACCGTTGGACGCCGCCCACGACACCACTTGCACGACCTCCGGCCGCTCCACCCGCAACAGATGGTCAAGTTCTGCCTTGAGGCGCGCAAAACCCGCGCGGGTCATGTAGTTGCGCGTGCCCGGCGGCAGTTGCGAGGCGGCCTCGGGTTCGTCTTCTTCAACCTCGGATTCTTTGACGAATGCCTTATTCATGTCGAGCGAAACGGCGCATGCCGATTACACGGAAATGTAACCGGCCACGCTCAGAATCGCTTTACTGATAGATGGCCGGCTGCGTCAGGAGGGCGTCGAACTGGTCAAGGCAGACATCCAGGTCGTCTGCTTCGTCGCCACGGGTCAGGGCGTCGGCCAGTTCGCGCTTGAAGCGTTCGGCCGTACCGCCATACAGCATGGTACCGCGAGCGCAGCGCTTGTCGATCACTTCGATGCCATCGACGGCGGGATAGGCGACGACGTAGAGAACAGGGTTGTCGAACATGACTTGCATGATGCACTCCTCCATTCCGGCCCTACTGGTCAAATGATCAGTCAGGGAAACTTCTAACTACTACATCGGCCATAGCTTCCTAGTTTCAAGGTTTCGGTGCTGCAAAATAATGTCTCGGCGTTCCCGCCATCGTGGGAGTCCTCCGACAGACACACGGCACGCGCAGACCAGTCGCAACCATGAAGCCCCCTGCATGGAGCGTATTGCAATGAACAACAGCACCGTCTTCGAACACGCCACCAGCCTGCATAACCGGCTCGATCTGCTGCGCGCCGAGCATCAGGAACTGGATGACCACATCGCCCGGTTGTGCCGCGCGCCGCAGGACGACGAGCTCGCATTGCCGCGTCTGAAGCGGCGTAAACTTGTGGTTCACGACCGCATCACGCTCATCGAACGCATGCTTTACCCCGATTTGCCCGCATAAGGCTTGCCACGCGCCAGACGGCGTTCGTCCCCGTACTGCGCCGCAGCAGGCGGCGCGGGCGCTTGGCGCCTATTACACGGGCATGGCAAGATCACGCTACCGTCCGCTCAGGGCGGATCACAAACGATAGGTTCGGGACGATGCGCGTGCGCCTCGTCACCGCCCGCGGAGAGACAGCGTGACCCAGTACAGCAGCGTTTCCGGCGCCGCCGAGCTTGTTGCGGCCGCCGCGCATGACCGCACCGATCCACCCGAGGCGCCGACGCCACCGAGCCTGTTGCCGGGCATCCGCAACGTGCCGGTGCTGTCACCCTTCAGATGGCTGCGGCGCGGCGCATCCGACTTCGCCGCCAACCCCATGGCCAGCCTGTTCTACGGCTTCTGCTACGCCGCCATGGGCTTGGCCGTCACCCTGGTGTTCGAAAACGCCTATGAATACACCTCGGCGCTGACCTCGGGTTTTCTGCTGCTCGGCCCCTTCCTGTCGATGGGCCTGTATGAACTGAGCCGCCAGCGAGCCCAGGGGCGTCGCGCCGATTTTGCGAGCACGCTCACCATCTGGCGGCGCAACGCCGGCAACATCGCGCTGTTCGCGCTGGTGCTGACGATCATCTTTCTGGTGTGGGCGCGCGCCTCGTTGATCATGTTCGCGCTGTTCTACACCAGCGGCATGCCCAACCTGACGGGCTTCATCAATCAGGTACTGAGCCTGGACAACCTGGATTTCCTGATGGTGTATTTCGGCGTCGGCATGATCTTCGCCCTGCTGGTGTTCGCCGTCAGCGTGGTGTCGATCCCCATGATGCTCGACCGCAACCAGGACGCCATCACCGCCATGCTCGCCAGCATTGCCGCGCTGACCCGCAATCCGGGTGCCTGCCTGCTGTGGGCGCTGATCATCGCGCTCGCCACCAGCGTCGGCTTCATTACCTTCCACCTCGGCCTGATCCCGCTGATCCCGCTGATCGGCCATGCCACCTGGCACGCCTACATGGATTTGATCGAAGCGCCGGCGGTGTCGTGAACCGCGCCGCCGGCGCAGCAGCCATCGCCGGCGATGCCCGTCAGAATCGGACAATCCGGCCGATGATCGCCATGGCAGTGCGTAACCAGTTCGCGCAACGTGCCGATCATGGCGTTCAGCTCGGCCACCTTGGCTTCCATCTCGGCGATGTGCTGTTGCGCCAGCGATTTCACGTCACGGCTGGCGCGCCCGCGGTCATGCCACAGCGACAGCAGATGGCGCACATCCTCCAGGCCGAAGCCCAGGTCGCGCGCGTGGCGGATGAAACGCAAGGTGTGCACGTCCTGCTCACCGTAATGGCGATAGCCGGCCAGCGAACGGCTGGCCGCCGGCAACAGCCCGATGCGCTCGTAGTAACGGATCATCTTGGCCGACAGGCCGGAAGCCTCGGCCGCTTGCCCGATGTTCATCGCGATTGCTCCTTGCCCGTAGGCGTCCACCGCCGCAGCAGCAGCGCATTGGTCATCACCGACACCGACGACAGCGCCATGGCGGCACCGGCCGCCACCGGATTGAGCCAGCCCAGCGCTGCCAGCGGAATGCCGATGACGTTGTAGATGAAGGCCCAGAACAGGTTCTGGCGGATCTTGGCCACCGTGCGCCGCGACAGATCGAGGGCGGCGGCCACCAGCGCCAGCTCGCCACGCATCAGCGTGATGCCGGCGGCGTGCATCGCGACGTCGGTACCGTTGCCCATGGCGACCCCGACAGCAGCAGCGGCCAGCGCCGGCGCATCGTTGATGCCGTCACCGACCATCGCCACCGTGCCGATGGCGCCCAGCCGGCCGACGGTGGCGGCCTTGTCGGCGGGCAGCACCTCGGCCTCGACCTGATCGATGCCCACCGCGTCAGCCACCACCTTGGCGGCCCGCGCGTTGTCGCCGGTGATCAGCACGGTGCGCACGTGCAGCGCGTGCAGGCGGGCAATGGCCTCGCGCGCACCCGGCTTGACGGTGTCGCCAAAGGCCAGCATGCCCAGCAGGCGTGGCGCCGCCGTCACGTCGGCCAGCCACGACACCGTCAGACCCCGCGCCTCGGCGGCCGCCTGTTCGGCCACCAGGGGGGCCACGTCGACCTGCGATTCGGCCATCAGTCGCGTATTGCCCAGCAGCAGCGCTTGCCCCGCCAGGGTGCCGCGCATGCCGCGCCCGGGCAGCGCCTGCACCGCGTGTGCCGGGGTCACCTCGCCGAG
>JASGFB010000080.1:0-23592 GCA_047605765.1 Rhodocyclaceae bacterium
ACGATCCGGGGAGCGGACGGTTTGTTTCGAGGGACCCGATTGGGTTGGCGGGCGGCATAAACGCCTATGGGTATGCGCCGAATCCTCTAAATTGGGTCGATCCGTTAGGTCTTGCCGGATGTAGCGCTCAATTTAGATCGAGAAATGCGGCGTTCAGAGCGGCGAAGAGGGATGCAGGCATTCCAATGAATCAACAGCCAGATAGGATATTTAATCCTAAAACTGGGTTCTATGGTGATCACCGAAATGTACCAATGACTGACTCCAGAAAAAACCTATTCTTGATGGTGATGGAAATCAGGTGTGGACAAGGGAGTATCAATTTACCAGATCAGATGGATCTAAAATCATCATCCAAGACCATTCTGCTGGACACTCCTATCTTGGTGGAGTGGGAAATCAAGGTGCCCATCTAAATATAAGACCGATTGAAAATACTCGAACGGGTTCGGTTTCTAGTGCATTCGACCATTATGATTTTTGAGGAGAGTGATGTGCGCTGGAATGATATGGATGGCAGTACATTGTTTAATAAAGTTTTTTCAAGACCGATTGAAATTAACAAAATTGATGTTTTTGATATAAAAATAGATCGCGAAGCTGCGACGGTAATAATATCTTTTGATTTGGTTAATGAGTTGCCAGATAATCCGCCGCCGAAATGGCCAAAAAATTTTAATAGATGTAGGTGCGGCGTAAATTGTAGTGGTGTGGAATATTTAAAAATAGAAGGTATGTCTACGTACATGCCAGCGAAAATAATAATAAAAAAACATGCCGACGGTAGTGAGATTGTGGTAAACGGTGATAATATTTTTTTAAATTTAAAGTGTTCTCATGTTCAGCTAATGGGGCCTTCTGTGTATATAAGTGAGTAAAATTAAAAATGGATAATAAATTTAATATTTAAAGCTCTTGTTGTTTTTATTTGGCCCGCCAAACAACCGTACCCTTAATCCCCGAGTCAGTTCGTCATGAGAAAGAATCATCCGATAGACTCTAGGACTGGTCGTGCATATGGCTCATGACGATCCTAGGGGAATAGGGCATGGCTCTTTGCCCCGCATAAATATCAAACGTTCTGATGAGGCGATGGTGAGGATTGGCTTAGATGATTGATCTAGAGGAATTGCTTCTAGCCATAAAAAACGGTGCTGCAAGAGGGTTTAGTGAGTCAAATGATATTAATGGCGAGAGTTATTTTTTTTCAATATGCGATCAAGAAACGAGCTGGAAAATATAGTACTTATTATTTTTGTGTGCCTGAAAGTAAGATGGACATATTTGAAGATTATTCGATTGAAGAGGTTATGGTTTTTTGACGGCAATGGATGCGTTCGATTATTTCAGGTCAAAATGTGTTGATGTTGAAGCTTTCTCTCCAATCAAAGGATTGCAGCCTTTTTAGTTGAATGTAAACTTAACCAGAAGCACGACTGCGGGCTCACGCGCTACGGCTGGGACGGCGACCAACTGGCCTGGGAATGCCGTTACGACGCGAGCGTCACCGAAAACCCCCTCAACGCCTGGGGGGAGGACCTCGTCAGTGCCCGCACCACGCACTACGTCTATGCCCCGGACAGCTTCGTGCCGCTGGCCCAGGCGGTGCATCACCGGCCGATGGCGCTGCACCGGGCACCGCACTACGACCTGAACGAGCCCTACGAGCTTGATGACGACCCGCTCTGGACCACGGAATACGCCCCCGAAGACACCCCCTTCGAAGCGCTCGGCTGGTACCAGTGCGATCACCTGGGCACCCCGCAGGAGCTGACCGACGAGCACGGCCAGATCGCCTGGAGCGCCCACTACAAAGCCTGGGGGCAGGCCAGGCAAGTGATCAGCGAAGCGGCGCGCCGGGCGGGCCTGCGCAATCCGTTGCGGTTCCAGGGGCAGTACGAAGATCACGAGACCGGCCTGCACTACAACCGGCACCGGTATTACGATCCGGGAAGCGGACGGTTCGTCTCGAGGGACCCGATTGGGTTGGCGGGCGGGATAAACGCCTATGGGTATGCGCCGAATCCTCTAAAGTGGGTCGATCCATTAGGACTGGAGAAAATAGCCAGAGGGATGGTTGATGATGATGGATCACCCAAAGTTGGCCCCTCTGCTCGAGAGTTAGGTGCGCGCCCAGGGACCGATATTAAGGTGGACTCTAATGGCAATGTTCACCCGAATAGCGGTGGAATATCAGTTGCTCCTAATCCGGATAGCCTTCCCAGGCACAGGAAGCCACCAGAATTTGGTGGAATAGGGAAGGATCCCGTATGGGAGATTGATACGTCCGATTTGGGTAATGACCTAAAGCACGTCCCTGACTCTCCTTTTCACGGAACAATTCAACCCCGCCGTACGATGAGTTTGGAAGAGTATCAGGAAGCATTGGCCTCAACGAAGGATAAATGGAAATCATGCCTATGAGGGACGAATTTATTAATTGCCTGTGTAATGAGATTTGTCTTCATCATGATCTATTAAGGATAAGGGGGGTTCTTGTTTGTTTCAAAAATAGGGGTATGTCAAAAAAAGAAATGCTCATATTTCTTGATGAGCTCAGAATGTCTTCTGACGAAAATGTAGTTCTTGAGCTAATGGATTTTGTCGAAGGGTACTGCAGTCCTCAATTGTCTGTTTTTGAAGATATGTATTGACCCAGCAAAAACCTGCTAACGTCATAATTGTATTGACCCAGCAAAAACCTGCTAACGTCATAATCGCAAAAAGGTAAGAATTAAGCCGGAGGTAACATCGGTGCAGGGCGGGCGGTAAGGGAGTTGGTGGTGCCGGGGGGGCGCTGCTTTCAACAAGCCAATGTTTGCTGAGCGTGAAGTCTTGACTTGGTTTAGTGTCGCGAGATGGATCAACCGCTGGCGGGAGCAGGTACAGCGCGGGGCTGTTGGGGTTTGCCAATAAATGAATGTCGAGCCGATGAATCAATCAGGCATTGCCCGCCCTGTTCTGGACGGGCAACCGACTCGCGTGGCCTTACTGCGGCGGGCGTACGGCCTGACGGGCGACGAGTTTCCAGGCGCCGGCCTCCTGTTGCCATACCTGCAGCACATGCAGCTTCACCGTGCCCGGCTTGCCGCCATCGTTGGTTTCTGCCGCCAGCATATGGCGGATGATGGTCACATTCTGGGTGGTCGCCACCGTCTGGTTGGTGATGTCGATCGTGACGAAGTCCGAGGCGCCGGATAGAAGATCGCCGATGAAACTGGCTTGAGTATCGACCTTGCCGCTTGAATGACCGTAGCTCAGATCCTTGGATGTCAGTTTTTCGAGCGTCGCACGATCGGGCGTGATCATTGCAAAGCGCAGTTGCTCGGCTGCCTGCGTGGCATCCGGCGTGCCGCCAGAGGGGGCATTCTGCGTCGTGGCACAGGCACACACGGCCAGCGTCACGGCCATCATCGTCAGCAGTCGTCTAAGCATCATGTCTCCTTTGCAACGTGTGAGCGGCCAAGGCGGCCGCAAAAAACATCAAAAGCAACGGTGGCCAAAAATACGATTGTCATAGTGCCGGCCGTGGCGTCGGCGACTGTCGGCGCTTGGCGAGGCAAAATGAATCAGGGAATACCCAGGACGGCGTTATGATGAAGTGCCGCTGATACTGGTCACAGACCTGTGCCGGGGCGGCGAGAGCCGTCCGGCGCGGACAGAGGGGCAGTGGTTTGGATAGGGTGACAAAATGCTATCAGGCCGCCATCATGCACCGTTACGGTGCTGGGTCGCCACGGATGCGGCACTGAGTGGGTCGTGCGTTGAGGTGCGTTTGCCGACCGTTCGTCGCCTCGTTGGCGAATGAAGCGTTTTACTTCGTTTTGCCGTCTTTTGTCCTACGCACTTTGCGACCACCGTGCTCTAACCTCTGCCGATCGGCGCCCTGACGGTGAAGTCATGGGCTCGCATCGGCGTAAGATGGCCGTGACTGATATGACAGAGTAATGGTCTCGGGCGGGTGGGCCGGCGGAATGCCTTGGCCGGCCGGCCCGTTTGGTCTCCAAGCGAACGCCGGAGTTTTTACTAAAATTGTTGAAAAAGACTACATCGATGGGTGAGCTGGCCGTCCTGGCCGTTCCCAATTTCGGGCGAGGCATTCCTCATGGCTGAGCTGGTCCAGACACGCAACAAAACAGAACGCGAATACTGCAGTACCAGTGAAGCCGCCCAGATGTTGGGAGTATCGCTTGGCACCGTGCAGCAAATGGTTGAGAACGGGTTGTTGGAAGCCTGGAAAACCGCTGGCGGTCACCGCCGTATCCGTATCGGTTCCGTCGAATCCTACCTTCGCAAGCGTCATGCCAAACCGGACGGCGGCTCCGACCGTCTGCGCGTGCTCATCGCCGAAGACGATCGCATCATGCAGGCGCTCTATGAGCGCACCATCGCCAGTTGGGATATGCCGCTGGAAGTGAAGATCGTTGCCAGCGGCTTCGAAGGCCTGATGGAAATCGGTCGCGAACCGCCTGATCTGCTGGTGTCCGACCTGATCATGCCGGGCCTCGATGGCTTCGCGATGATCCGCAAGCTGCGCAGCGATCCGCAATTGGCCGATATGGACATCGTCGTGGTGACGGGGCTGGTGCCCGAAGAAATCGAACGCGAAGGCGGCTTGCCTGAAGACGTCATCATCTACGCCAAGCCGATTCCCTTTCGCGAGCTCAAAGGCTACGTGCAGGCCAAGCTCATCCAACTGCAAAAACGCGCGCGCGGCTGAGGCGCGCGCTTCTTCAGATCGAGGTCAGCGCCGCGTGCATGCGGCGCAGCGCCTCGTCCAACACGGCCTGGCGGCAGCCAAAGTTCAAGCGAACAAACCCCGGCATGCCAAAGGCCGCACCGTCGGACAAGCCGACCCCGTGTGCCTCGAAGTGGGCGGTGGGGTCATCCAGCCCGGTCTGGCGGCAGTCAATCCACGCCAGATACGTGGCTTCGACGGGTGTCGTCGAGACCCCCGGCATGGCCGTCACCTCGGTCAATACCCGTTCGGCGTTGCCGCGCAGGTAATCGAGCAAGGCCAGGCGCCATGGCCCGCCGTCACGGTAGGCCGCCTCTGCCGCCACCAGTCCCATCACGTTGGTGTGCGGCACGATGCCGCGCATGGCGCGCGCGTAGCGGCGCCGCAGCGTGGGGTCTGGAATGATGGCGAAGGCGCAATACAGGGCGGGGATGTTCCAGGTCTTGCTGGGCGCCATCACGGTGATCGTGCGCTTTGCCACGAGCTCGTCCAGTGCAGCGATCGGCACATGTGGGCGTTGCTTGTCGAGCACCAGACCACAATGGATTTCGTCCGAGCAGATGATCAGGTCGTGCTGCTCGGCCATGGCCGCCAGCTTGAACAGATCCTGCTGATCGAGCACCCGCCCGACCGGATTGTGCGGGCTGCACAGCAGCAGCATGCGGGTGCGGTCGCTTATTTTGTTGGCGGCATCATCCAGATCGAACTGCCAGCGTCCGTCATGCAGCACCAGTTCGCTGGTGATCAGCGTGCGCCCCGCGTTGGTCGGGGCGGATAAGAACGGTGGGTAAACCGGTGTAAAGGTCAGCACCTGGTCGCCCGCTTCGCCGGCTACCGCGCACGCCAGGTTGAAGCCCGTCACCACACCCGGCAGCCACACCAGCCACGACGGATCGATGCGCCAGTGGTGATCGCGCGCGATGCCTTCCACCACGGCGTCGACCAATGAGGGCCAGACGCCGGTGTAACCCAGAACGCCGTGGTCGAGGCGGGTCTTGAGGGCTTCGATGATTGGCGGAGCGACGGCAAAATCCATGTCCGCCACCCATAACGGCAGCACGTCACGCCCCGTGTACTTATCCCACTTTTCGCTGTGGCTCGCGCTGCGATCAATGATCTGGTCGAAATCGAACTCCATACCGTGCTGCTCCCGAAACACCCTGCACTGCGCACAAGGGGGCATTGTGGCACGCGCCGCCGCCGCGACTTGCCATCATTGCGCAACAGGCCGCTGCTACACTGTTCGACCCGTTACCGCGCACTACCTATCGTGACCCTGTTCGTTCGTGTTCTGTTGCTCGTCTTGTTGGCTGCTTCCGGTTCGGCCTGGGCACGCGAAGATGCACCCCGCGCGGTCACCACCATCACCATCGCCGCCTTGCCGTTCGAAGCGCGCACTACGCTGGATCTGATCCGCCGTGGGGGGCCTTATCCGTACCGGCGCGATGGTGTGGTTTTCTACAACCGCGAGGGCCTGCTACCGAAACGCCAACGCGGTTACTACCATGAATACACGGTTCCCACGCCCGGTTCCCGGGATCGTGGCGCCCGGCGCATCGTCACCGGCGCGGCCGACGAATACTATTATTCCGGCGATCACTACCGCAGTTTCCAGAGAATCGTTCAATGACATCATCATCCCAGCTGGACGCTGTGACCCTGCTTGCGCGCGTGGACGCCGCAGGCCTGTACCAGGCGGACGAAGAGGCCGCACGTGTGGCCTTCAACGCGGCCACGCCCTTGGGCTACAACGCCTACCGTATCGATCTTGGGCTGGCTACCGACAAGCACAGTCTGTTGTCTCTGTTCGCGCGCTCGCTGCACTTCCCCGACTGGTTTGGCGACAACTGGGACGCCGCCGCCGAGTGCCTCACCGATCTGTCATGGGAAGAAGCCGACGGCTACATGCTGATCCTTCAGCGTGTAGAAGCACTCCGCAAGTTTGACGCCCGCACGCTCGATACCTTCTACGACGTGCTGCGCGAAGCGGCCGATGTGTGGCGCCAGGACGGCACCCCGTTCTGGGTGCTCATCGTCGATGAAAACGACAATGGGTTGCCGCGTCTGACCATTTCTTCATGAGCTACAAACACCCCGTCTCGGTCCTGGTCGTGATTCACACGCCCGCGCTCGACGTCTTGCTGCTCGAGCGGGCCGCGCACCCCGGCTTCTGGCAATCGGTCACCGGTAGCCAGGAGCCCGGCGAAGCACTGGCTGACACGGCATGGCGTGAACTGTTCGAAGAAACCGGCATCGACGCGTCGCCCGAGGCCATCGAAGCCTGGCCCATCCGCAACTGCTTCGAAATCCTACCCTTGTGGCGGCATCGCTACGCACCCGGCGTTACGCACAACATCGAACACGTCTTCAGCGTATGCGTACCAGCCGACACGCCCGTACTCATCGCCCCCGACGAACACCGCGCCTATCGCTGGCTGCCGTATCGCGAAGCCGCACCGGCGTGCTTTTCGTGGACCAATCAAGACGCCGTCTGGATGCTGCCACTGCGCCAGAGGCGCTAGCGCTGGGGGTATGGGCTTGCCATGCGCGAACAAGCGCAGCAAGCCGCGCAGCGTCGGTGGTGGGGGGCAAGAAAGCCCTGGCCGGTTGGGCCGGGCGGCGCTGGATCAGCGGCTGGCCAGCGTCAGCCGCGTGATGTGACGCGCCGCCGTCAGGCCGGACCGCACCGCCGATTCGATGGTGGCCGGATAGGTCGGATCCAGATAGTCGCCCGCCAGCACCAGGTTGCGGATCGGCGTCACGTGGCGCGGCCGCACCAAGCCGGGTCGGCAGGCGAAGGTGGCGCGCTTTTCGGTGATCACAGTCGACCAGCGTGGCGCCGCCAGGCGCGGGAACAGGCGTTCTACCGCCTGATGGGCGCGTAACGCGATTTCGTCGCGCGGCAAATCGGAATGCGGCCCACGCGCAGAAATCACCCCCGCCAGCATGCCCGGCATGCCACCCAACTGACCACGGTCGAACAGCCACTGCACGATCGAATCGCTCATCCCAATCATCGGTTCGGGCAGGCGGATGTCGCGATCATATTCGAGGTAGACCGTGGTGATCGGCTCATAGGGCAGGGCATCGATCTGCTGGCGCAGCATGGCGGCCTCGTCGAAGCCTTCCAGCAGCGCGCTGACGTGATACGGCGCCACGGCCACCACCACGTAATCGAAAACGTCGCCACCAAACGGATTGCCATCGAGCAGAAAACCATCGCGCGCGCGCAGGATGCGCTTGATCGGCGTGGCCGTATGCACGGGGTGCCCCTGGCGCGACAGAAAATGCGCTGCGGGGAAGGGCAGCATCTCGGTCAGGTCGACGCGCGGGATGAGCAATTCGGCATCCGCCGCGCGCCCGGCCAACGAATCACGCAGCACATTGGCAAACACCTGTGCAGAGGCCTCGTTGGCCGGCGTATTGAGCGCCGCCACGCAAAGGGGCTCCCATACCAGTTCGGTCAGCAGTGGTGTCTGCTCGGTGGTGGCGAGCAATTCCGATACCGGATGATCTGTGTCGAAGCGGTAATGCTTGCGCTTGAGATAGCGCATCAGGCGCAGGGCCGCCCAGCGGTCAGCCCATGACAACTCGCGCGAACGCAGCAGCCCGATGGCCAGATTCAGCGGGGCGGGTGCTTGTGCCGCGCGCAAGCTCAGGCGGCCGGGCACATGCAGCGAAAACGGGCGCGCCAGCAGTTGGCGCGGCGGCACGCCGAGCGAGCGCATCATGCGCAGGGTTTCGGTGTACGCCCCGATCAGGATGTGCTGGCCGTTGTCGATACGGTAGCCGTCCTTTTCTACCACGCGGGCGCGCCCACCCAGAGTGCGCGACGATTCGAACACGCTCACTGCGAAGCCGGCGCGAGCCAGTTCCACCGCGGCCGTCAGCCCGGCATAGCCGCCGCCGATCACCGCCACACGCGGCGTAGGCGCGTTCATGCCGACAGAGCGCGGCGGGCGCGTGGTGCGGGCCGGCGGGCGGCCGTTGATGCAAACTGCATGATGCGTGCGATTCCCCGGATTGGGCGGTCGATGCCGCGTGAGTCTGTTCTATGCCAGATCTTAGCCTGCCGCGCTCAACCGCGCAGCCACGTGCGCGTGGCGATCCACAACTTGCGGACCGGCGTCAGCGCGGTGCGATAGGTCAGAACCTGGCAGCCGTCGGCGCGGATCTCGCGCAGCAGCGTGCGATAGATCGCCGCCATCACCAGGCCCGGCCGCTGGCTCTTGCGGTCGCCCGCCGGCAACAGCGCCATGGCCTGATCGTAATAGCGCTCGGCGCGCTCGATCTGAAATTCCATCAGTGCCCGAAAATTGTCGCTATAGCGCCCTTCCAGCAGATCCTTGGCCGGCACCTCGAAGCGCTGCAACTCATCCACAGGCAGATAGATGCGGCCACGGCGGGCGTCTTCGCCCACGTCGCGAATGATGTTGGTCAGCTGGAAAGCCATCCCCAGGTCGTGCGCATACTTCAGCGTCTGGCGATCCTGGTAGCCGAAGATCTCCGCCGCCAGCAGGCCCACCACGCTGGCGACGCGATAGCAGTACAACTGCAGATTCTTGAAATCCAGGTAACGCGACTGCTGCAGATCCATCTGCATGCCGTCGATGATCTCCAGCAGCAACTCCAGCGGAATATTGAAGTGCTGCCGCACCTGCGACAGCGCTACGCATACCGGGTGGGTCGGCGCGCCGCCATAGATGGCCGCCGTTTCGCCACGCCACCAGTCGAGCTTGGACTGCGCGATCTGCAAGTCATGGGTTTCGTCTACCACGTCGTCGACTTCGCGGCAGAACGCATACAGCGCCATGATCGCGCGCCGCCGTTCAGGTGGCAGAAACAGAAAGCTGTAATAAAAGCTCGAACCGCTGGCGGCGGCTTTCTGCTGGCAGTATTCGAAAGGATCCATGGACTCAAAAGCCCCTAGCTGGGCGAGCGGGTGTTATTCATGGTCAGGGCGCGCAGCCCCAGGCGCAGCCAATCCGGCATCCCCAGCGTGGGGCGGGCACGGAACACATCGTAATCGGCCGCCTCGATGCGTTCGAGAATGCGCAGGCCGCCTTGTACCACAAGCCGGATCTCCCAGCCCACCCGGCCGGGCAAACGTCGCGCCAACGGCGCGCCCGCGCACATCATGGCGCGCGCCCGTGCGACCTCGAAACGCATCAATGCGCGCCAGGTATCATCCACCCGGCCCTGCGCAATCTGTGCCTCAGTCATGCCGAAACGGGCCAGGCTTTCTTGCGGCAAGTACACGCGATCCTTGGCCCAATCGACGGCGACATCCTGCCAAAAATTGATCAGTTGCAGCGCCGTACAGATCTGGTCGGACTGCTCGCAATTGTGCGCCGACGCCTCGCCATACAGATGCAACATCAGACGGCCCACCGGGTCGGCCGAGCGGCGGCAGTAATCGCGCAGCTCGGCAAAATCAGCGTAGCGCTTCTTGACCACATCCTGCGAAAACGCATCGAGCAAATCATGCAGCAATTGCACCGGCAGACCAAAGGCGCGCACCGCGCGGGCGAGGCGGGCGAACATCGGCTCGTCTGGCGTCTGGCCCGCCTCGATCAGGTTCAACGCGTGGCGATATTCGTTCAGTTGCGCCAGCCGCACCATGGGCTGGGCATCGCCTTCATCGGCGATATCATCTGCGCTGCGGGCAAAGGCATAGATCGCCTCCACCGGCTCGCGTAGTCGCGCCGGCAACAACACCGACGCGACTGGAAAATTCTCGTAATGCTCGACTGACATGCCCGGCGCCACGAAAGCAAAGCTATGGAGTATAGCGGCCTCGTCGCTGGTATACTCGGCGGCCTCTCAGGGGCGTCACCCGCCCCGAGGCCCAGGTGGCGAAATTGGTAGACGCACCAGATTTAGGTTCTGGCGTAGCAATACGTGGGGGTTCGAGTCCCTTCCTGGGCACCATAAACAATTCCGAAGTGTTCTGATCTAGGCCGTTAATCCAAGCTGTGGCAAGGGTTGCGGCCTTTTTGTTGTCCGATGCATTCCATTGCAATCCGAGGGCCACTGGGGGCAATGTTGGGGGCAAGTCACAGATGCAAAAAGGAGTTGCCCCCACATTCCACTGACCGACACCGGTATCCGTGTGCTCAAGCCTACAGACAAAGTTCCGCATGTCTCTGATGCCAAAAGCATGTGCCTGGAGATTTCACCGGCTGGGGGCAAGTGGTGGCGACTGAAGTAGCGCATCGATGGTAAGGCGCGCGTTCTTGGCGGCGATGGCGACCGCCGCTGTCCACTAACCGCGCAACTCTCACATTGCGACGGTATACAGCCCATATTTGAAGGGGTTTTGTTGGTTTCTTCTAGTCCCTTCTTGACCCTTCTGAAGTCCGCGCCACGTGGCAACGCCGGTTTTGCCTCGCCTGCGTGAAAGCAAAGCAGTAATCGGCCCGCATCACTCGGCCATCGCGCCCTCAGCCAGCTGAATCCTTTCCTTGGGCGTCCAGCTCCGCGCGATATTCCCGCACGTAACGACGCATGACCGCGAAGGCGACCAGCGGGCCGATGAGGAGTGGCATCAGGAAATAACTGAGCAGCACCCAGGTGATCTGGTCTTCCTTGTCCATTGCGCGCGCCAGCCGGCGGTTCAAGCGCAGTAGCCAGATATTCGCTGCCACCAGCGCTGCGCCCCCGATCATCACGCACAGGTTGCCGGCCCTCGGCGACAAGCCGTCGCGCGCCAGCCACACGGCGGTGAGTACGATCCAGGTCACGATAATTGCCTGGCCCGCCCGGCAGAAGAGCGTCCAGTCGGCCTCGACAGTGGGCCGCGCTGCGATGCGTGCTGCGGCAGCGGCTGTCTTTCTGCTGTCGCGATAGGTCGTCATGGCTTCGGCGGATACGCCCCGTTCGGCCAACAACTCATCGAGGACTTGATAGGCGATTTCCGTTCTGTCGTCTTTCTGTCTCAGTTCAATGAGCTCGTCGTCGCTCATCGTGGCGAAGTGCGCGCGCAAGCGGCTGGATGATTCATCCATGGTGGGTCCTGTATCGATCGATTTGCCTGGCGATGGCCTGTGGCCTGCTTGGCGGCGGCATTTTGGCACAGTGGCTGAAGCAACGAGGTGTTTGTGGGATGTGCGGAAGGCGCTGAAGTCGCCGAGCTTTGTACTGACTAAGTGGCATGTTCATGACCAATGAGTACAAAAGGGCGTGTGTAGGTTATGTAGGATCTGCCGATACGAAGTTACTTCCCCGGTTGATCAAATATGGATATCGACAAGCTGATTGCAATCGTACCGGCCATCGCGCAGGTGCTCGCGGGGGTCGCCGCATTTCTGGCGCCGCTGATTGTCTGGAAGAACGGCCACGTCAGCCGGGCGGAGCGACTGCGCAAAGAGTTCAATGCTGTGCGCGAGTGTGTGCGTGGCATGCAGGACATAACTATCGATACGCCAGAGGGGCGATTTGCTAAGGAAAAGGCGTATTGGGCGCTGGCCGGAACAGAAAGCGTGACCCCCGCCGCCGTTGAATATGTGCTCGCGCTACCGATGCCTGCGTTGTCTCTGCGTGATTATGTGAGTGCGCAAGACTATCTCGTTCACCGGCCGGCAGCGCTTGGTCCCCAGCTGGAGTTCGATTGGCTCAGCGTTTATCGTCCATTTCGGTTCTGGTATCCCAGAGTGGTACTGGGGGTCGCTTTTGTGCTCTACATTTTCCCTATCCTCCCACTGATCTTTTTCCCCCACGATGTTTCGGAAATCTATAGAGCGCTCTGGCCGTATGTTCTGTTTCTTGAAGGTACGGCTTGGATCCTGTTTAGGTCGGCGCTGCCCGTGCTGCGTGCAAACAAGCTCATGGAGCGCCAGGCGAAGTTTTTTGCTGAGCAGCCCACCACTACCTAAGCATCTAGATTAATGACGATTGCATCGAGACGCTGTGTTGCACACATGTACCGCGCATCCTGGCGTCGGTGAGGTATTCACCGCAGTAGCTGTGTCGTACTCAAGGACAAAGGCCGCCCTCGGGCGGCCTTTGTTTTTTGGTGCGGTGTGACTGCAGCGCGCGGTGCGCGCTCAACGCTATTGCAGCGTGGCGGCCAGGCCCGCGAGCGCGGGGGTGGCTTTGATGCCGGCGGCCACCATGTCGGCTACGGCGTTGGCGCCGGCCTCTTGGAAGTGGGTGGTGTCCGGGCTGGCCAGCGTCCCGCTGGTCTGCGTCTTGTAGTACGGGTAGCGCGGGTCGTTCTGGTCGATGGCGAGCCAGTAGTGGGTCCAGTCCGTCGGGTGCGCGTTGGCGAAGGTGAGGGTGGTGGCTTCCAGATCGATGAAGGGCACGCTGTTGGCCGTGGCGGTGTCGCGCACGGTCTGGCTGTAGTCGCCAATGAAGGCGAAGCCGTTGGCGGCGTTCTGCTGGGTGAAGTGGTTGGGCACTACCGGGCGCGTGTCACCGCTCTGGTAGGCGGTCTTGCGGTCCGCGTTCCAGAAGCGCGTGGTGGGCGTCATGATCAGCGGGGTGGCGCCCGCCGCACGGGCGAGGGTGACGTAGTTTTCCAACGAATATTGGAATGACATTTCCGGTTTGCCTGCCGGGTACTGGCGCTTGCCGCTGGCGTCATTGGGGTAGCTGCACAGGTTGGCGACGTCCGCTGGCCCGCGTACGGCCTTGCTGCTGTCGCAGTTCTGGTCGTTGTGGCCGTGGTTGATGATGACGTAGTCGCCGGCCTTCATGAAGCGTGCCATCTGCTGGTACCAGCCGCCGTTGTAGAAGTCGCGCGAGGATCGCCCGGCGCGCGCGCCGTTGAGCACGTGCACGCCGGCGTCGGCTTTGAAGCGTGCCTGGAACACTTGCCCCCAGCCCATGCGCGGCAGGCGTTCGAGTTCGTAAGTGGCAGCGGTGGAATCGCCCACTACCAGCACGCGCACCTTGGCGTTCTTGATGCTGGCCAGTTCGCTCACCGCGCGCGTGTAGTCGAGTGGCTCGTATGGGCCGCTGCCGACCAGACCGACAATGGGGCGGAAGCTGATGTCGGTGAGCACGGTGTAAGCCGATTCACCGGTGTTGTTGTCGTAGTTGCGCGTGTGATTGATGACGTCGAGCACGGCATCCACGCCTTTGCCGTTGGCATCCATCGGCGTGCTGACGGGGTTGAAGCTGGCGACATTGGCGACGCCGGCATCGGTCAGCGCGGTGCTGAAACCGGCGCGCATGCGTTCGACGGCGGTGCTCAATGTGGCGGCATCCACCGTTGGCGCTTTGCCGCTGTCCACCATCTGTTGCGGGCCGATGTACTTGAGCGACACGGCAACGTCCGAGGCGATGCGGTCGGTCAGGGGGTTGATGTTGGCCACGTTGGTAGCCTGCGCGGTGATGCCCGGCAGGTAGGCCGCCAGGCAGCGCGCCCGCAGGGTGTTGTTGTAGCGGCAGTTGGTGTTACTGCCCGCTTCGATCGCCGACAGCAGCAGGGGCGCCTGCAGGCCAGTGGCGTCGACGCCAAAGCGGCCGGTGGTGTCGGCCACAGCGGTCAGGCGCGTGCCGGCGGCATCGACGATGGTCACGTGGGCGCCGGCCAGCGGGGCGCCGATGGCGACGACGCCTTCTACGCGTGTGGCAGGTGTGGCGGGGGTGCCGTTGTCGTCGTCATCGCTGCCGCAGGCGGCCAGTGCCAGCGCCAGGACGGTCATGGCGCAGCCGCGCGCCAGGCGCAGCCGGGGGTGTTCTCTCATCGCAGTCTCCTTGTTCATTTTTGTAAGGGTCGCCGCGCGCTGCGCGATGGCGTAGCACTGGCGCGTCCACTCTACGGGGGCGGCGCGCGCCGGGCCTGACTGCGATTGCTGACTTTGCGCCGCCTGCGGCGGCGCCCTGTGCCGCTTGAATGATGTATGCCATATGCATATAAAGGCCTCGCTACAGGCGCGCGCACGGTTGCCAGATCAGGCATTTTCGTGTTGCGCCGCGTCATGCCCGTGAGGGAGGCGTGAGGCGTTCTGCATGGCTGTGCGGCTTTTGTCGCAGAGCGCAGAAAAATCCCTGGTGGCGTACAGGTATCTCCTAGTCGGCGTTTCTGGATTCTTCTGTATCGTTGCACTAAATCGATACAGATCGGTCGTGCGACTTGGGTGGGGATTCGTCCCGCCGCGTGCGCAACGCATCGACACCGGCGCTCAAGGGCGACAGAGACCCGCGCCGCACACCAATTTCGTTAACGGAAGAGACACATGCATAACACACACACCAGAGGAAGACCGGCCGTGGCCTGGCTGCTGAGCGCAGCGGCCGCGCTGTGCCTGGCCGGTTGCGGCGGCAGCGATGCCGAAAGCTCGCCCAGCACGGGCGGCGCGCAGACCAGCACGTCGTCATCAGCCGGCAGCAGTGCCAACGCCAGCAGCAGCGCGGCGTCGTCGCAAGGATCCAGCTCGAGCTCGTCCACCAGCAGCGGGGGGGCCAGCTCTTCTTCCAGCAGCCTGGGTGGCGCGCCCACGCCGCTGGCCAATCCGGACAACACGCGGCCGACCGATTTCGTGACGCCGACCACCGTGCCGACCGGCTACACGTACTACCACGACGTATTCGTCGGTACCGGCGGCAACTCCAATATCTACATGGACATCGTGGCGCCCACCGTCGACCCGGGCACGCGCCAGCCGGTGATCGCGCGCATCCACGGCGGTGGCTGGAACCACAACGACAAAAACGACCAGGCCAGCGCCATCGTCAGCGACGCCAAGAACGGCTACGTCGGCGTGTCGATGATGTATCGCCTGACGTCGGCCGGTTATGTGTTCCCGGCGCAACTGCATGACCTCAAGCTGGGGCTGCGCTACCTGCGCGCCAACGCCGCCAAGTACTTCATCGATCCGGACAAGATCGGCGTGTGGGGCTCGTCTTCGGGCGGCCACCTGGCGTCGCTGCTGGGCACCACCGGCGGCATCGAATCGCTCGAAGGCACCGGCGGTTGGGCGGGGTATTCCACGCGCGTTCAGGCGGTGGTCGATGCTTCCGGCCCGGCGGACTTCACCACCGATTTCGCCAACGCCTGGAGCTCGGTGACGGCGCTGCTCGGCGGCAATGCCAAGACGGTGCCCCTGCTGGCCCATGCGGCCATGCCGGGTGACTACGCCACCACCGACGACGCGCCGTTCCTGATCCTGCACGGTGATTCGGACACCACGGTGCCCTACACCGACAGCGTGTACCTCAAGGACCAGCTCATCGCCGCCGGCGTGGATACCACCTTCAGCCTGGTGGCGGGTGCCGGTCACTCTTTGTCGGCCTACGCCTGGGTGTCGCCGCTGCAACGCGCGTTCATGGACTACCAGCTGCGCGGCACGGGGACCAAGCCGGTACCGCCGGAATACGTGCCGCTGCCGACCGAGCCGACCACGCCGACCGAGCCTGATCCGCTGGTGCCGGCCGCCAAGTGGAGCCTGGACGAAGACGCCAGTGCCACGGTGTTGTCCGATTCGTCGCAGTCCGATCCGGGCGTGGCGCTCAAGCGCAGCGGCGCGACCAGCCAGACCAGCGGCGCCGGCAAGACGGGCAACGCGGTGCACTTCCTGGATGGGTACTCGTACCTGACCAACAATGTGCTCAACAGCGAGTCGCAAGTGCTGGCGCTGAACTTCACCAGCACCAACAAGATGTCGGTGGAAACCTGGGTCAATCTGGACGTGCTGCCCTCGACGTATCTGGCGAGCAGCGGCTCGGCCAAGCTCATCTACAAGGTCAATTCGACCACCAAGACGGGCTATGAGCTGTACCTGAACGCGTCGAACAAGCCGACCTTCAAGATCTGGCTGGGCAGCACCGCCAACCCGACCAGCTATTCGGTGTCCGGCCCGGCCATCGCCAGCGCGGGTCAGTGGGTGCATCTGGTAGGTTCGTTCGACGGCAACGCCATCCGCCTGTACGTCAATGGCGCGCTGGTCGACACGGTGTACTGGACCGGCACGCTGGTCGATGCCGGCGCCACCGACATCAAGCTGGGTGCCACGACCACCAACAAGTCGAGCGCTTCGACGGGGCTGCAAGGCTGGCTGGACGAAGTGCGCCTGTACAGCCGCGCACTGACCGACGCCGAAGTGCTGCAACGCTACCAAGCCCAATAAGCGTCGCGTTTCACCCGTAAAAAAGCCGGCCCCCTTTGCAGGGGGCCGGCTTTTTATCTGGCGGGCCGTCGATCAGGCGGCGTACTGGAACTTGTCGCCGCCGCGCTCGCGGTCGTACACGCATTCGCCTGCCACATAGGTGGCGCGTACGGCGCGATCGTCGCCCAGCGTCATCAGCACGAAGAGCTGTTCCACGATGTCCTGCACGTAGCCGGCGCGGAACGACATCAGCGGCGTGGCCTTCTTGTCGAGCACCACCAGGTCGGCGTCGAACCCTTGGGCGACGGTGCCGATACGGTCGTCCAGATAGAGCGCTTCGGCGCTGCCGCGCGTGGCGAGATAGAAGGCCTGGATGGCGTTGAGCTTGGTGCTGTTCATCTGGGCCACCTTGTAGGCTTCGTTCAGCGTCTGCAACTGACTGAAGCTGGTGCCTGCGCCCACGTCGGTGCCCAGCCCCACGCGCACCGGGCGCGCCGCCTTCTTGGCGTCGAACAGGCGGAACAGGCCGCTGCCCAGGAACAGGTTGGAGGTCGGGCAGTGTGCCAGCGCGGCGCCGGTCTGGTGGCAGGTGCAGAAGTCGTCTTCGGTCAGGTGCACGCCGTGGCCGTACACCGAGCGCGGCCGCACGATGCCCACGTGCGCGTACACGTCCAGGTAGCTCTTGCGCTCGGGGAACAGTTCCATCACCCAGGCGATTTCATCCTTGTTCTCGCACAGATGGGTCTGCACGTAGGCGTCGTCGTGCTCCTTGACCAGTGCCCCGCACACGTCGAGCTGGGCTTGCGTGCTGGTGGGGGCGAAACGCGGCGTCACGCAATAGTGCTGGCGCCCCTTGCCGTGCCAGCGCGCGATGAGCGCCTTGCTCTCGTCGTAGCCGCGCTGGGCGGTGTCGAGCAGCGCATCCGGCGCATTGCGGTCCATCAGCACCTTGCCGGCGATCATGCGTGTATTGAAGCGCGACGATTCTTCAAAGAAGGCATCCACGCTCTGCGGGTGCACCGTGCAGTACACCATGGCGGTGGTGGTGCCGGCGCGCAGCAGTTCGCGCAGGAACACGCCGGCCACATGATCGGCATGGGCCTTCTCCACAAACTGCTGCTCGGCCACGAAGGTGTACTTGTTCAACCATTCGAGCAGTTGCTCGCCAAAGGCGGCGATCATCTGCGTCTGCGGATAATGGATATGCGTGTCGATGAAGCCGGCGGAGATGATCGCGTCCGGGTAGTGCACCGGGCTCACGCCGGCCGGCAGGCGCTTGGCAACCTCGGCCGCCGGGCCGATATCGGTGATGCGGCCGCCGTCGATGACCACGATGGCGTCGGCGATGAAGACCAGACAATCCTCCGGCTTGCTCAGGAACGGGTCGCCTTTGAACGTGACGACGTCGGCACGCAGTGCCTTGAATGTGCTCATGATGGAATCCTCTTCGGGGAGCCTCGGGGCGGCGCCGCGCGGGGCGGCACCGCTCGTCGAACGGGGGCTTGGGTTATTGAGTCCTCGGATAGGACTCGCGCATGACCAAGGATAGAACGAGCGCGACCCCCAAGGCGATCAAAATCGGTTCAGCCGCGTATTCGGCCAGCGCCAGCGTGTGTTCATGCAGGCCGGCGGCCATGCCCGAGACCACCCGCGCACCCGGCGCGGCAATCATGATGCCGCCGGCAATGAAGGCAATACCGTTGACGAACGCGGCCGAGGTGCCGATCAGTTGCGGTGGTACGACGTCGGCGGCAGAGCTGAAAGTGAGCATGTGCGCAGAATTGGCAAAGCCAAAGGCGAAGTTCAGCACCATCGCCAGCGGCACGGGGATCCCCGGCACGTACAGCAGCGTCAGCGCGCAGGCCAACTGCACGATGGTGCCACCGATGATGAGCGGCTTGCGCCGGCGCATGCGATCGGACCACGACGGCAACACCAGGCAGCCCGCCGCCAGCCCGAGCCATAGCAGAGACGAGCTGAACGCCGCCGTTTCGGGCGAGGCGCCCAGCGTGATCATCAGCTTGGGTGTCCACACCACGCCAGCGGCCAGCATGCTGCCGAACAGCGCACCGCAGATGATGGCGTTGATCCATTCGTGCGGAATCTTGGCCACATTGAGCAAGGCCGACAGCACCGAGCCCACGAACGCGCCGGCGCCGCCTTTGGCGGTGCTTTGCACGGGGGTAGGGTTGCGCAGATAGATGAAAGCCAGCACGACCAGCACCACCCCGGCGGCCCCCACGTAATTGAAGAGCGTGCGCCAATCCACGTGCGACAGCGCGTATTGCAGCGCGTTGACCGAGAACGCCGACGACAGCGATGCGCAGAATTGCACCAGCCCGAACATGAGGTTGAACTTGGCCATGCCGAACCACTGGCCGCCGATATAGCCACCCCCCACGAAGCCCGTGCAGGCACCCAGGGCCATGACGAACTGCGACACCAGCAGCATGCCGTACGACTGCGCGTTGGCGAAGATGAACACGCCCAGGGTGACGAGCGCCACCGAGGCAGGCAAGACCTTGTGCGCACCGAGCCGGTCGAGCAGGGCGCCGCCAAAGAACTGGCAGACGGCGAACACCCAGGTGTAGACGGCCGCGATGGTGGCGACCTGCGAGACAGACAGCGTGACGCTCTTCTGTATGTCGGGGTTGACGATGGAATATCCGGTCTGGACGCTGAAAAGAAATATGACGAATGCAACCGACAGCGCCCACACCCACCATGCCCGGGCGCCGCCGAGCGTGTAGCTTGTTTCTCCCATGTTGCCTCACCTCATGTGAAAGGCATGCACGCACATCGGGAAGACCGGGTCACTGATTCGACGCATGATCATGTCCGCACGGATGTGCGCGATCCGCCATTGAAGATCAGAACGCCATCGGACTATAGGAACCCGATATGACGAATTCAAGGCGCGAAAAGTACAGGGGATGCGTCGCTATCTAACGATCTGACGAGAATGATTGATATGACAAATGCGAGTATTTTGGATTGGATCCAGCAGATTCGAAGGCCCGGCCGCCGGGGGGGCGACCGGGCGCTTGGCATTACTTACGCTTGATGGCGGTGATGACGCCCTGGTCGTCGATCATGGTGATCTGAAAGTTCACCTTGTCGCCACTCTTGAGCCCCTTGAGGAGCGCTGCATCGGCAACCGGGAAGGCCATTGTCATGGCGGGCCATTCGAGGCTGGCGATGGGGTCATGGGCGAGGGTGACCTGGCCGCCTTTGAGGTCCACTTTCTTGACCACGCCCTGACCATTGTGGGTCTGGGTAGCCGGGGCGGCAGCGTGCATGCCCGCGTGGCCGGCATGCGGGTCGGCGGCATGGGCGCTGAGCGAAGCAAAGGCCAGCGCGCTGGCGGCGATGAGGGTGGCGAGTGACTTCACGAACGTTCTCCTTCTTCAGTAACAGGGTGCGCTGCGCGCGGGCGGCGCATCAGCAGGTAAGCCGCCGGGATGACGAACATCGACAGCAGGGGGGCGGTGATCATGCCGCCCACCATGGGCGCCGCAATGCGGCTCATGACTTCGGCGCCGGCACCACCGCCCCACATGATCGGCAGCAGGCCCACGAGGATGGTGGCGACCGTCATGACCTTGGGGCGTACGCGCTGCACGGCGCCTTCGCGCAGTGCGTCGAGCACCATCGCCAGCGTGGGCGCCCGGCCCGTTGCCGTGCGTGCGTCGAGTGCGTGCTTGAGATAGAGCAGCATGATGACGCCGAATTCGGCCGATACCCCGCCCAGCGCGATGAATCCTACCCCGGTGGCGACCGACATGTGATAACCCAGCGCATACAAGAACCACACGCCACCGATCAATGCGAAGGGCAGCGTCGCCATGATCAGCAGGGCCTCGTCGAAACGCTGGAAGGTCAGATACAGCAGCACGAAGATGATCAGCAGCATGGCCGGCACTACCAGCTTGAGTCGCGCGTTGGCGCGCTCCAGGTACTCGAACTGGCCCGAATACCCCACGCTCACGCCCTGCGGCAGGCTCACCTGCTGCGTGATGGCGGTCTGCAGATCGTGTACGACCGTCGTCAGGTCGCGATCGCGCACATCGATGTAGATCCATGACGACAGGCGGCCGTTTTCGCTCTTGAGCATCGGCGGGCCATCGGTCACCACCACGCGTGCCACCGTGCCAAGCGTGATGAGCTGGCCGCCGGGTGTGACAATGGGCAGCGCGCGCAGCTTGTCGGTGGAATCGCGCAGTTCGCGCGGGTAGCGCAGGTTGATGGGGTAGCGCGCGGTGCCTTCGACGGTTTCACCGATGTTCTCGCCACCGATCAGGCGCGTGACCACGTTCTGCACGTCGGCGACGTTCAGCCCATAGCGCCCGGCCGCCACGCGGTCGATGTCGACATCCACGTAACGCCCGCCGGTGAGCCGCTCGGCGAGCGCCGACGATACGCCGGGCACGCCCTTGGCGGTGCGTTCGATCTCCAGCGCGGCCTTTTCGATGGCGGCCAGATCGTTGCCCGACACCTTGATGCCGATGGGGCTCTTGATGCCGGTGGCGAGCATGTCGATACGGTTGCGGATCGGCGGCACCCAGATGTTGGCGAGCCCCGGCACCTGCACCACGCGGTCCAGCTCGGCCACCAGCTTGTCGGGCGTCATGCCCGTACGCCACTGGTCGCGTGGCTTGAACTGGATGGTGGTCTCGAACATCTCCATCGGTGCGTTGTCGGTGGCGCTGTCGGCGCGCCCGGCCTTGCCGAAGACGGTGGCCACCTCGGGCACGGTCTTGATCAGCCGGTCGGTCTGCTGCAGCAACTCGGCAGCCTTGGCGGCGGATAATCCCGGCAATGCCGACGGCATGTAGAGCAGATCGCCCTCATCCATCTTGGGCAAAAACTCCCCACCCAGATGCAGGGTCGGCCAGATCGACGTCGCCAGCGCCACGGCGGCCACCACCAGGGTCGTGCGCGGGCGGCGCAGCACGGCTTCGAGCAAGGGCCGGTACAAGGCGATCAGCACGCGGCTGAGCGGGTTGTTGTGCTCGGCCGGCACGTGGCCGCGAATCCACATGCCCATCAACACCGGCACCAGCGTCACCGACAACCCCGCCGCTGCCGCCATGGCGTAGGTCTTGGTGAAGGCCAGCGGCCCGAACAGGCGCCCCTCCTGTGCTTCGAGCGTGAAGATCGGCACGAACGACAGGGTGATGATGAGCAGGCTGAAGAACAGCGCCGGACCGACCTCGGCCGCCGCTTCGCCGATCACCTGCCAACGTTCGTTGCCCACCAGATGGGTACCGGGGTGCTGGTGCTGCCAGGCCTCCAGCTTCTTGTGGGCGTTCTCGATCATTACCACGGCGGCATCGACCATGGCCCCGATGGCAATGGCGATACCCCCCAGCGACATGATGTTGGCATTGACGCCCTGGTAGCGCATGACGATGAAGGCGCACAGCACGCCCAGCGGCAGCGAGATGATCGCCACCAGCGCGCTGCGCAGATGCCACAGGAACACCAGGCACACCAGGGCCACCACGACGAACTCTTCGAGCAGCTTGTGGCTGAGGTTTTGCACGGCGTGCTCGATGAGCTGGCTGCGGTCGTAGGTGGTGACGATCTCCACGCCGGCGGGCAGGCTGTGCTTGAGGACGTCCAGCCGCGCCTTGACGGCGTCGATGGTCTCGCGCGCGTTCTTGCCGGAACGCAGGATCACCACGCCGCCGACCACTTCACCCTGGCCGTCCAGTTCGGCGATGCCGCGTCGCATCTCCGGCCCGGTCTGCACGCGCGCCACGTCGCCCAGCCGCACCACGGTGCCCCGGTCGGACTTGAGCGGAATGGCGCGGAAGTCGTCGAGGGTCTTCAGGTAGCCGGTGGCTCGCACCATGTACTCGGCTTCGGCCATCTCGACCACCGAGCCGCCGGCTTCCTGGTTGGCCTGGCCGACGGCGTCGGCGACGGCATCCGCCGACAGCCCGTAGGCCGCCAGCCGCGTCGGGTCGAGCACGATCTGGTATTGCTTGACCATGCCGCCGATGGTGGCGACCTCGGCGACGTTGGGCAGCGTTTTCAGCTCGTACTTGAGGAACCAATCCTGCAGGCCGCGCAGGTCGGCCAGCGAACGTTGGCCGCTCTTGTCGACGAGGGCGTATTCGTACACCCAGCCCACGCCGGTGGCGTCCGGCCCCAGCGCGGGGCGCGCGCTGGCGGGCAGGCGTCCCTGCACCTGGTTGAGGTATTCGAGCACGCGCGAGCGCGCCCAATACAGATCGGTGTGATCGTCGAACAGCACGTACACGTACGAGTCGCCGAAGAACGAATAGCCGCGCACGGTCTTGACGCCCGGCACCGACAGCATGGTGGTGGTGAGCGGATAGGTGACCTGGTCTTCAACGATGCGCGGCGCCTGGCCAGGGTAGGGCGTGCGGATGATGACCTGCACGTCCGACAGATCGGGCAGGGCATCGACCGGCATGCTGCGTACCGCCCACAAGCCCCATGCGGTCAGCATGAGCGATGCCAGCAGCACCATGAAGCGGTTGCGGATCGACCAATGGATGAGTTGCGCGATCATGGGCGCGTCTCCTTGACGATGCCGGTGATGACGGCGCCTTGCTCACTGTTGCGCAACTGGAACTGCACGTTGTCGCCGCTGTGCAGGCCCTGTGTCAGATCCGGCGTGGCCAGCTCGAACGCCATGGTCATGGCCGGCCATTGCAGGGCGGGGATCGGCTCATGCTGCAATGTGATGCTGCCGTTGCCGATCGCCTTGACGATGCCGCGGCCGCCCACTGTGGGGGCGGCGTGGGCAGCCGGCGTGGCAGAGGG
>JASGFB010000081.1:0-23124 GCA_047605765.1 Rhodocyclaceae bacterium
CGACATCATCGCGATTCTGGGCATGGACGAACTGTCGCCGGAAGACAAGCTGGCCGTGGCGCGTGCGCGCAAGATCCAGCGCTTCCTGTCGCAGCCGTTCCATGTGGCCGAAGTCTTCACCGGCTCGCCGGGCAAGTACGTGCCCCTGAAGGACACCATCGCGGGGTTCAAGGGCATCGTCAACGGCGAATTCGATCATCTGCCGGAGCAGGCTTTTTACATGGTCGGTGCGATCGAAGAGGCCGTCGAAAAGGCTAAGACGCTGCAGTGATCATGACGTGGGGCGCCGCCCGCGCGGCGGTGCTTCACGGTCACGGAGGAAACACACATGGCAATGACCGTACACGTGGACGTCGTCAGCGCGGAAGAGCAGGTCTATTCCGGGCTGGCTGAAGTCGTCTCCTTGCCGGGTGAAGCGGGCGACCTGGGCATTCTGCCGGGCCACACGCCGCTGCTGACGCGTATCAAGCCGGGTGCTGTGCGCATCAAGGTGCCGAACCGCGATACCGAAGAAGTCATCTTCGTGGCGGGCGGCCTGCTTGAAGTGCAACCGAACCTGGTGACCGTGCTGGCCGACACCGCGATCCGCGGCGCCGATCTGGACGAAGCCAAGGCACTGGAGCACAAGCGTCACGCCGAGGAAATCCTGGCCGGCAAGACCGATAAATCGATCGATTTCGCTAAGGCGCAAGCCGAGCTGAATGAAGCCGTGGGCCAATTGGCCACCATCGAGCGGCTCAAGAAGCGCGGCCACTGAACCTGCTACATCCGCCGGTCCGTGCAAGCGGATTGGCGAAAAAAAGGGCACTCCAAGGAGTGCCCTTTTTTGTGGTTCGAACGCGTGCTCAGCCGGCCCCGGCCAGACTTGACGGTGCCAGGCGCTCGACGCGTTTCTCGAGCCGGGCCAGATCATCGCGCAGGCGCGCGAGCTCGTCCTGGTTAGCTTCGAGCTCGACCCGCTTGACCACCCATCCGGCTTCTTCCGACATGTATTCGTAGACATTGGCGCTGGCGTTGCGCGCCGCCGTCTGCACCGTACGGGCCGCACCCGCCACAGCACCTTGCAGCCGATGTGCGACGATGTCGCCGGTCAGTGGCGCCAGCCACGCACCCGCGTCGGGACGCAAGTATTTGAGCAGGCGGGCGATGGTTTCGGCCAGGCGCGCGTCACCCGCGATGCGGGCATGGCGGCTCAGCGCGTCCGGACCATCGAAGGCATGGCTCAGCGCGCTGGCGGGGACTTCGATGGATACGTTCGGCTCGCCCTCGTCATGATCCGGCTCGACCAGCCCGGTATCCGTGATGCGAAAGCGCAGGCTCATGCCGGCCACCCGCAATACTGCCGATTCGTGCGAGTGGGCGCGCAATGCTTCGCGCGCCCAGGCTTCGCGCTCAATCAAGCGATTGAGCGCGCCGATCATCCACGTGTCCCCGATCATGCCGCTGTCGCTTACGCCGCCTGCTGAATGCCGGACAGCACCCAGCCACCGTTGCCATCGACAGGCTTGGTCAGATGCCAGACCTCATCAAAGGCCTCGGGATTGCCCGCGGCTTCTTCGCGCACCATGCCGTGATAGCGCACGCTGGCAACGTAGCGGCGGCCTTCCTCGACGACTTCCAGCACCTCGGCGTTGAGTACCACCACGTCCGTCTTTTGCACGGAGCAGCCGCGCTCATCGATGGCCAGTTTGATTTCGGCGAACATCTCCGGCGAGGTGAACTCGCGGATGTCTTCGAGGTTGCAGTTGTCGTTGGCTGCCTGCAGGCGGATGAAATTCACCTTGGCCTGGCGGGCGAAGCCTTCGGCGTCGAACCCGGACGGAAAGCGCGATACCTCGGCGGCGCTGGCGCTCTCGCCCTGCAGGGACTCGAAGCGCGCCGGCTGGGCCTCAGCACCGTATTGGTTGCGATCAAACTGCCCATTGGCAACGTGGGGGCCGGTCTGGCCGGCGTAAGCCGGTTGCGGACGGCGCGTTTGTGCGTTGCCACCCATGAAGCGGCGCAGCAGCGCGATCACCACCACGGCGGCCAGCACTGCCAGCAGAATGCCGGCGAACTCGGCACCGATCCCCAGGTGCGACAGCAGGGCGGCCAGGCCGAGACCGGCGGCAATGCCGGCGAGCGGGCCGGCGAAGCGGCGCCAGCCGCTTTGCTGCGGGGCGGCCTGCTGTGCGGCAGCGGCATTGGCCGGGCGGCCGGCCTGCTGATTCGGGGCAACCGAAGGTGGGGTCGCTTGACGCGCCGGCGGCGTGATCGAACGTTGAATACCCGTTGAGCGACCGCCACCTATGCGGCGCGCTTCAGCCGTATCAACCAAGACCGTCGCCGTGCTCGCAATCATCAGCACGGCCAACATCCATCGCTTCCACATTGTTTCTCTCCACGTTCTTTATATCGGGCCTGTGTACAGGCACAGGTCCGAGCTTAGATGATGTTTGCACGAATGGGTTTCAAGATTGCGCAAAAAAACCATTCGACGGCATCACGCAATGGTTTGATTTCTCATGATATTTCTGACGTAAGCCAAGCTCGCCGTGCAAACGCCTAGGCCGGCGCCGCGCGTGGCGTCATGCGGGCCTCGCGGATCGGCATGTTGCACAGCGCCGCGACGGCGGCCAGGGCGATGTCCGCCCACCACATGACCTGATAGTTGCCCAGCCGCGTCATGGCGATGCCGCCCAGCCAGGCGCCCAGAAAACCGCCCGTCTGGTGACTGAGCAGCGTCAGGCCGAAGAGTGTGCCCAGGTAACGATGGCCGAACAGCTTGCCGACCACCGAGGCTGTCGGCGGCACCGTCGCCAGCCAGGTGAAACCCAGGCCGGCCGCGAACAGGTAGAAGGTCATCGCCGTGCGTGGGGCGGCCAGATAAGCCAGGATGAGCAGCGATCGCGAGGCATACATCCAGAACAGGACGTACTTGCTGCGGTAGCGCTGCACCGCCCAGCCAGCGACCAGACTGCCGAACACATTGGCGAGACCGATGATGGCCAGCGACCAACTGGCCACGCCCGGCGGCAAACCGCACAACTGCACCTCGCCCGGCAGGTGTGTCACCAGGAACGCGATGTGGAAGCCGCAAGTGAAAAACCCGGCATGCAGCAACAGATAACTGCGATCGCCCATGGCGTTGCGCACCGTCGCCCCCAGGCCACCCCCCTGATCCTGCGCCAGCGAGGCATGCAGCTCGGGCGGGCGCCGCAGCGCGCGCGCCATGGGCAGGGCCGCCAGCGAGATGATGGCCAGTGACCACAGCGCACCCATCCAGCCGGTCAGCTGGATCAACTTTTGCAGGACGGGCGCAAAGACGAACTGCCCGAACGAGCCCCCTGCGTTGATGACGCCGGACGCCATGCCGCGTCGTTCGGCAGGAATGCGCTGGGCCACCGCACCGATGAGTACCGAAAAGCTACCGGCGCCGGCACCTGCGGCGGACAGGACGCCGAGCGTCATCGACAAGCCGAAGGTCGACTGCATGAAAGGCGTGGCGGCGCTCCCCAACGCCAGCAGCAGGATGCCGGCGGCGATCACGCGGCCCGGTCCGTAGCGGTCGGCCACGGCACCGGCCAAAGGTTGCACGGCGCCCCATACGAACTGGCCGATGGCCAGGGCCAGGCTGATGTTGGCGATGCCCAGTCCGGTGGCGGTATTGAGCGGCGAGACGAACAGCCCGATGGACTGGCGCGCACCCATGGTGACCATCAGCGTGGCGGCGGCAAGGAGCGTGACGACCCAGTAGGTCGGGAGCCGATCGTTATTCATATAAGTGGCTTTGCGCACGGTTGGGGGAGAGCCGGACGCGCAATTGTAGGATGACTCGCCCCCGGCCGGATGCTGGCGTGGAGGCCTTTTCGTCGACAAACCTGGATCTCATCGTATGCGCACACTGGGCCGGCTGATCTTCTGGAGCGTGCTGACTCTGACCGTCTGGATGGTGTGGCCTTACCTGCGCCATAGCTGGGATTTTGTGCAATTGCTGCGCGAGCCGGCGCCGACCGCCTTGCCGGTGCCGGTCGAGGGGGTGCGTCCGCGCCAGATCGCCGATACCTGGCACGGTGCGCGTTCCGGCGGTCGCAAACACGAAGGCGTGGATATCTTCGCTCGTTGCGGCACGCCGATTCGCAGTGCCACCCACGGTGTCGTCCTACGCGTGGGTCAGAATCGCCTCGGCGGCAATATCGTTGCCGTGCTCGGCCCGGGCGGCCAGTGGCATTACTACGCGCACCTCTCTCGTTTTTCCGCCATCCGGCGCGGCGACTGGGTCACGCCGGCCAGCGTGATCGGCTACGTCGGGGATACCGGCAACGCCCGGGGTACGCCATGTCATCTGCATTACGGCTTGTATACGCGCAGCGGGGCGATCAATCCCTATCCCTTGATTCGCGCATCGGTGTCGCCGGCGCCCTGACAGGCAGGTGTGGTCTGAAGGCGTGGAAAAGGCTGCGTTCGGATCACATACAAAAAAGCCGACCCCAGGTCGGCTGTTTCGAATGCGCGTGGCGGGCTTACAGCTTGTAGCCCCGGTGCAGCGCCACCGCGCCCACTGCCATGTTGAAGTACTCCACGCGATCCAGTCCGGCTTCGCTCATCATCTTCTTGAGCGTTTCCTGGTCCGGATGCATGCGGATGGACTCGGCCAGATATTGATAGCTGGCGGCATCGTTGGCCACCTTTTTGCCGAGCCAGGGCAGCACTTTGAACGAATACAGGTCGTAGGCCGGCGCCAGCGGCTTCCAGATGTGCGAAAACTCCAGCACCAGCAGGCGGCCACCCGGGCGCAGCACGCGGCGCATCTCCGCCAGCGCCAGATTTTTGTGCGTCATGTTGCGCAGCCCGAAGGCCACGGTGACCAGATCGAAGTAGTCGTCCGGGAACGGCAGCTTTTCGGCGTCGCATTGCGCCACCGGCAGCAGATGCCCCTTGTCCACCACGCGGTCGCGGCCAACGCTGAGCATGGCGTGGTTGATGTCGGTGAGCCACACCTGGCCGCTCGGCCCCACGCGCTTGGCGAAAGCCAGCGACAGATCGGCCGTGCCGCCGGCCACGTCGAGCACGCGTTCGCCCGGCCGCACATTGGCTACCTGGATGGTGAACGCCTTCCACAAACGATGCATGCCGCCAGACATCAGATCGTTCATGACGTCGTACTTGGTGGCCACCGACGAAAACACACCCGCCACGCGACGCGCCTTGTCGCCCTCCGGCACGGTCTCGAAACCGAAATGGGTCTTGTCGTTCATGTAGGTTCTTCTTTCTGGTTCTAGTTCTAGTGTTTGCAGCCGCGATGCGTGTGTGCTGCCTGCCCGATGGGCGCTGCGCCGTGCTCGCGGCTGCCGCCGGCTTCTTCGAGGCGGCGCAGATAGTCGGACCACAGGGCCTCGTGCCGACACGCCAGCAGGTAGAGATAATCCCAGGAATACAGCCCGGAATCATGGCCATCCGAAAAAGTCAGGCGCACGGCATAGTTACCGACCGGATCGATGGCCGTGATGACCACCTCGCGTTTGCCGGTCTGCAGCACTTCCTGCCCGACGCCATGGCCGCGCACTTCGGCGGAGGGCGAATATACCCGCAGCAGTTCGAAGCTCAGGCGTGCCGTGACGCCGTCTTCGAATGCAACTTCCAGCAGGCGGGAGCGCTGGTGGAGGGTGAGAGCAGTCGGCTGCGGGGTGGTGGAGTCGAGGCCGGGCATGGCAAAACGGTAGAAAGTCCAACCGCGATGATACGCCAGCGCACCGCCCCGACGCGAACGACAGCCTTATGCGGCCATCGGCACGGAAGTGAGGGCAAAGCGAATGTCGGCTGCCGGTTCGGTTGCCGCTGCGCCGACTGTATCCAGGGCCGACAGGGTAAAGCGTGCGGTGGCCTCTCCCAGACGCTCGGCGATCCGGACCAGGGCCGCGATTTCATCGGTGGTCTCGACCATCCGTGTGGCCGTCGCCTGCGCGGTGAGCGCCACTTCGCCGACGTGCTGGCCGATGTCCTCGGTGGCCGACTGGTGCAGGGCCGTGGCGCCGGCGACAGTGTCCATCAGCGTGCGGACTTCGGTCGTCGAAGCCGCCAGCGCTTCCACCATGCCGAGAATCGTCTGACCTTGCACGGCGCCGGCCTGCGCCGCGCCGCGCGTGGTTGCCACACCGGCCGATACCACTTCGAAGGCGTTGTTGACTTCACCCAGCAGTTCTTCGATGCGGCTGGTAGAGGTCGCCGTGCGCTCCGACAGGGTGCGGACTTCGTCGGCCACCACCGCGAAGCCACGGCCGTGCTCACCGGCGCGCGCCGCCTCGATGGCGGCATTGAGCGCCAGCAGATTGGTCTGGTTGGCGATTTCGCGGATAAAGGCGCTGACTTCGCCGATCTGGCGGATCGACAGGGTCAGCCCGCCGATACGCGTAGCCAGGGCATCGACGGCCCGATCCAGTTCGGACAGATCGTCGGCGGTCTGGCGGCCGGCGTCACGCGCGCGGCAGGTCAGTTCGCCGGCAGCCTGCATCAGGGTTGCCGCGTGGGCGCTGGTGCGTGCGATGTCGGTCACCGTGCTGCCGATCTGGCCGAGCGCGCCATTGACCGCTTCGGCGCGGCGGGCCTGGGCGCGGGTGTCGTCCGCCACGGCTTCGGCACGGGCCTCGATGCCGCCGGTCTGGGTATGCACGGCGCGGGCGGCGGCCTGCACATCCGACAGCAGCCCTTCGAGGGTATCGATGAAACGGTTGAGGGCGCTGCCCAGAATGCCGAATTCGTCCTTGCCGCTGGGCAGGCGGCGCGACAGATCGCCGGTGGCGAGGGCATCGGCCGCCGCCAGCATGGCGTCCAACTGACGGCGCAGCCGCTGGCCGAAGTGCAGCTGGGCGCCGACCACCAAGGCCGCGGCCAGCAGCAATGGCACCAGCACCCCCCACAGGATCGCGTTGATGCGCGTGTCGGCGGCGGCGCGGGCGGCCTGGGCACGGCGTCCACCTTCCACCGCGACATGATCGATGTGTTCGATGAGCGGCACGATGTACATGCCATAGGCGCGCTCCGGAATGCTCAGTGCGTCCTGCGGCGCCGTGGCGAAGATTTTCAGGGCACTGGCGTAGTTCTGCATGAACGATTGCCAGTTGCCTTGCACCTGGTCGCCAAAGACCTTGCGCGGTGCGGCGTCCAGCGCCGGTAACACCTGCGCCTGGGCGGCATCCATGCGGGTGCTGAAGGTCTTGATCTGGGCCTCGGCGTCAGCCGCCAGCAGGTCGACGCGCGAGGCCGCCAGCGCGGCGGCCTTCATGTCGGCCAGCGCCTGTGTCAGCGCTTGCTGGCGTTGCCAGTCGGCCAGGGCGCTGCGCAATTGGGACAACTGCACGGCAGTCAGGGCGATGACGGCGATCAGGCCGGCGGCGTTGATCAGGGTGAGCAGGCTCAGGCGGCGGGCGAGTTTCATGATGTACAGCGAAGGGTGAAGCGAGGCGAGCGGCCATGCTGCCGGCCGCGTGTTACTGATATGCGACTGCTGGACTAGGCCGCCGCACAGGCATGACACTGATCAAACTCGCGACACACCCGGCAAGGCGTGTTGAGAAGGCCGCAAGGTAGCCGTCTTGTGTTGCAGCCGCATGACGTGTCATAAATTCGTCAAGAAGCGGTAATAGACTGCCGGCAATTTCACGCACAGGTGCGCTCATGCCCGCGAATATCCTTCTGGTCGAAGACGAACCGGCGATCCAGGAACTCATCGTCGCCAACCTCATGCGTGCCGGCCATACCGTCGTCCGCGCCGGCGATGCCGAAACCGCCCAGCGCCTGGTGCGCGAGGCGCTGCCGGACCTCGTCCTGCTCGACTGGATGCTGCCCGGCATGTCGGGTGTCGAACTGGCCCGCCGCCTGCGCACCGAAGAGCGCACGCGCGACATCCCGCTGATCATGCTGACCGCCCGTGCTGAAGAAAGCGACAAGGTGATGGGCCTGGAAATCGGCGCCGACGACTACATCACCAAGCCGTTCTCGCCGCGCGAACTGGTCGCCCGCATCAAGGCCGTGCTGCGTCGGCGCGCCCCGCAGGTGACCGAAGACACCGTCGAAATCGCGGGGCTGCGCCTCGACCCGGTGACCCACCGGGTGACGGCGGGCGATGAGGTCGTCAGCCTGGGGCCGACCGAATTCCGCTTGCTGCATTTCCTGATGACGCACCCGGAACGGGTACACTCGCGGGCGCAACTGCTGGATCAGGTGTGGGGCGACCACGTGTTCGTCGAAGAGCGCACGGTCGATGTGCACATCCGCCGCCTGCGCAGCGCGCTCGAACCGAGCCAGTTCGACCGCCTCATCCAGACCGTGCGTGGTAGCGGCTATCGTCTTTCGGCCGACGCTTCGGCCATGGCCGGCTGACCGCACACGACACAATGAAGCCGGGCCGCACGGGTCCGGCGCCCATCTGCAGGCGAAACGGAGTCCATCATTCACCCGAGTCGAATCATCTGGGGCTCGGCCGCGAGCACGCTGGCCGTATTACTGATCGCCGCCGGCCTGTTGTGGGCCTTCTTCAGCGCGGATGCCGCCTTGGTCGGCCTGCTGGTCTGCATCCTGGCCTTCTTCATCCACCACCTGCGCAACCTCGTCAAACTGGTCAACTGGTCTCGCGATCCGGTCGGCACGCCCACGCCGCGGGCCTTCGGCCTGTGGGACTACGTATTCACCAATCTCGCCCGCCGCACGCGCGTGGCCTACGATCAGCGCGAGCGGCTGGCGCAATCGCTGTCGCGCTTCCGCGAAGCCAGCCAGGCCATGCCGGATGGTGTGGTGTACCTGTCGCACCACAATCTGATCGAGTGGATCAACGTGGCGGCGGGCCATCACTTCGGGCTGGATGCCGATCGCGATGTCGGCGCCGCCATCACCAATCTGGTCCGTCAGCCGGATTTCGTGCGCTACATGGAATCGGACCATGGCAATGAGCCGCTGGTCCTCAAAACGCTGCGCCCGGACGGGCTGCTGTTGTCGATCCAGGTGATTCCCTTTGGCGAAGACCAGAAGATGATCCTGTCGCGCGACATCACGCAGCTCGAAAAGCTCGAGACGATGCGCCGCGACTTCGTCGCCAATGTGTCGCACGAACTCAAGACGCCGCTGACAGTGGTCAACGGGTTCGCCGAGACGCTGCTCGATGGGCTCGAGGACTTTACTCCGCAGGACGCCAAGCGCTATCTCCAACTGGTGCTCGATCAGAGCAGCCGCATGCAGCGCCTGATCGACGATCTGCTGGCCCTGGCGGCGCTGGAGACCGCGGCGGCGGCCGGGCAGGAAGAATCGGTGGATGTGCAGGGCTTGATCCGCACGGTGGTCCAGGAAGCACAGATCCTGTCCAACGGCCGCCACCGGATCGACGTAGACGAAGGCCCGGTTGCGCACCTGTGCGGCAACCTCAAGGAACTGCACAGCGCCCTGGCCAACCTGGCCAGCAACGCCGTGCGCTACACGCCGGAAGGCGGTCAGATCAAGCTTGCCTGGCGCATGTTCGACAACGGCGAAGCGGCCTTTTCAGTCACCGACAGCGGCATCGGCATCGACGCACGCCACTTGCCGCGTCTGACCGAACGCTTCTATCGCGTCGATCGCGGTCGCTCACGCGAAACCGGCGGCACCGGCCTGGGGTTGGCGATCGTCAAGCACGTGCTCACGCGCCATCAGGGTACCCTGCACATTCAGAGCGAGCCCGGCAAGGGCAGCACGTTCACCGTGCGCTTTCCCGCCGCACGCCTGACGCACTGAAGTCCGAAGGCCGCGCTGCGGCTCATTCGGCCGCGACGGTATCGCGGGCGAATGTCCAGGTGCGGGTGATGACGAGGACGTCGGTGTCGCGGCGCATGGCCGGCGGGAAGGGCGCGAACGGCGACGCCAGCTGGATGATGCGCAGTGCCTGGGTATCCAGATCCTTCTTGCCGGAACTGCGCGTGATCGATGAGCTGAGCACGGTGCCGTCCGACTTGATTTCGACGCTCATCATCAGGCTGCCGTACAGGCGCCCGGCCCGATTGGCCGGGTAATTGAGCGTACCGACGCGCTGGATCCTGGTGCGCCATTCCTCGATGTACTGCGCGAAGGGATATTCGCGTGCGTTGGCGCCGATGAAGGTCTTGCGCGGGCGCTGCGCATACGCCTGCAACGCCCGATCGACGATGGCCTGCTGGCGGTCCATGGCGCGGGTCAGTTCGCGCGCATCAAGGCCCTTGAGCGGCGCGATTTCGGCGGTGGGTGTCGGCTCGGTGGGCGAGGCCTCGGCCGTGGTCGGGTTGCTGGCCACCTGCGCCTGGCTCTTGGCCTGCGTCATGAGCTGCCGTTGCAGGGTTTCGAGCCGGTGCTGGCGGCGCGTGGCCTCGATCAGGGCGTCGCCCGATTTGTCGGCGCGCTCCGGCGGCAGGGGCGAGGTCGTGCGGACTTTTTCGTCCACCGTGCCGCCGCCGTTGAGATTGGCCTGCGCCAGCACCTGCGGATTCTTGGGGGCTTCGGCGTGCTTGGCGTTGACCAGCACGATTTCGAGCCCGCGATCCTGTTGCCGCTTGAGCGTGATCTCCGGCACACGGAAGTTGAGCAAACCCATCACGAGGTGCACGGCCAGCGAGGCCCCCACGCCGATCGCCAACGCGTGCAGGATCCACCAATGGCGGTGGGTCAGGAAAACACGGTCGACAGGCGTTCTCGAAGCGTGGGCAGGCATGGGCGCGATTTTACGACGCGGGCGGGCTGTCTTCCTTGCCGCTCGTCCCGGCGGCGTCCGTCTTGTCGGCCTCGGGGGCCGGTTCCGGCGGCAAGGCCAGGTCGGTGTCGTCCAGATCCTCGTCAGCATCGACCTGATCCAACGGTGGCAGCGTGGCGGCGTATTTCACACGCAATTCAGCGGCCAGCAGGTCGAACGACTCGATCGACAACTGCACGCGCGTGCCTGGATGCAGGTTGGGCAGCGAGTGCACCTTGAGCAGGTAGGGCACGTCTTCGAGGCGCACGATGTTCTCGCGCACCACGCGTGCGCTGACGTCCTTGCGGCCTTCCTGGCGCAGCCAGCGCAGGCACCAGTAACGCTCCATGCCGCGCTGGAAATCGGCATAGGCGGTGTAGGTCTGATCGAAATCGTTCATGGCAGCGGCCAGATCCACCGAGCCCTGCGGGAACGGTGCCGCCTCGCCGCGCGCCCAGGCCAGCAATTGCCACTGGTTGGCCAGATCGACGTAACGGCGCAGCGGACTGGTGGCCCAGGCATAGCAATCCACGCCGAGGCCGTCGTGAGGCGCCGCCGCCGTCGTCATGCGCACGCGCCCCTGTGATTGGGCACGGTAGATGGCCGGATAGCCGGCTTCGTGCAGCAGCTTGCCCCAGGTGCTGTTGGCCAGAATCATCAATTCGGCCACTAGCTTGTCGAGCGGCGAGCCGCGCTTGCGGCGTTCGATGCGCACCTGGCCGGGGCCGTCGGGGGTGGCCACATCCCAGTCCACGTAGTAGTTGTAGTCGTGCGTGTGCTGGTTGGCCGAGGGCTTGCCGCGCCCGGCTTCCAGCACGCAGGCCCATTCCCACAGCAAGGTCAGCTCATGTCGCCACGGGTAGTCGGGGCCGTCGACGCCAATGGTGTCTTCGTTGAACAGCGGCTCGATGTCGTGATGGCGAAGGTTGGCCATCACCGGCACGCGCTCGATGCGCGTTGTGCTGGCGCCGGCCGTCGAATAATCGGCATTGACGTCGATGTACAGCGACAACGCCGGGCGCGCCTGGCCGGCGCCGAGGGTGAAGGTCTCCACCACCTCGTCCGGCAGCATGGTCAGTTTGTTGCCCGGCATGTAGACCGTCGACAGGCGCGTGCGGGCGATGTCATCCAGCGGCGTGCCGCGGGTGATGCCCAGCCCCGGTGCCGCGATATGGATGCCGATGCGCCAGCCGCCCTCGGGGCGTGGCGTCACCGACAGGGCGTCGTCGATCTCGGTGGTGGTGGCGTCATCGATGGAAAACGCTCGGACTTCGGCCAGCGGCAGCTCGGGCGGTGCCGGCGGGGCGGCCACGGCGGGGAAGTCGGTGCCCTGCGGGAACTGCTCGAACAGGAAGCGTCCGTACAGGTAGTCGTAGCTCGAACGCAGGGCGCCGGCCTTCATCAGGAGCTTGGCTGGCGAGGCGCCGGCCTCTTCGCAGGCGGCTTCCAGCGCTTTGGTCTCGAGCCGGTTGCGATCAGGCTTGTAGAGCAGTTGTGCCAGCACCGGGGCGAACTCGGCGGGGACGGTACCCGCCAGCAGCTCGCCCTTCATGCGATCGACGGCTTCCTGTTGCAGGCGTTTCTTTTCCAGGCCCGCCAGGGCGGCACGCAGGATGTCCTCGGGCGCCTTGCGGAAGCGCCCGCGTCCCTTGCGGTGAAAGTACACCGGTGCGCCGAACAGCGCGATCAGCATGGCCGCCGCTTCCACCGCGCCCGGCGTGTGGCCGTAGTAATCGGCGGCAAACTCGGCGAAGGCGAATTCATCGTCACCACACATTTCCCACAGGAACGCGGTGTCCAGCGTGGCCGCCTCGGTGTCGGCACGCGTCAGTAGCTCACCGGCGGCCGGCGCGGTGAAGCGCAGCAGCACGTTGGTGGCCTTGAGCTTGACGCGCTTGCCGCTCGCCGTTTCGACTTGCAGCGAGGAGTCGTTGTCTGTGAGGACGCTGCCGGTCTTGAACGACCCGTCCTCTTCGAACAGCACATTCATGAGGGAGAAACTTCCAATGTGAAGACGGCGTCGCGGGCCACCCAATGGCCGTCCGCGACGCGAAAGCGGGGGATTATACCGGCCGGGCCGGGCGCCGGATGTCCCAGGTAAACACCGCCAGGCCCAGCCAGATAAAGGCAAAGCTGACCAACTGCGACGCCCCGAAGGGCTCGCGGAAGACCAGTACGGCGATCAGGAACACCAAGGTGGGCGAGGTGTACTGCAACAGCCCCAGCACCGACAGCGGCAGGCGCCGCGCCCCTTCCGAGAACAGCGCCAGCGGTATGGCGGTGATCAGACCGGCCAGTGGCAGCATCGGCCACCAGGCGGGTGAGACCTGCGCCGCCACCAGCGCGCCGTCGCTGGCCAGCCAGATCAGGAACGCCGCCGCCACGGGCAAGGCCACCAGTGTCTCGATGAACAGGCCGTTGGTGGCGTCGATGGGCGCGCGTTTGCGCAGCAGCCCGTAGAACGCGAATGTTACCGCCAGGGTCAGCGCCACCCAGGGCAGGTTGCCCACCGCCACGATGCGCAGGATCACACCGATGCAGGCCAGGCCGACTGCCGCCTTTTGGGCCGGGCGCAGGCGTTCATGCAGGAAGATCGCGCCGAACGCGATGTTGAGCAGCGGATTGATGAAATAACCGAGGCTGGCGTCCACGGCGTGGCCGGACATCACCGCCCACACGTAAACCAGCCAGTTGGATGTCGCCAGCACGGTGGTCAGCACCAGCAGCGCCAGCAGGCGCGGTTCGCGCAGCACGCGGGCGACCTCGCCGAAGCCCTGCCGCATGCCGATCCACGGTGCCAGCAGGAGTGCCGACCACAGCACGCGGTGGGCGACCACCTCGAGCGCACCGAAGCGCACCATGGCTTTGAAGAACAGCGGCGAGAGCCCCCAGATGGCGAAGGCGATGAGGGCGCTGACGACGCCGCGGCGATCGATGGTGTGCGGCCTCATGCGGCGTGCTCCGGCAGCAGCCCCGCAAAGCGCAGGATGTCGTCCAGGTAATCGTCCCAGCGGGTGAAACTGTGGTCGCCCCCCGGCAGCACGGTCTGCCGCGCGCCGTCATAGCGTGCCACGGCCAGTCGCCAGTCGAGCAACTCGTCGCCGGTCTCGACCATCAACCAGTAACGCGTGGGGTCTTGCAGCCGATCGACGTCGAGCGCGCGCATCTCGTCGAGATACTCGCGGCGTACGTCGAACTCCTCGCCCGTGTAGATCATGGTCTGGCGGCCCAGGAAAGGCTCCAGCGTGATGTGGGATATGACGCTCGGATTGACGAGCACGGCGCGCAGGCCGAAACGCTCGGCCAGGGCGGTGGCGTAGTGCCCGCCCAGCGAGCTGCCCACCAGCGTGGGCGGGGTGGTGCAGCGTTCGATGACGCGCGTCACCTGGTCGATGGCCGCCAGCGGGCTCCAGGCCAACTGCTCGCACCAGTAGGCCTGGCCCAGGCCGAGGTGTTCCATGCGTGCGCGCAGCGATTGCGCCTTGTACGACTGGGGCCCCGAGCGGAACCCGTGCAGATAGATCAACATGGCGATGCGGCGCGGCAGGCGCCGCGCCGTTCCGAAGAAAAGCGTGGACGCGCATGGCGGGTGCCATGCGCGGAGCGGTCGGTCAGTGATCGACCCAGGTGACCCAGCCCATCTGCCAGGTCAGCAGCACGATGATGCCGAAGGCGATGCGGTACCAGGCAAAGATCGTGAAGTCGTGCGAAGAGATGTAGCGTAGCAGCCAGCGTACGCAGATGAAGGCCGAGATGAAGGCGGTCACCAGGCCGACGATCCACATGTCCAGATCGTGGATGCTCAGCAGCGCGCGGTCCTTGTAGGCCGAATAGAGCGACGCCAGGATCAGCGTGGGCACGGCGAGGAAGAACGAGAATTCGGTGGCTGCCTTGCGCGACAGACCGAACAACAGGCCGCCGATGATCGTCGACCCCGAGCGTGAGGTGCCCGGAATCAGCGCGCAGACTTGCGCGCATCCCACCTTGAGAGCGTCCAGCGGCGTCATGTCGTCGACGGTGTGCACCCGCACGGTATGCGTGCGGCGCTCGGCCCAGAAGATGATCAGGCCGCCGACGATGAAGGCGGTGGCCACCACCGGCGCATTGAACAGATGTTCCTTGATGGCGTGGCTGAACAGGAAGCCCAGCGAGGCGGCCGGCACGAAGGCGATGGCCACGTTCATGATCAACCGTTGCGACTTGGCGTCGGAAAATGCTCCAGCCAGCACTTGCGCGAAACGGGCGCGGTATTCCCAGATGACGGCGATGATGGCGCCGGACTGGATGACGATTTCGAACAACTTGCCCCGGGCATCGTTAAAGTCGAGCAGGGCGCCGGCCAGAATGAGGTGACCGGTGGAAGAAATGGGCAGGAACTCCGTCAGCCCCTCGACCACGCCGAGGATGGCCGCTTTCAGCAGCAGGATGATGTCCATGTGTGTTGTGTAGGCTGTTTTTTGGGGAGGGAGGCCGAGCGATTATGCCATTGCCTCGGCCGAGCTTTGTGACACGGGCATCGCGCCGTGTGTTCCCGGCCCTCATGCGGGCCTCCCGCACTATCGGGCAGGCGCGCTTGGCGGCACCATGGCGCCAGCGTCACCGACAGGTTTGTGTTCATGCATCTGCGCTTCAAGTTTGCCCTGTTCGCCATCCTGCCTCTCTTGCTGGCGATCGCCGCCATTGCGGCGGTGGTGCGCATCCAGGCCCATGCCTTGGCCGAGGCCGAGACCAAGGTGGTCGAACCGGTGCTGCTGTCGGCCAAGCAGGCCGAATTGGTCCACTACGTGGATATCGGTCTGCGCGCCATCGAACCCTTGCGCCAGCGCGGCGACGAAGAGGCCGGCAAAGAAGCGCTGCAACTGCTGCACCGGCTCGAATTCGGCGAAGACGGTTATTTCTTTGTCTACGATCTGCACGGCCGCAATCTGATGCACCCGCGCCAGCCCGAACTGGTCGGCCGCGACCTGTGGAATCTGCGTGATGTGCACGGCACGCCCGTCATCCAGCAACTGATCGCGGCGGCCCAGCAGGGCGGCGGCTTCGTCGAATACCTGTGGCGCCGGCCTTCCATGCAGCGGCTCGAGCGCAAGCTCGGCTATGTCGTGCTGGTGCCCGAATGGGGCTGGATGGTCGGCACCGGCATCTATCTCAACGATCTGGACGAGGCACGCGCGCGCATCGACGAAGAGGCCAGCCGCGCCATTCGCCGCACCATGACGGTGATCGTGGGCATCGCGGTGTTCGCCACGCTGCTGGTGGCCATCACCGGTTTCGCGCTCAATCTCACCGAACGGCGCGATGCCGACGCGCGCCTGCGCGCACTGGCGCGGCAAGTGGTGAGCTCGCAGGAAAAAGAGCGTGCGCGCGTGGCGCGCGAGCTGCATGACGGCGTCAACCAATGGCTGGTGTCGGTCAAATTCATGCTCGAATCGGCCGTGGCGCGGCTGCGCGGCGGTGATGGCGATGTGGCCGCGCCGCTCGAGCGCGGGCTCGATGGCGTCAACGGCGTGCTGCGCGAGATCCGCCGCATCTCGCATGGCCTGCGCCCGGCGCTGCTGGATGACCTGGGCCTGGCCGCCGCCTTGTCGCAGGTGCTGGAAGAGTTTGCCGAGCGCACGGGCATCCAGGCCGAGCTATCCGCGCCCGGCAAGCTGGCGATCCCCGAGGCGGTGGCGACGGCGCTGTTTCGTGTCACCCAGGAGGCCCTCAACAACATCGAGCGCCATGCCCATGCCAGCCGCATCAGCGTGCGCTTGACCGAGCGCCATAATCTGGTCCTGCACATCAGCGACGATGGCCAGGGTTTCGACGTGGACGCCATGGCGGGCGCCGGCCGCGGCGGCCTGGGGCTATCGAGCATGCGTGAGCGCGTCGAAACGCTGGGGGGCCACTTCGATCTGCAGTCCGGACCCGGCGGCACGACTATCATGGCAACCTTGCCTGCTGCTTCGCTGCGGCCCTGACGGAGTCTTCGCATGACCGCCGGACGTATCCGCCTGATGCTGATCGACGACCACCCGCTGGTGCGGGACGGCGTGCGCGCGCGCCTCGAAACCGTGACGCACTTCGAGATCGTCGGCGAGGCGGGTGACGCCAGCGGGGCGCTGGTCGAAGTGGCGACCCATCGGCCGGATCTGGTGCTCATGGACATCAACCTGCGCGGCACCCAGGGCATCGACCTGACGCGCCAACTGCTGGCGCTTTATCCCGCGATGCGGGTGGTCATGCTGACCATGCACGACCAGCCGCAGTACGTCATCGAATCGTTCCGTGCCGGCGCGCGGGGCTATGTGCTCAAGGACAGCCCCGCCCAGGAAATCGTCACTGCCATCGAGACCGTCATGGCCGGGCGCCGCTACTACTCGGCCGGCGTGGCCGACGCCTTGGCCGAGGCCAGCACGGGCTCCGCCGATCTGACACAGCGCGAGCGCGACATCCTGGCGCTTATTGCCGAGGGCCTGGCCAACAAGGAAATCGCCGCGCGTCTTTCGCTGTCGGTACGCACGGTCGAGACTCATCGTCTGAACATCAAGCGCAAGCTCGACCTGGAAGGGCCCAGTGCGCTCATCAAGTTCGCGCTCGAACGCAAGTGGACCGCGCGTTAGGGCGGCGGGGCCTTTCCCGCCAAGGTGGCGCCGTGCCATCATCGGGGCGATCACTCTTCGCCGTCGTCGCCTGTCCAGCATGATTACCCTGCATTCGCTCCACCGTTATCTGGTCAAATCCACGCGTGGTGAAATGCTCGAAAGCGCCCAGGTCACGGCTGCCGGCATCGCGCTGGATCGTCGCTGGATGGTGGCCGAACAGACCGATCAGCATCCGAACCGCATGATCACCGGCCGCAATGACCCACGCCTGGTGCAGGTGTCGGTGCGCGCCGTGGCGGACGGCCTGACGCTGCATGCGCCAGACATGACGGATACGCACGTGCCGCTGGCCGATTTTTCCACGCCGCTCGAAGCCTCCGTGTGGCGCGACACCTTCGCTGCCACGACTGGCTCCGCGGTGGCCGACGCATGGTTCTCGGCCTATCTGGGGCGTCCGGTGCGCCTGTTGTATACCGGTTCGGACATCGCCCGCCGCGTGCGTACCCACCCGGATGTGCCGGTGGGCTTTGCCGATGGCTATCCCCTGTTGCTCATCCACACCGCCTCGCTGGCCGATCTGTCGGCGCGCATCGGCCGCGACATGATGGCGGCGCGCTTCCGGCCCAATCTCGTCGTCAGCGGGGGCGAGGCCTTCGCGGAAGATGGCTGGCGCACGCTGCGTATCGGCGATGTGCTGTTCTCGGTCGCCAAGCCGTGTTCGCGCTGCGTGTTCACCACCGTCGACCCGCAGACCGGCGACAAGGCCGCCGATCAGGAGCCCCTGCGCACGCTCAGCGGTTTTCGGCGCCGCCAGGACGGCGTCATGTTCGGGCTGAACCTGGTGGCCGAAGGGCGCGGCACCATCGAGTGCGGCATGCCCGTCGAGATCGTGGCATGACGCTGCCGCCCGCCCATGCCGCCTGGGTGGCGCGCATTCTGGCAGCGCGGCCGCCGCGGCTGGTGCTCGATACCAACGTCATCATGGCGCTGTGGCACTTCCGCGATCCCCGGCTGTCGCCCTTGCTGGGGTGGATCGAAGCGCAGGGGGCGACCCTGTTGACGCGCGAGACGTGCCTGGATGAGTTACGGCGGGTCCTGGCCTACTCCCAGTTCGCCATCGCCGCCGACGAGCAGGCACGCCTGTTCGAGGCCTACGCCGGCCGCGCCCTGTGCCTGCCGCCACCGACCGAGGCGCAGCAGGCGGCGGCGGCCGGTCTGCCGCAATGCCGGGATCGTGACGATCAGAAATTCCTTACGCTCGGGTTGGATGGCGAGGCGCATGTCCTGGCCACGCGCGACAAACTCTTGCTCGGCCTGGCGCGACGCTCGCCTTTTCGCGAACACCTGCCCATCGTGACCCCGGAGCGCCTGCAGGCGTCCCTGCAATAGGGCCGCACGCGCCCATCAAGGTGGCGGCAATCGTCCGTCGGCTGTTCTATGGTGATAGGGCATTGGCATGGCTGGCCCTTTCATCCGCGCGGAGCGTTCCATGGATACGTCTTGGATTGGCAGCGTGAATCAGCTGCTGCTACTGAACCTCGTCCCTTTCATCTGGCGCCTGATTGGCGCTGTCATTCTGTGGATCATCGGCGGCTGGGCGATCAACCTCGCCAGACGGCTGTTCACGCGCGCCATGCGCATGCGCGGTCTCGACGCGACGCTGACCGAATATCTCGAATCGGCCATGGCGGTCGTGCTGCGCATCCTGCTGATCATCGCCATCCTCAGCCTGTTCGGCATCGAGACGGCTTCCTTTGCCGCGCTGATCGCCGCCGCCGGCGTGGCCATCGGCATGGCGTGGTCGGGGCTGCTGGCCAATTTCGCGGCGGGCATCTTCCTGATCCTGCTGCGCCCGGTGCGGGTGGGCGATTTCATCACCGCCGCCGGCGTGACGGGCACGGTACGCGAGATCGGCATGTTCGCGACAGTTATTGATCAGCCCGACAACGTGCGCACCGTGGTGGGCAACAACAAGCTGTTCAGCGACAACATCGTCAACTTCAGCACCAACGCCTACCGGCGCGTGGATCTCACCGCCCAACTGGCGCACGACGTCAATGCGCCGGCCGCCATCGACCTGCTGCGGACGCGCATCGCGCAGATACCCAACGTGCTGACGTCACCGGCGCCGGACATCGACGTGCTGGAGATCAACCCGGCCGGCACCAAGCTGGTGGTGCGGCCCTATGCCAGCAACGATCATTACTGGCAGGTGTTCTTCGACACCAACCGCGCCATCATGGAGGTGAGCGGGCAGGCCGGCTGGCCGATTCCGGCGCCGCACCAGGTGTTGCTGCAGCGGCAGTGAGGGGCGGGCGTAGCGGCGTGGCAGCCATGCCAGGCGCATGGTCGGGCGCGCCGCTGGCGGCCACCGCCGGTCCGTGCATTCCGGCACGGCTCTTGCAATGAATCACCCGCATCATAGTGTTGCCAGCCCTTGCTGACGGAGCCCCCCGCCATGAATACCGTTCTGCCGCGGCCTCATCCGGCAATCGATTACGCGCAGCCCAGCCAATGTCTGGCGCTGCTGCATGCGCTCAACACGACAGCCACCGACGATGCCCAGCGCACCCTGTCGGACCTGCTGCGTGGCATGGCAAACCATCCGCCGCCGCCGGGTGAGCATCTGCATGTGCTCGAAGAGGCGCGGCCGATGCTCGATTTCGTCCTCTCACATGCGTCGCAGCGTTATGCCTCGCGGGCCTTGCCGCCCTCGGGCGGGGAAGAGGACACGCTCGAACAGACCGTCGCGCTGTGGCAGGCCATGGCCCACAACTACGGCGTGGTGTACGAGCGTTCCCTGGCCGACCCGGCCTTTCGCGAACGGCGAGCGCTGCTTGCGCAGCGGCACATCCAGTACACCGCCCAGGCGATGGTCGAGTTCTTTCGTGCGCGCCGCGAGATGGCGCCGGATCTGTGGCGTCTGCTGCATGGGCGCTTCCTGGAGGCCGAGCGCGGCGGGGTGGCCGACGTGCGCGTTCCCGATCCCCTCAATGAAACCTGGGGCGCGCAGAGCGCACAGGAGGCCTACGTGGCGATGCTGTTGATCGACGCCGCCGGCCCCTACAGCCGTTCGCCGCGTGAATTCACATGGCTGGTGCGCTGGGCGCATCGTTTTGCGCCGTATTGCGTCCTGCGCGCGATCGCCGAAGCCGATGTCTCGCATGCGCTCTATGCCTTGGACCTGGCCGCCGACCATGGCCTGCGCCCGCTGGTGCAATTGGTGCCGGGCGTCGGCTTGCGCGGTCTCGACACGCACAAGCTGGCCGCTCACATCCATGCCGTGGTGGGACAACTCAAGAAGGGCGTCAGCGCCGCGTCGCTCGGCTTGGGCGAGGACTGCGTGCAGCCGGCCTGCGCGCGTCTGCTGGTGTCGCTATACCGGCCGTGGGGCATGGCCAGCGCCGGGCGCAAGTTTCCGCGCCGCCGCCATCATGGCTGGGTGCGCATCTGTACCGACCTGCAGGGGGTGGCGTTCTTTCTCGAAGGGCGTGAATTCGTGCAGCCCAACGATCCGCGCCGCACCAGCTTTTCGCAGACGCAGGTGTTTCGCGTCTTCGGCGAACGGGCCGAAGGCGACGTCAATAGCGAGGAGCTCCAGCAGCGCGCCCAGCAATTGGGTTTCGTGCAAGAGGTCTGGGATGTGCTCGACCAGTCGGTGGCCGGTTACCGGCTCACCCGCGAAGCGGGCGAGTCACGGATCGAGCATCGCCAGCTCGTCGGCCTGCATCCGGGCAATGGCGAAGGCATGCTGCTGGCCGAGATCAGTTGGATGCAGTACATGCGCAACGGCACCCTGCAGGCCGGCACCAATGTCTTGCCCGGCCCGCCCCAGGTGGCGGCCGTCAAGCTGCGCCTGAACGAGCGTTCGATGCGCGAGCGTTATCGCCTGGGATTCCTGGTCCCGGCGGTGCCGTCGATGAAGACCGACATGACCTTGATCGTGCCGGCCGGCTGGTTCATGGCCGACCGCGTCGTCGAGGTGCAGCATGGCGATACGCCGTGGTTCGCCCGCATGGACAAGCTGGTCTCGCGCGGCAGCAATTTCGACCGTGTGAGTTTTACCCGGCAAGCGGCACCCGTGCCGGGCCGCGTGGCGTAGCCGGCAGCCCGGTAGCCGGTGCCGTCACACGTCGAAGACGGCGTCGGCCAGCCCGACCACGCCCGGGCGGAACGCCAGCAAGTGGCCGGCGTGGAGGTCTTCCGGGTTGTCGCGCAGGGCCGTGGTGACCAGCAGCGTGCCGAGGTCGGCACCGCCAAAGCACGGCATGGTCGGTGTCTTGATGGGCAGGCGTACGGTGGTGTCGAGCACACCGGCCGGCGTGAAACGCAGCAGCGCGCCGCCGTCGATGGCGCTGATCCAGTAACAGCCGTCGGCGTCGACGCTGGCTCCGTCGGGGCGGCCCACATGCTGGTGCATGTCCACGAACAGGCGCCGGCCGTGCGGCGTGCCGCTGTCGATGTCGTAGTCGAATGCCCAGATGCGGCGCACCGTGGCGCCGGTATCCGATACGTACATGGTGCGGCCGTCCGGACTGAAGGCGATGCCATTGGCGACGTAAAGGCCATCGATGCCGACGCGATGCACGCTGCCGTCGCGGTCCACCCGCACCACTTCGCCGACCGGCTGACGCTCCGCCGCCGTATGCAGGGTGCTGGTCCAGAACCGCCCTTGGCGATCGCAGCGGCCGTCGTTGAAGCGCATCGGTGACAAGGGCCAGTCGAACTGTGCGAAAGGCGTCACGGCAAGCGGCGCATCGGGCGTCGCCTGTACCGTGAAAATGCTCGTCTCGCCCGCCGCCACCAGCGCGCCGGGCGCGCCGCGCAAGGCGATGCAGCCGAAGCTCTGCGGCGTGGCCCAACTGTGCACGGCGCCGCTGTCCGGGGCGTAGCGATGCAGGGCGCGGCCCGGGATGTCCACCCAGTAGAAGGCCTGCTCGCCCACCGACCACACCGGGCTCTCGCCTGTCTTGCTCAGTATCTGTGGTGCGGCCACGGCGTCGCCGCCGACTTCGATGGTCCTATACATATGCGTCTCCTCTGCGCCTGGCCGGGCCTTATTTGCCCAGCGCCTGCTTTTGCAGCGCCACCAATTGTGCGATGCCTTCGCCCGCCAGCCCCAGCAAGGTGTTGAGCTGTTCTCGCGAGAACGGCGCGCCTTCGGCGGTGCCTTGCACTTCGACGAAGCCGCCGCTGCCGGTCATGACGACGTTCATGTCGGTGTCGCAGGCCGAATCCTCGGGGTAGTCCAGGTCGAGCACTGCCACGCCGTTGTAGATACCGACCGACACCGCCGCCACCAAATCGCGCATCGGCGAGGCCGGCAGCTTGCCCTGGGCCACCAGCCCGTCGAGCGCATCGGCCACTGCCACACAGGCGCCCGTGATGGACGCGGTGCGCGTGCCACCGTCGGCCTGCAGCACGTCACAGTCGATGGTGATCTGGCGTTCGCCCAGCGCCACGGTGTCGACCACCGCGCGCAGGCTGCGCCCGATCAGGCGCTGGATTTCCTGGGTGCGGCCGCTCTGCTTGCCCTTGGCCGCCTCACGCGCGCTGCGGGTGTGCGTCGAGCGCGGCAGCATGCCGTATTCGGCCGTCAGCCAGCCTTCGCCCTTGCCACGCAGGAACGGCGGCACGGATTCTTCGACACTGGCCGTGCACAGCACGCGCGTGTCGCCGAATTCGACCAGCACAGAACCTTCGGCGTGGCGGGTGAAATGACGGGTGATGCGCACGTCGCGCAATTGCTGAGGGAGTCGTCCAGAGGGGCGCATGGTGTGTGTTGATGGCAATGAGGGTTAGGCGCGAAGGTCGCGCCGGGAGGCGGCGCCGATG
>JASGFB010000082.1:0-22778 GCA_047605765.1 Rhodocyclaceae bacterium
ATGTGGGCAAGACCCCGGCGGGCTTCTACGACGCCTCGGGCAACCCCATCGCGGCCAAGTTCACCAGCACCACAAACCTGACCGAGACGGCGGCCGATCTGACCGCGTCCGATCTGGCGGTCCCCGCCACGGCATCGGCCTGGGTCAAGGACGGTGTGAGCTCGTCGCTGAACCCGGCCTACACCGGCAGCTACCCCAACGCGCTCAACTACGGCTGGTACAGCTACTACCCGACGGCCGCCGCCGCCAGCGCCGCCGGTCTGGCCGCCACGGCCCACCTGATCGGTGCCAACTCGCAGAACGGCACCCTGCTGCGGGGCGGTGAAGGCAGCACGTATGCCCGCTTCCACCTGCTGAGCATCACCTACGCGGATACCAGCAATGCGTCGAGCGCCCAGACCTGGACGTTCCATTTCGACGTCCAACCGTAATTGATGCACTAAAACAAAGAAGGGCGCCGCCTGAGGAGGTGGCGCCCACATAGACAGTCATCACCCACAGAGCCCATAACATGAATGACAACGTAATCGAATCGCTGCAGGCCCGGCATGCCGCCCTGCTCGCCCAGGAACCCAAGCTGCGCATCCGCGATCGCGCCACCCGCCTCGGCGTGAGCGAAGCGGCGCTGGTCGCCGCCGACTGTGGCGTCGAATCGACCGAGCTCAATGGCCCCGCCCAGGCGCTGTTTCGCGAGCTGGGCAGCCTCGGACCGGTCATGGCGCTGTCGCGCAACGACTGGTGCGTGCACGAACGCCACGGCCAGTACATCGACATCCAGGCAGAAGGCCCGGTCGGCATCGTGCTCGGGCCGGACATCGACCTGCGCATGTTCTTCAGCGGCTGGACCTATTTCTATGCCGTCGTCGACAACGGACGCCACAGCCTGCAGTTTTTCGACAAGGAAGGCACCGCGGTACATAAGGTGTACCGCACCGAGCACACCGATGCCGCCGCCTGGGAGACCTACGTCGCCCGCTTCGCAGCACCCGCCAAGCGCGCCGTGCAGCCCGAGCCGTTCGCGCCGGTGACTGAAGCCGACAAGCCCGACGACGCCGCAGCCCTGCGCGCGCATTGGCTGGCCCTGCAGGACACGCACGATTTCTTCGGCATGCTGCGCCAGTTCAAGGTGTCGCGCCTGGGCGCCCTGCGCGCAGCCGGCACCGACCTGGCGCAGGACGTTGGCGCCGATGGCGTCGAGCGCGTGCTCAATGCCGCCGCCGATTCGGGCCTGTCGATCATGTGCTTCGTCGGCAACCGCGGCATCGTGCAGATCCATACCGGTGCAGTGCACAAGCTGGTTCGTACCGGCCCGTGGTTCAACGTACTCGACGACCAGTTCAACCTGCATCTGAACACCGCCGCCATCTCGTCATGCTGGGTCGTCAACAAGCCCACGCGCGATGGTTGGGTCACCTCGCTGGAGGCGTACGCCGCCAACGGCGAATTGATCGTGCAGTTCTTCGGTGAGCGCAAGCCGGGTGTGCCAGAACTGCCGGCGTGGCGGCAACTGCTGCTCCAGCAGTGCGCCGAACCGCTGGCAGCCTGACGCCCGCTCGCTCATCGACCCAGTGACCCGGCCTGCGCGATGATTCGCGCGGGCCTTGCAACGAGCAAGGAACATGACGAACGTATTGCGCAGCGCGCTCTTTTCTCTCTTGCTGCTGAGCGGCACCGCCCATGCCGACACGCGCGTGGTGGCCCTCGGCGGGCCGATCACCGAGATCATCTACGCGCTGGGCGCGGGCGATCAACTGGTGGGAGCCGATGCCTCCAGCATCTATCCACCCGCCGCCAACACGCTGCCCAAGGTCGGTTACTACCGCAGTTTTTCCATCGAAGGCGTCGCCAGCCTCAAGCCCGATCTGGTGCTGGCTTCCGACCAGGCGGGCCCGCCCAACGCGCTGGCGCAATTGCAGAAGCTCGGCAGCAAGGTGGTGGTATTGCCTTCAGAGCCTGACATGCCCGCGCTGGAAAAGCGCATCGCCGGCGTGGCCAATGCGCTCGGCATGCCCGAGCGTGGCCAGGAAGCCATCCTCAAGATCCGTGGCGAGTTAGCCCGCCTGCCGGCCACCGGCCAGCACGTGCGCGTGCTGCTGGTGAGCAGCCACACCGGCAAACTGCAGGGCGCCGGCGACGACACGGCCGGGGCCGCCATGCTGAAACTGGTCGGCGCCACCAATGTGCTGGCCTCCCAGAAGGGCTACAAGCCGTTCTCGGCTGAAGCCGCCGCCGCCCTGCGTCCCGACGTGATCGTCACAACCACCCTGTCGGTCGGCGCCAGCGGCAGCCTGGACGCCTTCCTGGCGCAGCCCGGCCTGTCCGTCACGCCCGCCGCCAAGGCACGCCGCGTGATCGTCATGGACGATCTGCTGCTGCTCGGCTTCGGGCCGCGCCTGCCGGAAGCGCTGCGCCAGTTGCAGGCCGGCATCGCCGGCAAGACCGTGGCGGAAGGCAAGTGATGCGCGTGTGCCTCGATGCGGCCCGGCGAGGCCGTGCATGACCAGCACCTCGCTACGCATGGGCTCGCTGCCCGCCCGCCTGCGCCACTGGCGCCCCGCTCCGCTCGCGGTACTCGTCACGCTATGCGTGGCGGTCGTCGTGCTCGGGCTGCTGTCGGCCGCCAGCGGCGCCGTCGAAATCCCGCGCGGCCGTCTGCTGGCTTTGCTGCTCACGCCGCCGGGCAGCGCCGAAGAAGAAATGTGGCGCAACGTGTTGGTGGAGGTGCGCCTGCCACGCATAGCCTTCGCCATCGTCGTGGGCGCCGGCCTGGCGATCTCCGGCGCCGCCATGCAGGCGTTGTTCCGCAATCCCTTGGCCGAACCCGGCCTGATCGGCATCTCGCTGGGGGGCGCCATGGGCGCGGTAGGGGCCATCGTGCTGGGCGCCAACAGCCTGGGCGTAGTTGCGCCAGCGGCTTTCGTCGGTAGCCTGGTGGCGACGGCGCTGGCCTATCGGCTGGGCATCCGCCGCCCCGGCATGGCCAATCTGTTGCTGGCGGGCATCGCCATCAACGCCATCTGTGCCGCCATCGTCGGCCTGTTTACCTACCAGGCCAATGACGTCCAGTTGCGCAACCTCACCTTCTGGAACATGGGCAGTCTGGCCGGCGCCAATTGGGGCCTGCTGGCCTGGCTCACGCCGCTGGTCATCATCCTGTGTGCCTTGCTGCTGCGCGACTGGCGCGCCATGAATGCCCTGCTGCTGGGTGATCGCGAGGCGCAGCACCTGGGCTTCGAGCTCAAGCGCCTGCGCCGCCGCCTGATCGTGCTGACCTCGATGCTGGTCGGCCCGCTGGTGGCCGTCACCGGCACCATCGCCTTCGTCGGCCTGGTCGTCCCGCATCTGGTACGACTGCCGCTGGGCGCGGACCATCGCTGGTTGTTGCCGAACACGCTGGCGGCCGGCGCCATCGCGCTGACTCTGGCCGATTGGCTGGCGCGCATCGTGGTGATCCCGTCCGAGCTGCCCATCGGCATTGTCACCAGTCTGGTGGGCGGCCCCTTCCTGTTGTGGATGCTCACGCGAAAGTCGACCTGACCATGCTCTCTGCACACAAGCTCGATTGCGCACGCGGTGGCCGCGTGGTGCTGGGCGATCTGTCGCTCGACCTGATGCCGGGCGAACTGCTCGGTGTACTCGGCGCCAATGGCGCCGGCAAGACCTCGCTGCTGTGCACGCTGGCCGGCGAACTGCCGCCGCATGCCGGCGACATCACCCTCGACGGACGCGCCCTGCGTCACTGCTCGCCCGATCAGTTGGCACGCCGCCGCGCCGTGCTGCCGCAGTCTTCGACCCTGTCGTTCGACCTGTCGGTGCGCGAAGTCGTCGCCATGGGGGCCTATCCGTTCCCGGAACTCTCCCCCGGCGCCCACGAAGCACTGCTGCGCGAGGCGCTGCGCCAGGCCGATGCCGCGTCGTTCACCGAGCGTCGCTACCTGACGCTGTCCGGCGGCGAGCAGCAACGCGTGCAGTTCGCCCGCGTGCTCATGCAGTTGCTGGCCTGCCGCGCCGACGGCGAGTACCGCATGCTGCTGCTCGATGAGCCCACCGCCAGCCTCGATCCCAAGCACCAATGGATGCTGCTCGAAGTGGTCTCGCGGCTGACGCGTCAGGACGGCATTGCCGCCCTCATCGTCATGCACGACGTCAATCTGGCCGCGCGCTGGTGTGATCGCCTGTTGCTGCTGGCGCGCGGGCAAGTGGCTGCGCTGGGCACGCCACGCGAAGTGCTCACCGCACCGATCCTGCAATCGGTGTACGACCTGCCCGCGCACGTCATCAACCACCCGGACGATGCCACCTGCCCGCTGGTATTGTTCGGCGCTCATCGCCATGCCGCTTGATCGCTTTATGCGCAGAACCCTGCCCCTCATCGCCCTTGCACTGGCCGTCAGTGCATGCGCCAGCACACCCAGCGTCGATGAACTGGCCCGCCACCGCATCGTGCTGCTGGGCGAAGTTCACGACAATGCGGCCGGCCATCAGCAGCGCTATGCATTGCTCAAGGCACGTGTCGACGCGGGCTGGCGCCCGGTCATCGCCATGGAACAGTTCGACCGCGAGCGCCAACCGGATCTGGACGCCGCGCTGGCGCGCTGTGCCAACGCACAGTGCGTCATTCAGGCAGCAGCCCCCGACAAGAGCGGCTGGCAATGGCCTTTGTATGAAAACGTCATCAACCTGGCTTTGGCCCATCGCCTGCGCATCGTAGCGGCCAACGTCTCACGCGCCGATGCACGCGCAGTCATCACCAAGGGTTACGAAGGCGCCTTCGATGCTGCGACAGTGGCGCGCTTCGGTCTCGACAGCCCCTTGCCCGAAGACATCGATCGCGCACAGCGCGACGCCGTCGACGTCGGGCATTGCGGCAAGTTGCCGGCGGCCATGCTGCCGGGCATGGCGCGGGCCCAGGTGGCGCGCGACGTGGGGATGGCACAGGTCGTCATGGATCATTCCGAAGGCGTTGTGCTGCTGGCAGGCAACGGCCACGTGCGCAAGGACATCGGCGTGCCGCGCTGGATCAAGGCACCGCCAGGCACCGTGTGGAGCATGGGCTTCGTCGAAGCCCCCCCTGCCGCCGGCACCTATGATGATTACCTGACCCTGCCCGCGCAGTCGCGCGACGATCCTTGCGCCGGCCTCTGACACATTCAGAAGAACTCGCCCGCCTCAGCGGGCAGCAGTTGGTGCGCCCGGAGACCGCTGCGTGCCATGTGCTGCAGCACGTTTGTCCACCGATGCGCAGGGCCGATCTCAGCGCTCGAATGGAATAGCGCGCCTAAGCCTGTCCGCCCGTCACCAGCATCGTGCCCACCTCGAAGACGCTGGAGATGCCCCACCACAGCAAGGTGCCGCATACCGATACGCCAACGCTGGGCCAGAAGCGCAGCCCGAGCGTCGTGGCGTAGGCGATGACCTGTGCCAGGAACAGGAGCGCCGGCGCGGCCCATATCGTGGCCGCCGGGATGTATTTCAGGTAGGCGAAGCACAGCAGCCCCACCAGCAGTGAGTACGCGATCGAATTGATGACCGCTTTCAAGCACGCTGACAGTGCGAATTGGTCGCCAGTGACGATACGCGCGCTGACCCTGACGACCAGCACGCACGCTAGAAGATGAGCCATCACCAAGGCCAGGAACGCCGGCGCGGCGTAGCCGATGATGACGAAGGGAATGACGACGAAAAGGTAGAGCATAGGCCTGTTAGCAATCGGTGAATCAGGCTGCGGGGGCGTGCGGCTGTTGTCGTTGTTCTTGATTTGCAGGGTTCTGCCGCGCCGCGAGAATAGCCCAACGCCCTCTCGACCAGGGCCTCTACTTCGCCGGGCTCGTTTCGCATGTCACACCGGCACGTAAATCGACGCCGACCACACGTGCAACACGCCATGCGGCATGAATCGGGGCGCGCGCTGAGCGGCATATCCCCCCGGTTCTCATAGCCGCGCTCTTCGTCCACGTTGAAACATGCGCCATGCTCACCCGATACTCACCGTATTGCTGTGCAGCGCAGCCCTGTTCTCGACGCTGGCACGAGCACAAAGCGGTGGATGCATCGGCGACCGCAATGGTAAGGTCATATCCCGATGCGCCAACATTGCCGGGCGCGCGACCATGATCGATAACGCGGCAGGCCACCTGTGCCCGGCTGCGGGGCTTGATTCTTGCGACGAGGGGTAAATGATGGCTCTTGCACATGCAAAATCCGGCGACGTCGTCACAATCGGCGTCCCCGGCGCGGCAATCGAGGCGCTGACGTCCGAGACGCTCATCCGCGACGAACACATGGAGGTATTCCGCCTCGTGTTGCAGCCTGGAACGCGCATGCAAGAACACCGCGCCGCCGGCTCGCTAACCATCCAGTGCCTGCACGGTGGAATGGAACTCAGCGCGCATGGCGCCACGCGCCGCCTCGGGCCAGGAGACCTTGTGCATCTGCGCAACGCCGAAGCGCACGGCGTGGCCACGGATCAATTGACGGTCCTGCTGCTCACGCTGTTTCTGAATCGCGTGTAAGCCCGGCACGGCGCGGCCGGCACAGGGCGGCGTCGTCCTGCATGCCACGTTGTAACGGCTTTTTTCTCTCGATGGAGCCTTCCAGCGCCTACACTTCGAGAGTGCCGGGCATATTTCGCGTCACTTTTGTGCGGCACGATGCGCTTCGCTGACGCGGTCGGTTCAAGCCGGTCGGTCAACGGGGCCACCCATTGGCGTTCATACCAACAAACGATCTTCACCCGCCGATGGCCTGCGCTTTGTAGCGCGTGCCACGGCAAGGCCGGTATAGACTTCCCTCTCAGTTTGGTTGCGCATATCCGACGTCGTATGGACCCACTCCTGTTACAGCTTTCTTCTGCCGTGCCGCGCGCGGGGTCGGTCGAACAACTCACCCGCCCCTTGCTCGAAATACTCAGCGCGGTGGCCGGAATGGAATCGACCTACCTCACCACGATCGATCTCGATCAAGGCACCCAGCACGTCAAGTACGCGCGCAACGCCGGTGCCATGCAGATTCCGGAGGGGCTCGACGTGCCCTGGGAGGACACCCTGTGCAGGCGCTCGCTCGACGAAGGGCGCACCTATACGCCCAATGTGAGCGAATGCTGGGGGGATTCGTCGGCCGCCCGCGCCCTGGGTATTTGCACTTATGTGAGTGCGCCGGTACGCGCCGCCGATGGCAAATTGCTCGGCACCCTGTGCGCGGCCAGCGCATCGGCACAGCCCCTGACGCCCGCTTCCGAAGCGCTGCTGCAACTGTTTTCCGGGCTCATCGGAGCATGGCTGGAGCGCGAGCGTCTGGTCACGCAATTGAGCGAAGCAAACGAACGCCTGGCGGCGCACGCCCTCGTCGACATCCTGACGGGGCTGCCCAATCGGCGGGCACTCATCGAAGCGCTCGATCGCGCGCTGGCGCAGGCGGAACGCGACGGCACGACGGTGCTGGTCAGCCTGGTCGATCTGGATAACTTCAAGCACATCAACGACACCTACGGGCACCAGGTCGGCGATCAGTTCCTGCACGAAATCGGCTGCCGTCTGCGGACGGCGGTACGTGACATGGACGTGGTCGGTCGCCTGGGCGGCGATGAATTCGGCATCATCGCGCCGGGTCCGGCACACGACGGTGAATTGGCGGCCGAACTCTTGAAGGTACGCGTCAGCCACGCCACGGCGGGGCGCATCCAGCTTCGTGATATCCATTTACCGTACGACGGCGCCAGTGTCGGCGTGACGGTGATCGAACCAGGACGGGCCAACGCCGACGAAGCGTTTCGCCTCGCCGACACCAGGATGTACGAAGCCAAGCGCATGCGCCAGGAAGCCGCCAATGGCGCTTCGGATCTCAGGAAGCGCCGCACATCCTGAACGGCGCCCCCGGTACCAATGCGGGCAGGCGTATTGATTGCAGGACGTCGTGTGGTCGACGTCCGTCACCACTCCGGCGTCATTAAATGAGTCGGCAGAGTGAATGACCTGCAGCGTGCACGAGGCACGCCACCTTACGCAGGCGCGTCGCCACAACGATGCAGCTCGATGGTCGAATGGACGATCTCCTCGTGGATCGACAGGCGCTTGCGCACTGCGTCGGCCGTCAGCGCCGGATCGTGCGTGATGACGGTCAGCGCACAGGCGTAGGCTTCCTTGCCGACGCGCCATACGTGCAGGTCGGCAATGCGCGTATCGCCCGCCTCCGGCCCGGTCTCGATGACCTCACGGATCTCATCCACGACGGGGTGATCCATTTCCCGATCCAGCAGGACCTTGCCGGTCTCGATCATCAGCCCTTTCGCCCACACGGCGACCAGCACGGCGCCGACGACGCCCATGACGGGGTCCAGCCAGGACCAGCCGTAGAGCCAACCGCCGAACAGCGCCGCGATGGCAAGGATGGAGGTGGCCGCATCCGCAATGACGTGCACATACGCCGATTTGAGGTTCAGATCGGCGTGGTGATCATGATGATGGCTGTGATCGTGGGCATGCCCGTGGTGATGCGCATGATCGTGATCGTGGTGATGGGCTTTGCCGAGAATCAGCGCACAGACGACGTTGACCAACAGACCGATCACCGCGATCGCGATGGCTTCCTGGTAGCGGATCGGTTGCGGCGAAACGATACGTTCGATCGATCCGATCAACATCATGGCGGCCACGCCAAGCAGGAAGATGGCACTGGCAAAGCCGCCGAGAATTTCGATCTTCCAGGTACCAAAGGCAAAACGCGGATCCTTGGCGTAGCGACGCGCGGCACCATAGGCGAACGCCGATACGCCGATGGCCACCGCATGCGAGCTCATGTGCCAGCCATCGGCCAGCAGCGCCATCGAATTGAACCACCAGCCCGCCGTGATCTCGACCAGCATCATCACCGCAGTGATCCACATCACCACGCGTGTGCCACGCTCGGCGGCGGGGTTGCCAGCATTGAACACGTGGTCGTGCGTCCAGGCGGACAGATTATCGGTATGCATGATGGGTCCTCGCAATAATCACTGCGCCGTGCCACCCCGCGCGGCGCTGTTGGCGATCACTTGATATAGGTGCGCAGTACATCGATGAGTTCTTCCGCCCCCTCGATGCGCGCGTCGTCGCTGGTGATGGACGGGTCCGCGATGTGCACGCGCACATGCTCTTCGATGACGCTCGTCATCAATCCGCTGATGGCTCCGCGAATGGCCGCGATCTGATGCAGGACCTCGGAACAGCCTTTTTCGGCATCGAGCGTCCGCTCGAGCGCTTCGACCTGCCCCTTGATGCGGCGCACGCGCCCCAGCAGTTTCGACTTGTCACGAATGGTGTGGCTCATTGCCAACCCTTGCATAGGATAGGGGGGTAGGGTATCACGCAGATCGGAGCGATGCCAGGGCGCCCCGCCATCCTGGGCACGCTAGGTCGCGCGAGACGCGCCGCCCCGCGTCGCCAGCCAGCACAGGATGGACCCGGCGCAGACCATGAAAGCCCCTTGCCAGAACGTGACGGACAAGGGCGTGCGCAACATCAGCGCCGACAAGGTAGAGGAGATGACCGGCGTGAAATACGATGCGCCGGCCAGCACTGTCACGTTGCCATGCAAGAGGCCGACGTTCCACGCCGCGTAACCGAACCCCATCGCGGCGGCAGCCATCAGGACATAGATCGCGATGCGGTAATCGAACACCAGCGCCTGGCGCTCATTGCCGAAGTAAACCAGCCACAGTGCCAACGCAGTCAGCATGACGAACAGCGTGATACCGTTCTTGCCATCGGCGAACCGGCTGGTGACCGAGCAATAAGCCGCCCAGATGAGCGCGCCGGCCAAGGCGAGTCCGTAGCTGAATGGATTGCTGCGGATGTTCACCCACATGCCCGCTAGGTCGAAGCCCTGATCGCCGCCCAACACCCAGAACGTTCCGATCACGGCCAGCAGCAGGCCGGGTGCAATCAGGACGTTGGACCGTTGACCATTGAACAGGATGGCAAACAACATGGTGAGGCTGGGCCACAGGTAATTGACCATGCCGACCTCAATCGTCTGCCTGCCGTTGTGGGCATAGCCGACCGACAGCGACAGGCACATCTCGTAGACGACGAACAGCACACCACCCCAGATCAGATAGCGTCGGGGAATGCTGGCGAGGCGCGGAAAGCCCAGCGTCACCAGCAGCATGACTGACGCCACCGAGTAGGTCATGGCCGCGCCGCCGGCGGCCCCCAGGCCGTCGCTGACACTGCGCAGCAGGCCGATGATGGAACTCCACAACAGGATCGCGACCACGCCGATCAGCGTCGCCTTCTTGCTTGTCATTGCGTTTTCTTGCACGTGCGGGCCTTGCCAGGGACAGGCGACGATCCTTCGCTGGGGATCGGATACGCCGGATGAGAAAAGGCGTTCCAGTATACGCCGTGACCGCTGTCGCCCTTCATGCGCAGACGCGTGCGCTCGCCTCCCGCCACTACGCCGAACAGGACGGCGCCGATGGGACATACACCAATCGGCAAGCGGCCGGACTGGGCGCACAGTAAGAGCACCAAAAACAGAGAGGATCGCGCCATGGCCGAGTTGCTGGGAGCGCCGCGCACCGACGCGCATGGGGGCGTGGTATTCGACGTCTGGATCGATGACCGCCGCGTGCGCTTCAGTCTCGGCGCCGCGACCATCCATTATCTCGATCCGCTGCACAGCCGCCCCACCGATGGCATCGACGTGTTCAGACGGCATCAATCGTCGATCCTGTCCATCGCAATGCGCATCTACCGCGCCCAGGTGGCCCCCGACGTCCACGGTTCGATCGAACTGATCCCGAATTACTTTCCGGTGAGGCCGGTCGTGCGCCCGATGCCCCGCGACCTTGGCGGCGGATCGCACGCCTGATCCTCAAGCACCTTCGCGAAGCTCCTGCATCATCTGCTCACGCATCCACCGATGCGCCGGCGAACCCGCATGGCGTGCGTGAAACAGTATCTTGAGCGTGTACCGCGGCGTCTCGAAGGGCGCCTCGTGCAAAACCAGCGGCGCGGCCTGGCTCAGCGGCACGGCCACGCGCCGCGGCAAGGTGATCAGGTAGGGAGAATGGGCGACGATGAAGGGTGCGGCCAGCAGACTGGGCAACCTCACCGCCACGTCACGCTGCCATCCGTGTCGCGCCAGCGCGGCATCGATGACGCTCCCTGCGTCGCTCCACGGCATGACGGCGACATGGCGCTCGGCCAGGTATTGATCCAACGACAGCGTCGCGCCGATACGGTCATGCCCTTGGCGGCACGCGATCACGTAATCATCCGTCAAACCGTCCAGCACCTCGATGCCCTCGTAGGGACCGCTGAACTCATCGGCGATACCCAATACAAAATGCGCGCGGCCGGCAGCCAGGTCGTCCAGCGAATCGCGATGCCTGGCGTTGAGCACGTTGATCCGCACGTGCGGCGCTTGTGCGGCGATCCGGGCGATGAACCCGGGCAGGAAAGCGAACGCGGTGAAATCCGAGGCTGTCAGCACGAACGACTGAGTGCTGCGTGCAGCGATGAATGGCCCCGCCTGCCCTAGCCCGTCGGCGAGTTGCCGCAAGGCGTCACCGATGGCACCCGCCATCTGATCGGCCTGGGCTGTCGGCTGCATGGCATTGCCGTAACGCACGAAAAGTTCATCGGAGAGCGCATTGCGCAGACGCGCCAGAGCATGACTGCAGGCGGAGGGGCTCATGGCAAGCTCGTCGGCTGCCGCTGCGACGCTGCGGCAACGATAGAGCGCATCGAAGACCGTCAGCAGGTTAAGGTCGAGACGGCGCAGCGTACTATGCATAGTGTGCAGATAGGCCTGAAAAGAATGCAGCACATTCATTCTAGGCCTTACGTAGCATGGCGTCTCATCGATTGATCGAACGCCGCCTCGTGCGGCGCCGCCACCGAAGCCCCATGTCCAAGCCAGTTTTTCGCCATGCCGTCCCGGCCGACGTCGCACGTTGCTACCAGATTGAAACGACCGCCTACGAAGGCGATGAAGCGGCCACGCGCGAGAAGATCGCCAAGCGCATCGCCGAGTATCCGCAGGGTTTCCTGATCATGGAACGGGACGGCCAGACCATCGGCTTCATCAACAGCGGTTGTGCCCACGAAGTCGTCATGTCCGACGAAGCCTTCAAGGAACTCGTCGGTCACGATCCACACGCGCCCAACGTGGTGATCATGTCGGTCGTGATCGACCCGGCGCAGCAAGGCAAGGGTTATGCGACCCTGCTAATGCAGGCCTTCATCGAACAGATGCGCCAACGGGGCAAGAAGAGCATCCACCTGATGTGCAAGGCGCGGCACGTGGCGCTCTACCAGCGCTTCGGTTACCACTATGCCAAGCCATCCGCATCGGACCACGGCGGCATGTCGTGGCATGAGATGAGCATGGAGCTGTAACCCCTACGACGCACAATCGCGCGGCCCCGGACGACCGTCGTGCCTCATCACGGATTTGCCGCTTCATCGATAAGCATGGATATTCCGTGCCCATGAATACCCATCACTTCTCCACACACCTCAAGCTGTTCGGCATGGCGGCGCTCTGGGGGGCCTCCTGGCCTCTGGGCCGTGTCATCGCCCAATCCATGCCACCGCTGGCGGCAGCCAGCATGCGTTTTCTGCTCGCCACACTTGTGCTGCTGCCATGGCTCCTGCGCTCGACGCGGGGCAACAACGTATGGCGGCAATGGTCGCCCCGTCGCTGGCTGGGCATGACGATCGCCGCCGCGGCGGGCGTCTTCGGTTATTCGTCGTTCTTCATGCTGGGCTTGCAAAGCGTGGCGGCAGGCAAGGCTGCGCTGGTCGTCACCCTCAACCCGGCGGCGACGCTGCTGCTGGCAGCCTGGATCTTCAAGGAGCACCTCAATCGCACCATCGGAATCGGCATGATCCTGGCGGTCATCGGGGCCTTGACCGTCCTCACCAAGGGCGCCCCCTGGCAGTTGCTGCAAGGGGGTGTCGGTCCCGGCGAATTGCTGCTGCTGGGCTGCGTGGCGTGCTGGGTGGTCTACACCCTGGTCGGCAAGGCGGTACTGGCGGATGTCGACGCCTTGGCCGCCACCACCACGACAGCCATACTGGGGGCCGCCATGCTGTGCGCACTGAGTCTGTCGGTGGAAGGGCCGGCGACCTGGCTCGCCATGTTTTCCAGCCCCTGGCAATCGTGGGCCTGCATCGCGGCCCTGGCGTTCGGCTCGACGGCCGTCGCCTATGCCTGGTATTTCGAGGGTGTAAGAGCCCTGGGGGCCGGCACGGCCGCCGGCTACATCACGCTGGTACCGGTCTTCGGCGTGGTGTTTTCAAGCCTGGGTCTGGGAGAGACGATCGACAGGTCGCTGCTGGTTGGCGGCCTGCTCGCCATTGGCGGAATGGTGGTCATGCATGTCGGGCGCGCCGGCCGCTAGCGCCGACGCCGACGTTCAACAATCCAGGCGTTGCCGGGGCGCGGACTCCGCCGTGCGGCGAGGCGTATCCGCGCTGCACGGCATGCCCTTGCGCTTCCTGTTCGAATCGAGGATCTGTATCAGCCCCCACGCGAACAGCAGCGAAAAAACCAGCGCCAGGAAAACCAGCAGTATGTCCATGAGTTCGTGCTGCACCATATTCGTTACCACGCCACCGTCGACATGCGGCCGCGGCATCGTCGGCCGCATGTCGAGCTGAGAGAATCCTGGCCTGTGTGGTTCGCCGCGCCGTGGCGCGGACGGCCCGAGACGGGCTTGGCAGGCACCGCACGGCCCCACTGGCCGGCATCAGCGCGAGAGCGTGCCCCATGGCGCGTAAAGATTCCGTATAGATTGGGCGTTGGGCGAACGGGATGCGGGCCGCGACCGGCAGCGTTACGCGGCAGCGCAATGAGCGGAAAATGCGCTCTTTGACACCCGCGAGCGCAGGCGACGACACCGATGAATGAGTTTCCGACACTGGCCGGCCCGCGCATCAGGCTGCGCCCTCTGCAACGAGACGACGCCGCTCAACTGGTCGCGGCCGCCTCGGACGGGCAACTATGGCGCCTGCCGTTCACCGTGGTGCCGTCCGCGGACACCGTCGACGAATACATCGAACAGGCGATTGCGGGGCGTGATGCGGGCACGGTTTTGCCGTTCGCGACCGAGGACATCGCATCGGGCTGCGTCATCGGCTCGACGCGCTTCTGGAAGATCGATCGCCGCAACCGCAAGCTGGAAATCGGCAGCACCTGGCTGGCGGCTGCGTGGCAGCGCACCTACGCCAATACCGAAGCAAAATTCCTGATGCTGGCCTATGCGTTCGAAACACTGGGCTGTGTGCGCGTGCAACTGACCACCGACGAGATCAACCACGCCTCGCGCGCCGCCATCCTGCGCCTGGGCGCCAAGCAGGAAGGCATCGTCCGCAACGAGCGCATCATGCCGGACGGACGAAAGCGCAACTCGGTGCGCTTCAGCATCATCGACGACGAATGGCCGCAGATCCGCCAAACCCTCGGCAGCTATCTGCGGCACGATCTCCCACCGGCCTGATGACCGCGCGCAGCCTCGACATCAGGCGGGCGAGCGACGGCCCTGCGCGCTCATCACCTCATCCGGCCCAGTGCGTGGCGAAACCGTCCAGACCGAATCCGGGCGCCCATTGCGCAAACGGCGCGATGTGGCGCGCGCCATCCAGGCCAGGCACAGCGCCCCCGCCAACGCAGTGAGATCGACCCCCAGCGTCGCCGCCGAGACATGCGCCCACCACCCCAGAGCCGGTACCAGCCAGGCCAGCAGCGTGGTCACAGGAATGGCCAACGTCGCCAACGCGCACAGCCATAACAGGTGAATGGCGGCCGCGCCTGCCCCTCTCACGAAGGCCCATGCGAGCGCCGCGAAAAAGGCCGCGTAGTAGACGATCCGGATGGCGGCGCCCAGATCTGCCACGTGCCCGTGGAGCCATTTGCTGGCGGCCGTCATAAGCGAAATGCCGCACACGCAGCCCAAGCACACGCCCACGGTGGCCGCCGCCATCAAGCGCGTGTCCAGTCGCTGGACGGGCACCTGCGTGCTGTGGGCCGCCGCCCGGCGGCGACGGCTCTCGACCCACAGCAGATTGCCGCTGTAGAACAGCCATGCCCCCGCCAGGCCCAGCACGAAGTACATCCACTGCACCGCGACAGTGCCGAACGAGGCCATGTGCAGGGCGAAGAAACTACTGATGAACAGATTCGGCACGTCTTGCCGGCCGGGCATGTAGTCAGTGTTCAGCAGCTTGCCGGAGTACGGATCGAAGGCCACGAAACCACCCCGGGCACGCGGCGACACGGCCGAAGCGTCCTTGCCCCATACACGTACCACCGCACGCGGGCCGGTCACCTGCTGGTACTGCAGTATCTCGGGCTTGAAATCGACCGACAGCGCCTGAGCCTTGGCAACGATGTCGACAGGCGTCAGCATGGCCGCCACGTCCCGCGCCGGCGGTGCGCTGCCCGGCTTCGGCGTCGGCCTCTGAAAGGCCGCCGCCCATTTGCCTTGGTGCACCAGTTTGTCCTGCGCGTCGTAGATCTGATCATGGAAGGCGAACACCACCGCCGTCAGTGCCATGACGATATGGAACGGCAGGCTGATGATGCCAACGACATTGTGGGCGTCCAGCCACATACGCTTGAGGTTTTTGCCCACCCGCAGGGCGAAAAAATCCTTCACCAGCGAAGGCAGCAGCACGATCACGCCAGAGATCAAGGCCAGCGCGTAAAGCGCCGCGACGATCCCCATCACCCACCGGCTCGGGTCGTTGTCAAACGGCAATCCGACCACGCGATGGAGCACGTCGATGAAGCTGCCCAGGGTGGATGGCTGGGACTGGCTAACATGCGCGGCGCCGGAAGCATCGAGCGTCGCCATGAAATGGCGTACCGCCGATTCGTCGTGATCGTCGGCGCCCGCATCGCGTACCTGCCAGCTCATGCGCGCCGGCGTGCTTTCGATTTCTTCCAACTGGATCGAAAAGTCGCGCGCTGCGGTGGGGTTGGCGGCCAAGGTCTTGACGATCAGCGCCTGCGTATCGGCCAGGGGCACCGATACAGTCAGGCTCGGCGGTGTGGCCCAGCGCGCCAGCGGTTCTTTGAACACGGTAAGCGCGCCGGCATAAAAGGCGATGAACAGCGCCATCCCACTGAGGATGCCCGTCCACGTATGGACAGATTTATAGATACGGACGAATTCGGTTCTCATGGCGGACGGCCCTCTCACCCGATGGATCGCAGGGCCAGGACCAAGCCCCACAGCGCCAGGCTGGCCCCGCCCAACCACAGCCAGGCACGCAGGCCGCTGGCAAAGAAGTACACGCCACCGAAGATGCCAAGCCATAGCGGCGGCACCATCCACATCACCAGTTGCCCGCGTGTGGGCAACGGCAGGCTGCTTGCCAGATGCGCGAAGACGGCGCTTGCCGCCATCGCGATGCACAGTCCGAGCAGCCCCCCGGCCAGGGTCTTGGACACCCAGTCGCGCCGAATCGGCGCATGACCTGTTTTCGTCATGTCAGCGACCTCGTCCAATGGACCGTAGCGCGCCCGCATAAGGCAGCGCGATGAAGGCCAGCATGAGTCCGGTCAGCCAGACGAATGTGGCAGTGATCATCAGCATGCTCAAGGCGAATGCGCCCCAGCTCAACGCCAGCAGCGCCGCGCCGATGCCGCGCGCCAGGGCGGGTAGCGAGCGGGGCAGCCAGCGCTGATGGGCAGAGGCAAGATAGATGCACGCACAGCCGAGCAGCATCGACAGCGTGCCGATCAAAGAATAGAGCTTCATAGCATTACGTTCAGGGTTGCCCGCAGCGGCCAATCCGTGGCGGGCGCCCTGTCCTTACAGGTCGATGGTGGCCGACGCCATCACGGTGCGGCCCTGGCCGAGCGTGGCGATGGGTGTCGTATCGCTGAACGCGCCGGAATAATAATGGCGGTCGAACAGATTCACGACATTGAAACGCCATACGAGCCGCTTGCTGGCCACTTGCATGGCGTAGCGCGCGCCGATCTCGAACTCGCTCCAGCCGGGGATGCGCTGTGTATTGGCGGCGTTCAGATACTGCCCCGAGCTGGCGACCACGCGGCCGCTGAGCGTCAGCCCGGTCACCCAGACGGGATCCCATTCCATCCCCAGGTTGCCTTGCCAGCGCGGCGCGCCGACCGCCTCGTTGCCGTTGTACTGATCATTGGCAGTCTTGGTCTGAATGCCTTCGGTGTAAGCCACGCCACCCAGCAGGCGCACACGGCGCACCACTTCGCCGAAGGTGTTCCATTCGACGCCGCGCACGCGCTTTTCTCCGCCGTCCGATGGCACATTGCCACTTAAGGTGATCAGCGTCGGCTTGGTAATTTCGAACAGGGCCAGGGTGTTGCCGAACCCGGCGGCGTTCCACTTCACGCCGAGTTCCTTCTGCTCGGTCTTGTACGGCGCAAACGTGTAGTTGTAGGCGTAGGTCGGCGTCGACACGCTATCGCCCTTGCTCAGCCCTTGCACGTAGTTGGCATACAGCGAGACATCCGCCTTCCACGGCTTGACCACCACCGCCACGGCAGGCGTCACCACGCTCTTGTCGTACGCTCCCGTCACCACGCCGGCGGCGTTGAAGTTGGTGGTCTTGATGGTCTGGTTGCGCAGCCCCACCGTCAGACGCACCTTGTCGGCCATGAATGACAGCGTATCGACCAGCGCCACGCTCGTCAGAGTGGATTCACTCGTCTTGGGCGTGAGCGCAGGCAGTGCCGGCATCGCCCGAAAAACCGGATCGTAGATATTCGTGGTGTACGTCGGCGACGAGGTGTTGGCCGAACCGGCCTCTTGCTCCAGGTTCGATGCCTGCAGGACCACCTCGTGCGCGACCGAGCCCGTATCGAATTTGGCGCGCACGCCAACCTCCGACGACACACTGTCGTTGTAGCCACGCTGAGCGCTGGTCAGGGTCGAGGTGCTGGTGCCGTTCGCATCGATGCTGCGCACGTGTGTGCCGTTGATGAACCCGGCATATACGTTGTTCATGAACCCGGCCCCCGCAAACGCCGAGACCTTGGCATTGAACGCATAGTCGGCGCGGACGATGGCGCCCTTGCTGTCCAGCGTACCGCTGGCGCCGGGGAACTGATTCACGGCGGGATCGGGCGCGCCGGGGATCGACGTGCCGGCAAACCAGAACATGGCCGGCGTGCCACCGGAGAACGATTCCCGGCTGCTGTAGACATCCAGTGAAGCCTTCAGCGCGGCGTTGCGGTAGTCCAACGCGCCGGACAGGAATTCGCGCTTTTTCGACTGCCCTTCGAGATCCGTCTCGCCATCGCTGAACGCGCCATTGATGCGCAGGCCCAGCGACTTGTCCTCGCCAAAACGGCGACCGACGTCGACATCGGTGATGAGCTGGCTTTCGGACTGATAGCCCACGGTCAGGCGCGTCAGCGGATCGTCCCCGGCACGCTTGGGCACCAGATTGATCGTGCCGCCGACCGCCCCGCTCGGCGCCATGCCGCTGAACAGCGCGCTCGGGCCACGCAGCACTTCTACCCGCTCGAGGAACTCGACAGGGATATGGCCCACCGGCAACAAGCCGAACATGCCATTGATGGCGACGTCGTTCTGGTTCACGTCGAACCCGCGGATGCGAAAGTTCTCGTAAGCATGACCATTCGAGGTGGTAAAGCGCACCGACGGGTCATTGGCCAGCACATCGGCCAAAGTGCGCGCCTGTTGATCCTCGATCAACTGCGCGGTGTAGCTGGTGACGTTGAACGGCGTATCCATCACATCGACGTTGCCCATCAAGCCCAGACGGCCCCCGGTCGCCACCTGCCCGCCCGGTGCGGGCGGCGGCAGGTCTTCGGGCGTGATCGGCGTGGCCGTCACGGTCACGGCAGGCAAGGACGGCATGGCCTCGCCGTCGGCCGCCTCCTGCGCAGACGCCCCCGACGCAAACAGAAGACCGCCGGCAGCAAGGCTACCGAGCGCCAGATGCACCGCCAGAGAAAGCGGCTTGGCGCGCCCCCCCACGACGATTGATGGTTCTGCCGTGGTCACCCCGGCCCCACGACGCGCAGAGCGCTGGCACAGAATTCGAGCCATGTTTGATTCTTCCCCGAAAGTTAATGATATTTATTCGTATTCTCATTTAACTTTATCGGGAGAATGCTGACAGCACAAGCGCTCGCCGACGCCCGACTCAGCGCCGCGCGGTGCGGAGCACGAACCGGATCGCGTCAAATACGGGTGTCACAGATCGATGGCGACGGATGCCGTCACCGTACGGCCCTGGCCAAGCGTGGCGATGGGCGTCGTGCTACCGAAGACACCAGAGTAATAATGACGGTCGAACAGGTTAGCGATATTGAGGCGCCACACGAGCCGCTTGCTGGCTACTTGCATGGCGTAGCGCGCGCCAATCTCGAACTCGCTCCAACCGGGGATGCGCAACGTGTTGGCGGCGTTCAGATACTGACCTGAAGTGGCAATCACACGGCCGCTGAGCGTCAGCCCGGTCAGGCACGCAGGATCCCATTCCAACCCCAGATTGCCTTGCCAGCGCGGCGCACCGATCGCCTCGTTGCCGTTGTACCGGTCATAGGCCGTCTTGGTCTGAGTGCCCTCGTTGTAAGCCACACCGCCAAGCAGGCGCACGCCGCGCACCACTTCGCCGGAGGTGTTCCATTCGATGCCGCGCATGCGCGTTTCACCGCCGTCGGAGGGCACGTTGCCACTCAAGGTGATCAACATCGGCTTAGTGATCTCGAACAAGGCCAGGGTATTGCCAAACCCAGCGGCGTTCCACTTCACGCCGAGCTCCTTCTGTTCGGTCTTGTACGGTGCGAACGTGTAGTCGAAGGCATAGGTTGGGGTCGACACGCTGTCACCCTTACTCAGACCCTGCACATAATTGGCATACAGAGATATATCAGGCCCCCACGGCTTGACCACTAATGCCACGGCGGGCGTCACCACACTTTCGTCATATGACTGCGTCAGCCTGCCGACAGCATTGAAATTGCTAGTCTTGACAGTCTGGTTACGCAGCCCGGCCGTCAGACGCACCGTGTCGGCCATGAATGACAGCGTGTCGACCAGCGCCACGCTCGTCAGGGTGGATTCACTCGTCTTGGGAACCCTGGCAGGAATACTTGGAATATCTTTGAAGATCGGATCGTATATGTTCGTGGCATAGACAGACGATGACCTGAATGCTGAGCCGGATTCCTGCTCCAGATTCGACACCTGAACGACCATTTCGTGTGCCACGCCACCGGTATTGAATCTGGCGCGCACGCCCGCCTCCGCAGACACGTTGTCGTAGTAGCCGCGCTGGCCGATCGTCCGTGTATTTCGGCTCGCCCCCTGGTCATCGATATCCCGGACAAAGGAAGCATTGATGAAACCAGAATACACGTTGTTCATGAAGCCGGCACCGGCGAAGGCGGTGATATGGGGGTTGAACGCGTACTCTCCACGAGCGATGGCGCCCTTGCTGTCCAGCGTGCCACGAGCACTAGGAAACTGGTTCACTGCCGGATCGGGCGCACCCGGAATCGTCTTGCCGGCAAACCAGAACATGGCCGGCGTGCCACCCGTGTACGACTCCCGACTGCTGAAGGCATCCAGCGACGCCTTGAGCGTGTCATTGCGGTAATCCAGCGCACCAGAAATAAACTCACGCTTTTTCGCCTGTCCATCCAGGTCTGTATCGCCATTGCTGAACGCGCCGTTGATACGCAGGCCCAGCGACTTATCCTCGCCAAAGCGGCGGCCGACGTCGACATTGGTGATGAGCTGGCTTTCGGACTGATAGCCCACGGTCAGGCGCGCCAGCGGATCGTCTTCGGCACGCTTGGGCACCAGATTGATCGTGCCGCCGACCCCGCCGCTCGGCGCCATGCCGCTGAACAGCGCGCTCGGCCCGCGCAGCACCTCGACGCGCTCGATGAATTCGATGGGAACGTGGCCAACCGGCAGCAAACCGAACATGCCATTGATGGAGACATCATTCTGAAGAACATCAAAGCCGCGAATCCGGAAGTTCTCGTAGGCATGCCCGCTACTTGTCTTGGACCGCACCGAGGGATCGTTGGCCAGCACATCGGCCAAGGTGCGCGCCTGCTGATCCTCGATCAATTTCGAGGTATAGCCGGTGACGTTGAAAGGCGTATCCATTACATCGACATTGCCCATCAAGCCGAGGCGCCCTCCGGTCGCCACCTGCCCGCCCGGCGCAGGTGGCGGCAGATCTTCGGGCGTTGTCGGTTTGGCCGTGACCGTGACGGCTGGCAATGAGCGAACGGCGTCACGCGTCGCTGCGGGCTCCTGCGCAAACGCCTGGGGCGCGAACAGGGTACTACCCGCAGCTAACCCCAGGGCCACTTGCACCGCAGCCGAAAGCGCCCTCGTTCGAACCGAAGACCCCACCAACGAATCAGGAGAGCGCCGCCCTGCGACGCGAAGAAGAGGACGCAATGAACGATTTGCCATATGAACACCGACGCCTGAGAACGAGAATCATTCGCAAGTTAGGGGCGCATATGTTTACAGGCAAGCAGCTGGATCAAAACTATTCGCGACGCGCTGAGGCGAGATCCGACAGAATGCTGAGAGCAGTCTGCCCGTGTTCAGTCCGGAAACGGCTCCAGGTGGGTATCGCCCCGGCGACCGTGGTAAACGACGCACCGGCCGGCAATCCATGCGTGGTACCCGATACAACCAGCCTGCATGGATAGGCGCTTGAATTCCGGATACATGATGATGCCCTGCTGGGCGCCACGGATCGCCGCGCGGATCCCCTCGGCGGAAAACGCCGGCGCAATGGCGGCAGGCTCGACATCCAGGTGCAACGTAAGCGCCTCGTCGTTTGCCAGGTAGCAGGTGGTGCGATGCGCACGGTAATCGACCGCGTACGACTCGACCCCCGCTGCGATCATCCGCCCCACGACCTCGCCAAAGTGAATGCGCCCCTCGTTGGAGGCGGCAAAGGTGTCACGAATGAGTGTTTCGGTTGCGTGGTCCATTACGGGCCCCTTTCGGTGCGTGCCGCGGTTCAATCCAGCGGCGGTGCTGGCAGGTGGTGATAGGCAACGAGATCGCGCAAGACATCCCTCAACGCCGTATGCGTCCGCGCGTCGAGATGCGCGAAAAAGTGTGCGTCGTTCGCATCGGCCAAAGCCGCCAGGCGAGGCACCTGCGCTCGCCCTTGTCTGGTCAGCGTCACGACCTGCTCACGCTGCCCGCCTTCCGCCAATCCGCGCAACGCCAGGCCTTTCGCCTCCAGGCGGCTGATCAATTTTGACGTCGCCCCCTTGGTCATGCCCAGCGCCTGAATAAGTTCGGCATGCGTGGTCTGCGGCCGCTCATACAGACAGCGCAATGCCACCCACTCGGTAACGGAACACGCCTGCTCGGCGAGCAGGGCCTGGAACCGCGAAGACACATGGTTGGACACGAACCTGAGCCAGAAGCCCAGGTGTGCATCCAGTGCACTGGGATGGAGCTTGCTCATTATGTTTCCACGGAAACCTAATTCAGACTACAGACTAGTTTCCGCACCAACACACATCAAGCTCGAACGACCGGGGGGTGAAAAGCAGCGCCGGAGGCGGCAGCCACCTGGCACAGCAAAGCCGTAAACAACGAAGGGCGCCGCTTCTACGATGGCGTTTCACCTCCGTCTTTGGCAACAGACTCAGCGAGATAGCACTAACCTAGCGGCAATCTGCAGTGTCACGGCCACCGTCAATGGGTGCTCACCGAAAGGTGACGGAGAACATGAGACCGGGCGCGGGGGGGGGGCGACACCGGCGCCACCCCCCCCCCC
>JASGFB010000083.1:0-22490 GCA_047605765.1 Rhodocyclaceae bacterium
ACGAGGCGCTGGCGGCCAAGTATCCGTATGAGCCGGCGTATCTGCCGGTGGCGCGCCTGCAAGACGGCACCCTGTGGAACTGGTAGCCCCCTCACCCCGCGGCATGGCGCCTGGCCATGCCGCCTTCCCTGCATCACTTTTCTCGGGAATTCCGTCATGTTGAGTATCAGCGTTGCCCAGCCGGGCAGCATCGAAATCGTCGAGCGGCCCCTCCCGCAGCCGGCGGCCGGCGAGGTCCGCATCCGTGTCCGCTATGCCGGCATCTGCGGCTCCGACCTGCACATCTATCACGGCCACAATCCGTTCGCCGTCTATCCGCGCGTGGTCGGCCACGAATTCGTCGGCCACATCGACGCCGTGGGCGATGGCGTCGATCCGGCGCGCATCGGCCAGTACGTCACGGTCGACCCGGTGATCAGTTGCGGGCAGTGCGACGCCTGCCTGCATCAACGCCCCAATGTGTGCGGGCAATTGCAGGTGCTGGGCGTACACCGCGACGGCGGTTTCAGCCAGTTCGCCACGGCCCCGGCCAGCAATGCCTGGGTGCTGCCGCAGGGCGTGGATGAGCGCCACGCCACCACGGTCGAACCCTACGCGGTCGCCGCCAATGTGCTCAACCGCACCAGCGCCACCGCCGAGGACATCGTGCTGGTGTACGGCGCAGGCCCGGCCGGCATCACCATCGTCGACGCGCTGCGCAATGTTGTCGGCGCCACCGTGGCGGTGGTCGACCGCATCGATGCGCGCCTGGCACAGGCCCGTCGCTGCGGGGCCAACGTGCTCATCAACACCAACGAGCGTGCCTTGTCCGAAACCCTGGCCTCGCTCGGCATGACGCCGACGCTGGTCATCGACGCCGTCTGCCACCCCGCCATCCTCGAAGAAGCCGTGCGCATCGTGGCACCGGGTGGCCGCATCGGCCTGCTGGGCTTCTCGTCGCAACCCACTGCACTGGTCCAACAGGAAGTCACCAAGCGCGAACTATCGCTCTTCGCTTCGCGCCTGAATGCCCGCATGTTCCCGCGCGTCATCGAATGGATGCACGCCGGCAAGCTCCATCCGGACATCCTGATCAGCCACGCCTTTGATTTCCGCGACATTCACAAGGCATTCGAACTCATCGAGCAGCACCCCGAGGAAACCACCAAGGTATTGCTCGACTTTTCCGCCTGAACCGCATGCCGGTTTACACAACTGCCACCTGTCTAACACAAGGAGACAAAACCATGTCATTCAAGATCCGCCTGTTGTTGGCCGCCATGTTGGGGGCCTCCGCCCTGTCGGCGAGTGCCGCCGAAGTCACCCTGAAGCTGGGCCATCAAGGCAACGAGGAACACAGCTGGCACAAGGCCTCGGTCAAGTTCGCCGAACTGGTCGCCGCGAAGACCCAGGGGGCCGTCGAAGTGAAGGTGTATCCGAACGAATCTCTCGGCAAGGAAATGGACATCATCAACGCCGTGCAGATGGGCAGCGTAGACATGACCATCACCGGCGAATCGCTGCAGAACTGGGCACCGAAGGCCGCCCTGCTGGGCGTCCCGTACATGATCAGCAGTTCTTCGCAGATGGAGCAGATCGTAAATGGTCCGATCGGCAAGGAAATCACCGATGAGATCCTGACCAAGACCAAACTGCGCACGCTTGCTTGGTTCGAGCGCGGCCCGCGCAACCTGACGGCCAATCGCCCGATCACCAAACCGAGCGAACTGAACGGGTTGATCCTGCGCCTGCCCAACGTGCCGCTGTTCATCTCGACCTGGAAAGCGCTGGGAGCCCAGCCGACCCCGATGGCGCTGTCCGAGGTTTTCACCGGCCTCCAACAGGGCGTGGTGCAAGGTCAGGAAAACCCACTGTCCCTGACCATGAGCTACAGCATGTTCGAGGTGCAGAAGTACATCAACAAGACCGAGCACGTCCGCAGTTGGATCTATCTGGTCGTCGGCGACCGCAAGTTCGGCAAGCTCAAGCCGGCTCATCAGCAAGCAATCGTGGCCGCCGCCAAGGAAGCCCAGGCCTTTGAGCGCGAGCAATTCATGAAGGACGAGGCCAAGCTCATCGACGACCTCAAGGCCAAGGGCATGCAAGTGGTGGAAGTCGACCAGAAGGCTTTCGCCGACGTTGCCCGCCCCGCCGTCGAAAAGGCCATCAAGCCTGAAATCCGCGCGCTCTATCAGAAGGCTCTGGCCGTCAAGTAAGCCCGCACCGGCACAGGTGGCCGCCCGCCGTGGCGGCCACGTTTCTATCTGTCACTCCCAGGTGCCCCATGCTGTCATCCATCCTGCGTCTCATCGAGCGCATCAATCTCATTGCGGCGACCGTGCTGCTGTTCGGCCTCATCGGCGTCGTCATGATCCAGGTCGTCGCGCGGCCTCTGCCCATTCCTTCGCCGCCGTGGACCGAAGAGGTGGCGCGCTTCCTGATGGTCTACGTGGTCGCCTTCGGTTGCTCGGCGGCGACATGGCATCGCGAGTTGGTCAACGTCGACATCCTGATCAATGTCCTGCCTGACCGCGCCCGCGCCGTACTGCGCATACTCATCGACCTCGTGATGCTTGTCTGCGCCAGTCTGCTGTTCGTCAACGCCATCGAGTATGTCGAACTCATGGCGATACGCGAAGCCACCACGGTGCCGATTCCCATGTCGTGGGTAACCACCTGCGTGCTGGTCATCATGGTCAACATTGCCCTGTTTACGCTGGCCAATCTGGCCGCCGATTTCATTCACCTGTTCCGGGGCACCACACCGGATCCTCGCCAGGAGGGCGTGGCATGAGCCCCACCGTCGCCTTGTTCGTCATCTTCTTCGTTTCCCTCATGCTGGGCGTACCCGTGGCCATCGCGCTCGCCCTGTCTTCGATCAGTTACCTTCTGATCACCGACATGGGGCTGGCGATCATGGCCAACCAGTTCTACAGCGGCATGGATTCATTCGTGCTGCTGTGCATCCCTGGCTTTCTGCTGGCCGGCGGCCTAATGAATGGCGGCGGCATCACCGACCGCATCGTATCGTTCGGCAATGCCTGGTTCGGCCATATCCGGGGTGGGCTCGCTATGGCCAACGTGTCGGCGTCGATGATCTTCGCCGGCATTTCGGGCACGGCGGTGTCCGAAGCGGCCAGTATCGGCTCGGTCATGATCCCTGCCATGAAGCGCAGCGGCTACGATGCCGCGTTCTCCGGCGCGGTGACTGCCGTGGCGGCCACGGTCGGCCCCATCATTCCGCCCAGCGTGCCGATGATCATCGTCGGCACACTCACCGGCCTGTCGGTCGGCAAACTGTTTATCGCCGGGGCCCTGCCCGGCCTGCTGATGGGCCTGACCATGGGCACCATCGCCTATGTACTGGCGTGCCGACGCGGCTATCCGAAAGGCGAAAAAGCCAGCATGCGCGAACGCCTGCGTGCCACGCGCGGCGCCATCTGGGCAATCCTCATGCCGGTGCTGCTCATCGGCGGGCTGGTGACAGGCGTCTTTACCCCCACCGAAGCCTCGGTGTTTGCTGTGGTGTTCTCGATGCTGGTCGGGTTCTTCGTCTACAAAGATCTGACCGTCCGCAAGATGCTCTCGTGCATGGTCGAAACCATCAGCGGCACCACGGGCATCCTGCTGCTCGTTGGCTTCGCCAATGTGTTCGCCTGGATTCTCACCTCCGAGGGTATTCCGCAGCAGATTGCCAACGGGCTCCTGGCCATCACCGACAACAAGTACTTACTGATCCTGCTCATCAACTTGTTGCTCCTGCTGGTGGGCATGTTCATGGAGACCATTGCCGCGCTATTGATTCTGTTTACGCCGCTGCTGGCAGTTGCCACTCAGATCGGCATGGACCCGATCCAGTTCGCGGTGATGATGGTCATCAATCTGGTGATCGGTCTGACCACGCCCCCCGTCGGCGTATGCCTGTTTGTGGCGCAGGGCATTGCCCGTGTGTCGCTGGTTGACATCGCCAAGGCGGCAGCGCCTTTCATCATCGGCAACATCGTTCTGCTGTTGATGGTGGCTTACATTCCGGCCTTGTCGCTGTGGCTGCCGAGCGTCTTCGGCATGTAGTCACCCGCACTTCGCCTGTCCTGACCAAGAGGCATCGCCCATCGGGGCGCTGCCTCTTTTTCTTTGATGGGCATGATCGGAGCGGGCCGCGGCCCCGAGACACTTGCCGACGCGATATCGAGCACGTATGTTGGGTACATTCCCGCGCAGCGCCGCGCCTTGCTCGTCCCATTCATGCCGCTTCGCATCCACCACAGTATCGACGACATCGCAGCGCCCGCCTGGGACGCGCTGGCCGGCCCGCAGCCGTTTCTGTCGCACGCCTATCTGTCGGCCCTCGAACGCACGGGCTGCGTAGGGCGCGGCACCGGCTGGCGCAGTGCCATCGCCGCGCTGTGGCGCGATGGCGAGTTGATCGCCGCCCTGCCCCTGTATCTGAAGACCCACTCCTGGGGTGAATACGTATTCGACTGGGCCTGGGCCGACGCCTATGCCCAGCATGGGCTGACTTACTACCCGAAGTGGCTGGGCGCCGTGCCGTTCACGCCGGTACCCGGTCCGCGTCTGCTAGCGCGCGACACGACGACCCGCGCCGAACTGTTGAGCCAGGTGCTCGATCATGTACGCGACAGCGGCGCGTCGTCACTCCACATCCTTTTCGCACAGGAGGCGGACGTCGACGTCGGCCGCGCCCATGGCATGCTGGTGCGCGAAGGTGTGCAATTTCACTGGCACAACGCCGGCTACGGCAATTTCGACGATTTCCTGGCCGCGCTGTCACATGACAAGCGCAAAAAAATCCGGCAGGAGCGGCGCAAGGTGAGTGACGCCGGCGTCAGCCTGCGGGCCTTGCGCGGCCATGAGATCACGGCCCAGCACTGGGCCTTTTTTGCGCGCTGCTACGCCACCACCTATGCCCTGCACGGCGCCACCCCCTACCTGAACCAAGCTTTCTTCGAGGCGCTGGGCGCACAGTTGCCGGCGTCCTGTTTGCTGCTGCTTGCCGAACGGGGCGGCACGCCCCTGGCCGCCAGTCTGCTGCTCTGCGACGGCGACGCGGTGTATGGCCGTTACTGGGGCGCCGTCGAACATGTGCCGTGTCTGCATTTCGAAGCCTGCTATTACCGCCCCATCGAGGAGGCGATCGCCATGGGGGCCGCGCGTTTCGAAGGCGGCGCGCAAGGCGAACACAAGCTCGCGCGCGGGCTCGATCCGGTGCGCACGTACTCTTTGCATTGGCTGGCAGACGAGCGCTTTCAGGACGCCGTGGCCCATTACCTGCGCCGCGAGACCGGCGGCATCGAGCTTTACGTCAACGAACTCGAAACACGCCGCCCCTTCAAGGCCGCGCCCAGCGTCTGATCCTTGTGTGATTGCGTGATTATGTTCGCAGCGGCCCGCGCAGCCCGGCCATGTCGGAATGTGGCCGACGCCCGGTGGGCGCCTGAACCGACAGCCTGCACGCATGCGCATCGCTACCATCAAGTCGTACCGTCGGCTGCGACAGCCAGAAGGCGGAAATCCTGAAAGGAGAACGATATGCTGACACGAACCAAGACGCTCCCCAGCGCTTCGCAATCGCTCAGTGATGCGGCTGGCTCACTGCAGGCGGCCGCTCATTCGGTGCAATTGGCCGCCACCGAAAAACTGACCAACGCCAAGGACAGTCTGTACGCCACGCGCGATAGCGCACAAGCTTACGTGCATGAAAATCCCTGGCGCATCGCCGGGGCAGCGGCCGGCCTGGGTCTGTTGGCGGGCATGCTGCTGTCGCGCCGTCACTGAACGCTGTCCGTTCGTCGTAGCAAGCCCTCTGCATGAGGGCTTTTTCACGTTTGGGTCCTGTCATCCACGAAGAAGGGACGGCTAGCCGTCCCTTCTTTTGCGTGGCGACATGCGAGTTCATTGGCGCATACGCGTCCCGACCGACACTTCTACCCCGCCCGACGGCACGTCGTACACCAGTTTGCTGAGATCGAAACCGTCTTCGCGCGCCCGCGCTAACAGGCGTTCGAGAATCTCGGACGGCAGCTTGGGTTCGCGCGACAGCACCCATAGGTAATCGCGCCCCGGCGTGCCCACCAGCGCATAGCGGTAGGCGGGATCGAGCTCCAGCACCCAATAGTCGCCCTTGGTGAAGGGCAGCCAGCTCAACCAACGCGGCACGAAGGTGACATCGAGTTGCCCGATGCCCGGCTCCACCACCTCGGCAACGCCACGCGCCTCGTCCATCTTGCCTTCGTCGGTGCGACAGCGATTGACCACGGTGATGAGGCCATCCGGCCGCGCGGCGTATTCCGCCGTCACGTCCGAAGCACACTGGCGCTGGAAGCGGTTGGGCAGGCGCACGATCTCATACCACTTGCCCGCATAGCGATTGACGTCGAATCCCACCACCGGCATCAGGGGATTGTCGTCGTCCTCGGCAGCGACACCGGCCACCGGCAACAACAAGGCGCCCGTCACCGCCACTGCGGCCAGGGCGCCCGCCGAGAGAATCTTCAGGTCTGTCAGCAGCATGGCTCAGGTCCTCCAGTCAGCTGCGCCGGGCGGCGCCAAGCATGTGGCGCGCCCGTTGGCGGGTCGTCAACGCCGGCGTCCCATGAAGAACGAAACCACCGTCAAGACGAGGAATACGACGAACAGCACTTTGGCGATACCGGCGGCCCCGGCGGCGATGCCACCGAAACCAAACAGCGCGGCGACCAGAGCGATCACCAGGAACACGAGAGCGTAATGCAACATGATGCATCTCCTTGTCAATGTTTGGCCGTAGCGCACGGCCCGCGCCGTGCCATGACTAGATCCTATGCAACGCTTGCAAAGCTGCCTGTAGTCAGCCTTTGCGGCGCCGTGTCGGCTTCATCCGACAAAGTCGCCCGGATTGGTCCCGCCAGGCCAAAAAAAACGGCGCCCGCAGGCGCCGTCCAGCTTCCACGTCATGATCCGGCCAGGCCTTACGAGCCGAAATGAGCCTTCACGTCATTCATGCATTGCGACTTGGCATTGCCGGCCAGACGGTCGCATTTTTCGGCAGCCAGATCGCGTTCGGCCTTGCGCTTGTCTTCACTGGCCCGTTCATCGGCACGCGCGGCGGTGCGGCTTTCATCGCGGCGAGCATCGGCGGTCTTGTGCGCCGCCTTGGCATCGGCCTTGGCCTTTTCCTCGGTGGTCTTGGCGGCCTGGACACATTCGTCCTTGGCCTGGCCAGCCTTGTCGTCGCAGCGTTCCTTGGCGACCGCGTATTCGGCTTCGGCGCGCGCCACCTGGGCGTCGTAACGCGCTCCGGTGGTGCCCTTGACGGAGGCGTCCAGATCGGCGAGCGCGATCTTGCGCTGGGCCTTGGCTTCTTCCTGGCAGACATCCTTGCCGTTGCCGGACAGGCTGTCACACTGCTGACGCGCGCTCTTGTAGGTATTTTCGATGCGGTCGCGTTCCTGCTTTTCGTGGGCGGTGGCCGCGTTGGCCGCAAACGGAGCGGCGCTCACAGCGAGGATACAGGCCATAGCGTACGGTTTGATTTTCATGGAAGTCTCCTGCGTGGTTTGTCAGGCCGGCATCGTGGCCGGGTGACTACAGTATCGAAGGGACTTCGCATGCGCCGTATCGGACGCGCTCTCGCCAAAGCGTGGGAACGGCGCGGCGCCCCGCGTCGGCGGGCTCCTACGCCGCTGGCGGGTTCAGCCGGCCAGCGGCAGCACCACCGTCACCACGGTGCCGTCGCCGGGGCCTGACTTGATCGACAGATCGCCCCGCAGCGCCGCCACGCGCTGACGCATGCCGCGCAAGCCATGGCTCTTCAGGCGGCGCGCATCCATGTCGGCCATGCCTTGACCGTCGTCGCGCACCACCAGGCGCACGGCACCGTCTTCCTGGCGCACGCGCAAGGACACGTTATGGGCCTGCGCATGACGTTCGATGTTGGTGAGGGCTTCCTGCGCGATGCGATAGATGGCGATCGATTGTTCGCGCGTGACCGGGGGCGACATCTCGGGCAGATCCACCTGCGTGCGGATCTCATTGCGATGGGTAAAGTCCTCCATCAGGGATTCAAGCGCCGGGACCAGACCCAGATTGAGCAAGGCCGAAGGCACCAGGCCTTCGATGATGCGCCGCTTGAGCGCCACGCCCTGGTCGAGATGTTCGAGTACGCGCTGCAGCTTGGTGAGGATTTCCGGCGGCAGGTCGGGCGCCTTGCGACGCACCCAGGCGACGTCCATGCGCGACGCGGTGAGGATGGCACCCAATTCATCGTGCAGTTCGCGCGCCAGCAGGGATTTTTCTTCCTCGCGCGCACCCTGCAGGTGCGACGCCAGTTCGGATAGCTCTTCGGTGCGCTCGCGCACCAACAGGTCGAGCCGGGCGCTCTGGTCGCGTTCGAGGTCGAGCTCGCGGCGGACCGAGCGCAGCAGGACCAGCACCAGCAGGATGTTCAGCGCCACGGCAAAGGTCACGGCGAGCCGCTGGAAGCGCAGATCGTCGGCCCAGCGCCGCGCGTGCAGGTTGGTGCGCGCTTCTTCGAGTTCGAGGAGCGTGTTGATGGCCATGCGGATGCGGTCGGCGTTGACCTTGCCCTGATCGGTGTTGAACAGCGCCATGGCCTGTTCTTCACGACCGGCATCGAACAGCGTGATGGTGGCCCGCAATTCGTTGAATTTATCGTCCACCCGCTGCTGCAAGGCATCGATCAGAGCCAGGCGCTCGGCGTCGCCGGCGCTCATCTGGCGAATGCGTTCGATGACCTCCGGCACTTTCGGGAAGGCGTCCAGATAGGGATCGAGATAATCGCGGCGACGCGTCAGCAGATAACCGCGCTGCGCGGTTTCGGCATTGGTCGCCAGCAGGCCCAGCGTATAGAGCTCGCGGCGCAATTCGTACGAATGCCGGATCTGGGCCACGACATCGCCAAGGCGTTCGTTACCCAATTCGGCAATGGCGATGCAGGCCACGCCGGCAATCACGCACAGCGGCGCGGCAAGCCGAAAAGCAGCCGCCCGCCGCAGGATGCTGCGGGGAAACTCCAGGACTTCGTCGCCAGCGGCATTGGCCGCCCGGAAAGCGCCGCGCAAACCCGAGAGGTTTCGGGGATTTTGAGTCATTTCCTCTCCGCGTAGGACAGTTCTTACATCGCGTCTAAGCCACTACCTACAGGCTCAAAAAAGGCGCATCGCTAATCTGCAAGCGTCATCTTCCGTCATCGTCGCGGCACGCGCCATGCGACGAACACCGACAAGGAGAATGCCATGCTGCACTATGCCGCCGTATTTCTGGTGATTGCGTTGATCGCAGCCCTGTTCGGTTTTGGGGGCATCGCGGCGGGCGCTGCCGAGATCGCGCAGGTACTGTTTTTCATTTTCATCGTACTGACGATCGTTTCGTTCATTGCCAGCCTGTTCCGGCGATGAGGACCTGAACACCCACGTATGGCGGCCCGGTTGGGCGCCCGCAGGAGAATCAGTCATGAACATCAACGCACAAGTTCCGCTTTCCAATCATCGTAGCGATTTCGTGTTGGATATCGAGAACATCCGCCAACGCGCCCGGGCCGAAATGGACGAAGGCGCCCTGACGCCCACGTATGGCAAGGATCGCGATGCCGCGGTGCGCGTGCTCAACCAGGCTTTAGCAACCGAAATTGTGTGCGTATTGCGTTACAAACGCCATGCTTTCATGGCCCAGGGGCCGAATTCGGAGCCCATCGCGGCCGAATTCCACGCCCACGCCGGCGAAGAACAGGCGCATGCCGATCTGATTGCCGAACGCATCGTCCAATTGGGTGGCGAGCCGGACTTTTCGCCCGAAGGGCTGCTCGATCGTAGCCATTCGGAATATGCCCCCGGCAAGAATCTGCGCGACATGATTCGCGAGGATCTGGTGGCCGAGCGCATCGCCATCGACACTTATCGCGAAATGGTGCGTTGGTTCGGCGACGACGACCCCACCACCCGGAACATGCTTGTTTCGATCCTGGCCAAGGAAGAAGAGCATGCCAACGAGCTGTCTGACCTGCTGACCAAGGAATAACCCTTAAAAACGAAAGGACCTCATCATGCTGAAGAAAATCGTGGCTCCCGTCCTCGCCCTGATGATGATCGCCATCACCGGCTGCAATACCATCGAAGGCGCGGGCAAGGACATTGAACGCGGTGGCGAAAAAGTCCAGAGCGGCGCCAAAAACACCAAAGACAAAATGTGACGCCGGGCTCAGGCGATGTCAGAATTGCCTGATCACCATTGTGCCGCAACCGTCGTTTCCGGCCGTTGCGGCCTCTTCATTTGAAGCGCGGAGACCTACATGACGAAACATCGCGTGCTGATCGGCGACGACCATCAAATCGTGCGCAACGGCATTCGGCAACTGATCGAAGGCGAGCCCGACCTCGAAGTGGGCGGCGAAGCCTCGACCAGCCTGGAAATTCTTGCCACATTGCGCGATGGACACTGGGATCTGGTATTGCTGGACATTGCCCTGCCCGACCGCAGCGGCGTTGATACCCTGCGCCTGATCCGCAATCTGCACACCGACCTGCCCGTGCTCATATTGTCCGGCTATCCAGAGGACAAATACGCCGTCAATCTGCTGCGCGCCGGCGCCAATGGCTATGTGCGCAAGGATGCCGAGCCGGAAGACATCCTGCGCGCCATGCGCGTGGTGCTGCAAGGCAGGCGCTACCTGTCGCCGGCCTTGTCGGACCTGCTGGTCAACCGTCTGGACGGCGACGCCAGCGGGCCGCTCCACCATGACCTGTCGCAGCGCGAATTCCAGGTGCTGTGCCAGTTGGCCTCGGGCAAGACGGTGTCGCAGATTGCCGACGAATTGTTCCTCAGCGTCAAGACAGTCAGCACCTACCGCACGCGCATTCTTGAAAAGCTCAACATGCAGACCAATGCCGAGCTGACTTATTACGCCATCAAGACCGGCTTGATCAATTGATGGGCGTTGTAGGCGTCCGTCCGATTACGGCCGCCGCCGGGGCCGGCGATACTGACCTCAGAGGCAACTTCTCGTGAGCGACGGAACATGAGCTTCACCGCCACCGCCAACTCGACTGACATGCAAAGCCCCCTCGGCGCGCACGTGCAGGTCTTGCTTGTTGAAGACTCGCCCGTCATACGCGACAGCCTCATCGACCTGGTCGAATCGGACGTGCGTTGCGTGGTCAGCCACAGCACCGACAGCGAAACGGCGGCCCGTGCCGCGTTGCGCGAAGGGCACTTCCAGATCGCCATCATCGATCTGCAACTGCGCGAAGGCAGCGGCATGAACGTGCTGGCCTTCCTGCAGCACGATCCGGCACCGCCGCTGCGCATCGTGCTGACCAACTTCGCCGAGCCGCGCGTGCGTGCGCAATGCCTGGCGCTGGGCGCCGAGTACTTTTTCGACAAATCTCGCGAATTCGAAGAAGTCTCGACCGCCATCGACCGCTACCTGTCCGTCGCCAAGGCCTGAGCCCGGCGACAGCGGGCGGCCTGGGCCGCCCTGTCATGGCCGCAGCGGCCGCCCTCAGCCGGCCTTCACCACCTGCTCACGCGTCACCAGCCAGATCCCCCCGCACACCAACAGCAAGGCGATACCGTTCTTCAGTTCGAAGATGCTCTCGGACAGGAAGATCGCCGACAGCACGGCCCCCGACACCGGGATAAGAAAGTTGAACGGCGCCACCATGCCGACGCGGTTGTACTTGAGCAGGACGCTCCACAGCGCGAATGCCACCGACGACAACGCCACCAGGTACGCCATCAGCGCCGTCGACGCCAAGCCGAAGCCATGCAGGGTGCCGCCCGTGAGGTAACCGCAGACGATCAGCGCGAGGCCGCCGATCGACAGCTGATAGCCGGTCATGACCACCGAATCCATGCCCTGCGACACCTTCTTGCCGTAGATCATCGCCGCCGACAGGATGAACGCCGACATCACCACCGAGCCGTCGCCGGCCAGCGAGAAGGTAAAGTCCAGCAGATCGTGGCTGAAGTTCACCGCCATCACGCCGGCGAAGCCCAACAGGCAGCCGAGCGCCTTGCCCCCGGTGATGCGATCGTTCTTGTAGATGAAGTGCGCCAGCAACACGCTGAAGAAGGTCGCCGTCGAATTCATGATCGAGCCCTTCACCCCCGTGGTGTAAGCCAGGCCGATGTAGAAGAACACGTATTGCAGCGAGGTCTGCGTCAGGCCCAGCAGGGCGAGTTGGCGCCACTTGGTCCCATTGAGCGGGCCCAGCTTGCGATGCGTGAAACGCGCCAGCACCAGCAGTGCGAGGCCGGCGAAAAAGAAGCGCCAGCCGGCGAACACCAGCTTGGACGGAATATCGTCAGCGGCGATGTTGAACAGCGCGTAGCCGTTCTTGATGGCCGGATAGGCGCTGCCCCACAGCAGGCAGCACAGGGTGGCACACGAAAAGACGAACCGGCGGTCCGTCAGGAACTGATTGTTTTTCAAAATGACTCCTGGCGCGCCGACCAGGGCGGCGCATGAACGACATGACGGACACCCGGTGGGCGTGCCCTCGTGCAAGGTAAGCGGGTAGCCGAGGCGGTCGGGCGCGCAAAGCGTGCCGGCCGCCTCGCATCAGGGTGCGTCGGAAGTCCTCGCCCACTCCCGGGCCGCGTAGCGCCCGCCGCTGGCGATACCCTCGTCAGCCAGCATGCGCACGATGGCGCGGGCCACATCGGCCGGTGCGGCCAGTTCGCCCTCCGCCTGGCGGCGGATGAAGCGCTCGACCTCCGGGAAATCCTGCGTGCGTGCGGCACGGATCTGCGCCTGCATGGCGGTATCCATGACGCCCGGATTGATGTTGAAGAGCTCGAAAGGATGAGGCTGCCCGGCCTGCTCCAGCGCCGCCACCTCAACGAAGCGCTCCAGCGCCGCTTTGCTGGCGCAGTACATCGACCAGCCCGCGTAAGCCTTCTGCGCGGCGCCGGACGAAATACTGAAGATGCGCTTGCGGCAGGCGTGCGATTGAAACCGCGCCATGAACGCCGTCATGAGCAGCACGGCGCTGGTGAAATTGATCGCCATGTGGGCGTCGACGGCGGCGCCGTCAGCCTCGGTCGCCGGCACCATCGGGTCGAGCGTGGCGGCGTTGCCGATGAACACCAGTTCATCGAGCGGGCCGTCCGCGAACGGTGCCAACGCCGCATCGACGACGGCGCGCGCCGCCAGCGGCGCAGCCAGATCGACGCTCACCGAGAAACCATGCGGCGCGCTCCGCGAAAACTCCAGCACGCGATAGCCGGCCACCGCGAGCTGTTCGCACAAGGCCAGTCCCAAACCCTTGGAACCGCCCGTCACCACCGCAAGGCGCATACAGGGACGCCGTCAGAAAAATCAACTGGCGATTATAAGACAGCAGGAGTGTGACTGTCTCTCGATGCCCCACATCTAATCAAACCCATGCCGTAGATCTATCAGAAAAAACAATTCCTTAGAGAACCCTTCTGACAGGCTTGCTACCGGTATCAATCATCCAGATCTGCCCAACTGCCATGTGGCCCTCTGCGCCCTTGTTGTCTATCAACAAGGTTTAAGACTCACGCCAGCAGGTGCCACAAAGGCTGTCCACCCTTGATACGTGTCACCGGTCTACAGATCGGTGTCCCGTGTACTAACAGCCTGATGCGGTGCACCAATACCCGCCGCGCCCGGCCCGCCACCCAGGGCTCATCGAGGCGCGCTCCCTTTTTTGTTTACAGGAGCAATCCATGGAACGTAGCAACGTCGAAGAGGCCGTCTGGCGCGCCTCACCTTCCGATGGCGTCCACGCGCTGGTCACGCGGGCGCTGGCGGCACTGGAAGACTTCATGCGGCTGGGGCAGGAGGAAGTCGATTTCATCGTCAAGAAAGCCTCGGTCGCCGCGCTCGACCAGCACGGCGAACTGGCGCGCCTGGCCATCGAGGAAACCGGGCGCGGCGTATTCGAAGACAAGGCCATCAAGAACCTGTTCGCCTGCGAGCACGTCACGCACGCCATGCGTCACCTGAAAACCGTCGGCGTGGTGCGTGACGACGAGCTGACCGGCATCACCGAAATCGCCGAACCGGTGGGGGTCATCTGCGGCATCACACCCACCACCAACCCCACCACCACCCCCCTCTTCAAGGCGCTGATCTCACTTAAAACGCGCAACCCGATCATCTTCGCCTTCCATCCTTCTGCCCAGCGCTCATCAGCCGCCGCCGCGCGCGTGGTGCGCGACGCCGCCGTCGCCGCCGGCGCCCCGCCGCACTGCGTGCAGTGGATCGAACTACCGTCGATGGAAGCCACCAATGCGCTCATGCACCACCCCGGTGTCGCGCTGATCCTGGCCACCGGCGGCAACGCCATGGTCAAGGCCGCCTATTCGTGCGGCAAACCGGCGCTCGGCGTGGGCGCCGGCAACACGCCGGCCTACATCGAGCAATCTGCCGACGTGCGCCGCGCGGTCAATGACATCGTGCTGTCCAAGACCTTCGACAACGGCATGATCTGCGCGTCGGAACAAGCCATCATCATCGACGATGCCGTCTATGACGACACCATGGAGACCTTCGCCCGCTTCAAGGTGCACCGCGTCAGCCCGCACGAGAAGCCCCTGCTGGAAAACCTCATGTTCGGCGTCGCCGCGCGCAGCGAAAACTGCGCCGGCGCGCGCCTGAACGCCGAGATCGTCGGCAAGCCGGCCACCTGGATCGCCGAACAGGCGGGCTTCGTGGTGGCGCCCGACACCGTCCTGCTGCTGGCCGAATGCGGCGAGGTCGGCGAAGCCGAACCGCTCACGCGCGAAAAACTCTCGCCCGTGCTGGCGGTGCTGCGCGCGCCCACCACGCAGGACGGCATCCGGCTGGCCGCAGAGATGGTGGCCTTCCATGGCCTCGGTCATACCGCCGTCATCCACTCCAACAACCAGAGCGTGGTGCGCGACTACGGCGCGGCGGTCAAGGCGGTGCGCCTGCTGTGGAACGCCCCCGCCTCGCACGGCGGCATCGGGGCGCTCTACAACGACCTGCCCGCTTCGCTCACGCTGGGCTGTGGCTCGTACGGCTCGAACTCGGTGTCCAACAATGTGGGCGCCGTCAACCTTCTCAACATCAAGCGCATCGCACGCCGCAACAACAACATGCAATGGTTCAAGGTTCCCCCGAAGATCTTCTTTGAAGCACAGTCCATCCGTTATCTGATCGACATGAAGAACCTCCGCAAGGTCATGATCGTCACCGATCGCGCCATGTGGAAACTGGGCTACGTCGACAAGATCACCGACGTGCTGCATCGCCGGCGCCAGCCGATCGAAATCGAGCTGTTCTTCGAGGTCGAAGCCGATCCCAGCGTGGACACCGTCAACAAGGGTCTGGGCCTGATGCGCAGCTTCGAGCCCGACACCATCATCGCCCTGGGCGGCGGCTCGCCGATGGACGCAGCCAAGGTCATGTGGCTGCTGTACGAAAACCCCGAGGTCAACTTCGACGACCTCAAGCAGAAGTTCCTCGACATCCGCAAGCGCGCCTTCAAATACCCCGAACTGGGCCGCAAGGCACGCATGGTGTGCATCCCCACGACCTCCGGCACGGGCGCCGAAGTCACGCCCTTTGCCGTCATCACCGACACGCGCACCAACAAGAAGTACCCGCTGGCCGACTACGCGCTGACGCCGACCATCGCCATCGTCGACCCCGACATGACCTTGACCCTGCCGGCTGCCGTCGCCGCTGACACCGGGCTCGACGTGCTCACCCACGCCACCGAGGCCTATGTCTCGATCCTCGCCAACGACTTCACGGACGGGCTGGCGCTGCAGGCCATCAAGCTGGTGTTCCAGCACCTGGAACGCTCGGTCAAGCATGCCGACCCGGTGGCGCGCGAGAAGATGCACAACGCCTCGACCATCGCCGGCATGGCCTTCGCCAACGCTTTTCTCGGCATGTGCCACGCCATGGCGCACAAGGTGGGTGGGCTGTTCCACGTGCCGCACGGGCGCGCCAACGCCATCCTGCTGCCGCACGTCATCCGCTACAACGGTCTGCCGCCCACCAAGCTGTCGGTGTGGCCCAAGTACGGCAAGTACTGCGCCGACGAGCGCTACCAGGACATCGCGGCTTTTCTGCGGCTGCCGGCGAGTACGCCGGAAGAAGGCGTGGCATCGTTCCGCCGCGCCGTCATCGATCTGACGCGCGCAGTCGGCATCGAGCTCAGCTTCCAGGCCGAGGGCGTGGATGAAGCAGCCTTCCTGGCCGCCATCCCGCAACTGGCGCGCGATGCCTACGAGGACCAATGCGCGCCGGCCAATCCGCGTCTGCCGCTGGTGGCCGACATGGAGGCCATCCTGCGCCGCGCGTACTACGGCGAACTGGATTGATCCACCAGGCAGTGTGCATGACCCGAGGGGCGCTCCGGCGCCCCTTTTCATTGCCGCTCAGGCAGCCGTTCAATCCGCCGTCTTCAGGAGGCGCCACAGCGTGGTGCGGCCGACGCCGAGCTGCCGGGCCGCCAGCGTGGTGTTGCCGCCTGCCGACGCCAGCGCAGCGCGGGCGTGCTGCACCGTCAGGGCACGGCGGGCGGCACGCAATGAAGCCGGTGCCTGGGTGGGCACCGCGGCAGGGGCGGCGTCGAATTCCGGGAACAGCATCGCCAGCAGGGCCTGGCGCGCCAGAGGATCGGCCTCGCAGGCGGCGGCCATCAGGCGTTCGACCATGTTTTCGAGTTCGCGCACGTTGCCGGGCCAGGCATAGGCACGCGCGCGTTCGATGAAATGCCCACGCAGCGCGTCGTCCGGCTGCGCCAGGCCGTGGCGGCGGCTGTGCTTGGCGATGAGCGCGTCGGCCAGCGCGGGCAGATCGTCGATGCGCTCGCGCAGGCTGGGCACCGTCAGCCGCAAGCCGTTGAGGCGGTAGTACAGATCTTGCCGAAAGGCACCTTCAGTCACGCGCTGGGCCAGATCCCGATGGGTGGCGGCAATGATGCGCACGTCGATCGGAATCGGCTCGCGACCGCCCACGCGCAACACTTCGCGCTCCTGCAATACGCGCAGCAGGCGCGTCTGCAAGGCCAGCGGCATGTCGCCGACTTCGTCCAGGAACACGCTGCCGTGGTGGGCGGTTTCCAGCAGCCCCGCTTTGCCGCCTTTCATCGCACCGGTAAAGGCGCCTTCTTCGTGACCGAACAGTTCGCTCTCCAACAACGATTCCGGCATGGCCGCGCAGTTGATCGCCACGAACGGCTCGCGGCGCCGCGCGCTGGCGTTGTGCAGCCCCTGCGCGATCAGTTCCTTACCGGTGCCGGATTCACCCGAGATCAGCACCGTCAGATCGAGCCCGGCGAAGCGCTCTACCAGCGCGCGCAACGCCCGGATGGCGGGTGAAGCGCCGACCAGATCGTCGAGCGTGCGGCGCGCACGCAGCGGTGTGCCATGCGCATGCCGGCGCAGGTCGCGACCGGCGCGTTCGACACTGGCGGCCTCCTGCATGGTCAGCAGCGCCCCCACGCGCTGGCCGTCCTCATCGATGGGAATCAGGTTGCCGATCATGCGCCGCGTGCCCAGCGAGAACACCTTGCGTAGCACCGCCGCGGCCCCCGGCCGCAACACCTCGCCCACGTCGAGGGCCGGGATCAGACGCGTCAGCGGCTGGCCGATGGCGGCTTGCGCCGGCAGCGCCAGCGCCTCACAGACCGCCGGGTTGGCCAGCCACACCTGCTGCGCCCGATCCACCGCCACCACCCCTTCGCGCAGATGCCCCAGCAAGGCCACCAATTGCTGACGCCGGGCCCGCTCGCTGGCGCGCGCGCGGGCCAGTTCAATGGCCTCTTCGAGCGCGCGGCGGGCCGATTCGGGGGTGTAGATGAAGACGCTGGCAAGGCCATGCTGCTCGGCCGTCTCGGTGACCAGGCTGGTGCCGATGACCACTTGCGCACCGGCTTCGCGCAGTGCGCGCACCTGCTCGTGGACATCGCGTTCGCTGGTGTAGCGGCGTACGTCCAGGCGGATTTTGAGCAGACGGCCAAGATCGCCCAGATCGGGGCTGACCTGTTCGTAGGTCACCAGGCCGACGTGCTCACCCAAGGTGGCCGCCCGCGCCAGCGCCCGCATGATGTCGTAGCCGGTGACCGTCACCTGGGCCACCGGATAGTCGAGCTGCCGTCGCAACAGCGCACCGTTGGCGCCGGCGCTGATGAACACGTCCACGTCGCCGCGTTCGATGAGCGCGCGGGCCTGCGCCACGGCATCACCGAAACGACGGTGCTCCACCACCACCTCGGCCTGATCGGCGTAGTCGGCAGCGACCGATTCGATCAACTCGGACAGGCGGCTGAAACTCACCACGCACAGGCGCGGCTTGCGAAGGGACGCAGGCATCGGAAGGCTCCGTTCAAATGCGTTTCACCATGAAACCATGCGTTCCATTTCTGGCACAGCGGCGATAACCCGCATGGCACGGCAGCCGTCCATAGGCTCATATGAAAGTCACGCGTTTTCAAACAGATACAAACACACGCCAACGCGCCAACGCTGGCGTTAACCCGCAGAGAAAACAACATGGCATAGCCATTGCACTGACAGGACAACGCCGCATGGCGACACCCACGACGAGGCAAGCATGAGCACATCCCCTACTCCCGGCCAGGCTTTCCGCGCTGCTCTGGCGACCGAGCGGCCCCTGCAGATCCCCGGCGCCATCAATGCCAACCATGCGCTGCTGGTCAAGCACGCGGGCTTTCGCGCCACCTATCTGTCCGGCGGCGGCGTGGCGGCCGGCTCGCTCGGCCTGCCCGATCTGGGCATCTCCAGCCTCGACGACGTGCTGACCGACGTGCGGCGCATCACCGATGTGTGCGACCTGCCGCTGCTGGTGGACGCCGATACCGGCTTCGGCGCATCGGCCTTCAATGTGGCGCGCACCGTCAAGAGCCTGGTCAAGGCCGGAGCTGCCGCCCTGCACATCGAAGACCAGGTGGGCGCCAAGCGTTGCGGCCACCGGCCGAACAAAGAAATCGTCAGCCAGCAGGAAATGGTCGACCGCATCAAGGCGGCAGTGGATGCGCGCGGCGACGACAGCTTTTTCATCATGGCGCGCACCGACGCGCTGGCAGTGGAAGGTGCCGAGCGCGCCATCGAACGCGCAGTGGCCTGCGTCGAAGCCGGCGCCGACGGCATCTTTCCGGAAGCCATGACCGAACTGGCGCAATACCGCGACTTTGCCGAAGCCGTCCGCGTGCCGGTGCTGGCCAATCTCACCGAGTTCGGCAAGACGCCGCTGTTCACGCTCGATGAGATCGGCGCCGCCGGGGTAGCCATCGCGCTCTACCCGCTGTCGGCCTTCCGCGCCATGAACAAGGCCGCCCAGCAGGTGTACGACACGCTGCGGCGCGAGGGTACGCAACGCAGCCTGCTGCCCATCATGCAGACGCGCGACGAGCTCTACGACGCCATCGGCTACTGGGATTACGAACACAAGCTGGACGCGCTGTTCGCGCGTACCCGCTGAGGCGCCCGCCCCGACCCCGCCACAGAGAGACAAAGAGACAGAGAGAGAGGAGACATCCATGAGCGTGCAAGCCATCGCCGAGGCGAACGTCCAGAACGTCCATCCCGTCAAGCCCAAGAAATCGGTGGCGCTGTCTGGCGTCACCGCCGGCAATACCGCCCTGTGCTCGGTGGGCCGCACCGGCAACGACCTGCACTACCGCGGCTACGACATCCTGGATATCGCCGACACCTGCGAGTTCGAAGAGATCGCCTACCTGCTGGTGCACGGCAAGCTGCCCACGCGCGCCGAGCTGGCCGCCTACAAGATGCGCCTGTCATCGCTGCGCGGCCTGCCCGGCAACGTGCGCACAGTGCTCGAGGCCTTGCCGGCCTCCACCCACGCCATGGACGTGATGCGCACCGGGGTGTCGACGCTGGGTTGCCTGCTGCCGGAAAAAGACGATCACAACACCGCCGGCGCACGCGAGATCGCCGATCGCCTGATTGCTTCGCTCGGCTCGATGCTGCTGTACTGGTATCACTTCAGCCACAACGGCAAGCGCATCGACACCGAGACGGACGACGATTCGATCGGCGCCCATTTCCTGCACCTTCTGCACGGACGCCGCCCCGCGCGCGACTGGGTGCGCGCCATGCACACCTCGCTCAACCTGTACGCCGAACATGAATTCAACGCGTCGACCTTCACTGCACGCGTGATCGCCGGCACCGGCTCGGACATCTACTCGGCCATCACCGGCGCCATCGGCGCCCTGCGCGGCCCCAAGCATGGCGGCGCCAACGAAATGTCGTTCGAAACGCAGCAACGCTACGAAACGCCCGACGAAGCGGAAGCCGACATCCGCCGCCGCGTCGCCGAAAAAGAAGTCGTCATCGGTTTCGGGCATCCGGTCTACACCATTGCCGATCCGCGCAACAAGGTCATCAAGGACGTCGCCCGGCGCCTGTCGGTCGCAGCCGAGGACCATCGCATGTTCGACATCGCCGACCGCCTGGAGACCGTGATGTGGGACGCCAAGCGGATGTTCCCCAACCTCGACTGGTTCAGCGCCGTGAGCTATCACATGATGGGCGTGCCCACCAACATGTTCACGCCGCTTTTCGTCATCGCGCGCACCACGGGCTGGGCCGCGCATGTGATCGAGCAGCGCATCGACAACAAGATCATCCGCCCCAGCGCCCACTACACCGGGCCCGAAGACCTGGCCTTCGTGCCGCTGGACCAACGCCGCTGACCCTTACCGAACGCACGCCGCCGGAGCCATCCACCCCATGAGCAGCCCTATCTCCAACGTCCGCCCGCAACCCGACCAGGTACTCGTCGACATCGCCGACTACGTCATCGGCTATCGCATCGACAGCAGCCTGGCCTATCAGACGGCGCGCAATTGCCTGATCGACACCCTCGGCTGCGGGCTGGAGGCACTCGAATATCCGGCCTGCACCAAGCTGCTCGGCCCCATCGTACCGGGCACCGTCGTGCCGCACGGCGCCAAGGTACCCGGCACGCCCTACCAGCTCGACCCGGTACAGGCGGCCTTCAACATCGGCGCCATGATCCGCTGGCTGGATTTCAACGACACCTGGCTGGCCGCCGAATGGGGGCATCCGTCGGACAATCTCGGCGGCATTCTCGCCACCGCCGACTGGCTGTCGCGCAACGCCGTGGCCGCCGGCAAGGCGCCGCTGACGATGCGCGAGGTGCTCACCGGCATGATCAAGGCGCATGAGATCCAAGGCTGCATCGCACTGGAGAATTCCTTCAACAAGGTCGGCCTGGATCACGTGCTGCTGGTGAAGGTGGCCTCCGCCGCGGTGGTCGCGCAAATGTTGGGGCTGTCGCGCGACGAGATCATCAATGCCGTCTCGCTGGCCTGGGTGGACGGCCAGAGCCTGCGCACCTACCGCCACGCGCCCAACACCGGCAGCCGCAAGAGCTGGGCGGCGGGCGACGCCACCAGCCGCGCGGTGCGTCTGGCCTTGATGGCCAAGACCGGCGAGATGGGCTATCCGTCGGTGCTCAGCGCCAAGACCTGGGGGTTCTACGACGTCAGCTTCGGCGGCCGGCCGTTTGCGTTCCAGCGGCCCTACGGCAGCTACGTGATGGAGAACGTGCTGTTCAAGATCTCGTTCCCCGCCGAGTTCCACAGCCAGACGGCGGTGGAGTGCGCCATGACGCTGCACGAACAGCTCGCAGCCCACGGCAAGCGCGCCGAGGACATTCGCAAGATCACCATCCGCACGCACGAGGCCTGCATCCGCATCATCGACAAGAAGGGCCCGCTCAACAACCCGGCCGACCGCGATCACTGTGTGCAGTACATGGTGGCCGTGCCGCTGCTGTTCGGGCGTCTCACCGCCGCCGATTACGAGGATGACGTTGCGCATGATCCGCGTATCGACGCCTTGCGCGACAAGATCGTGTGTGTCGAGGATCCGCAATTCACGCGTGATTACCACGATCCGGAGAAACGCAGCATCGCCAATGCGCTGACGGTGGAGTTTAGTGATGGCAGCACGCTGCCGGAGGTGGTCTGCGAGTATCCGATCGGCCACAAGCGCCGCCGCGGCGAGGGCATTCCGCTGCTGGAGGCCAAGTTCCGCACCAATCTCGCGCGGCGCTTTGCGCGCAAGCAGCAGGACGCGATCCTTGCGGTGTCGCTGGATCAAGCGCGGCTGGAGGCGATGCCGGTGCATGAGTATGTGGATATGTATGTCATTTGAATGTGGGTGAGGGGCTGCTGTGGTGTTATGAGGAGACAGTCATAAATGGCCTTCCATGAAGGGGCCGGACGGTGTGATGTGTTTATTTGCGTAGGTTGGGAGCTTTCGTTGTTCGAGGTGTTGCGTGCTTGCAGACGGATTCGGCGCATTGCCTGGATCTTTGCTGATCCTAGAGTTGGGTTTTTGCTGGCGTGCGTTGGCCGGGACTCGCCCCGGCGGGCGAGTTACTTTCTTGTATCGACAAGAAAGGTAACCAAAGAAACGACCCCCGCATCCCCGCCGCCTTCGGCGGTGCCCTGCGCTACTCGGCCACTCAGGCG
>JASGFB010000084.1:0-22055 GCA_047605765.1 Rhodocyclaceae bacterium
GCAGCGCAGGGGACCGCCGAAGGCGGCGGGGATGTGGGGGCGGTTTCTTTGGTTAGCTTTCTTGTCCGTACAAGAAAGTAACTCGCCCGCCGGGGCGAGACCCGGCCAACGCACGCCAGCAAAAGCAAATACCCAAGAACAGCAACGATCCAAGGCAGCAAGAGTTAGCCTTCTTGACGGCACAAGAAAGTGACCCGCCCGCCGGGGCGAGACCCGGCCAACGCACGCCAGCAAGAACGCAAAATCAAGAACAGCAACGATCCAGGCAGCACCAAAGCCAAGCACGCGAGAGCGGTCAAAGCCTCCACCCCCTACACCTGTAACCGATACCCCACCCCCGTCTCCGTCAGCAGATAACGCGGCTGCGCCGGATCCGCCTCCAGCTTCTCCCGCAACTGCTTCATGTAGATGCGCGCATAGTGCGTACGCTCCGCATAGCCGGGACCCCAAGCGTCGATGATGAGCTGCCGATGGGTCAGCACGCGGCCCTGACCACGGATCAGCGAAGCCAGCAGGCGATACTCGATCGGCGTCAGGTGCACGTCCTGCCCGCCACGCGTCACGCGGCGCTGCACGAGATCCACCATCACATCGCCGAACTGGAAAATGGGCGCCGTCTCGTGCCCGAGGCTCGCCGCACGGCGCAACTGAACGCGCACGCGTGCCAGCAGCTCCGGCACCCCGAAAGGCTTGACCAGATAGTCATCGGCACCGGCGTCGAGCGCCGCGACTTTCTCTTCTTCCTGCGTGCGCGCGGACAGCACGACGATCGGCACCGCCGACCAGTTGCGGATGTCGGCGATGACCTGGCGGCCGTCGCGGTCGGGCAGGCCCAGGTCGAGCACGATCAGATCGGGCTTGCGCGTGCCGGCTTCGAGCAGGCCGCGCGCGGCGGTGTCGGCTTCGAAGACCTCGCATGCTTCGTCGTGCAGCGCGCTGCGCACGAATCGGCGGATGACGTCGTCGTCTTCGATGATGAGAACGCGGTGAGTGCTCATGCTGCAGTGTCCAGGTCCGTGACGGTGGGGGCCTCGCCCAGGGGCAGGGTCAGGCAGAAGCTGGCGCCGCCTGCCGCGCGCGTTTGCGCACGGATGCTGCCGCCATGCGCTTCGACGATGGCACGGCAGATCGACAGGCCCAGCCCGACGCCCGGTGCGCTCGATTCGCCGTGGCCGCGCTCGAACTTGTCGAACAGGCGCTCGGACGGGCCGGGGGGCAGGCCGGGGCCGTCGTCTTCCACGCACAGGCACAGGCCGTCGGTGTCGGTGTGCGCTGTGATGCGGATGAGGGTGCCCACGGGCGTGTGTTTGACGGCGTTGTCCAGCAGGTTGACCAGCACGCGCTCGATCAGCACGGGATCGAATTCGCACAGCGGCAACTCGGGTGGCAGGCTCACTACCAGGCGGTGTTTTGACAGCGCGGGGGCCAGTTGGCGGGTGGCCGTCTCGACGGTCTCCTCGATGGCGTGCCAGTCGCGCCGCAGAGCGACCTTGCCGGTCTGCAGGCGGGCCATGTCGAGCAGGTTGCCCACTTGCGACACGAGTCGATGCGTGGCCTCGCGCATGTCACGCACCATCTGCTGCTCGGCCGGCTCGCGCGCCGGTCGTTCGGCCAGCGTGTCGGCCATGCCGAGCAGGCCGGTGAGCGGCGTGCGCAGATCGTGCGAGACGCTGGCCAGCAAGGAGTTGCGCAGGCGCTCCGATTCCATGCTCACCAAGGCATCCTGCGCCACGTTTACGTAGTGCACACGTTCGAGCGTCTGCGCGATCTGCACGAGGCAACTGTCGAGCGTGCGCGCCGCGTCGGGCTCGAACAGGCTGTCGGGGACCTGGGCGGCGATGCCCAGCACGCCGCGCACGCGCATGGGCGCGCGCAGAGGCAGGTAGCGCGCGGCGGCGGCGGGCAGGGTGGCGGTGCCCTTGCCGGCCGGGCTGGCGTGATCGAATGCCCATTGCGCAACAGCCAGCTCAGAGGGTTCCAGCGCAGGCGCTTCCTCGGCGCTGCCGACGGCGTGAACCTTGCCGTCGGCGTCCGGCAGCAGCACCTGCACGCGCGCCTGGAACATGCCGGCCAGTCGCGCCTGCGCCGTGTCGACGATCTGCTCGACCGACAAAGCCGCCGACAGCGCGCGCGACAGCTCGGCCAATTGTGCCGCGCGCTGCTCGCGCACGCTGGCGGCGACGGCGTCGAACTTGAGCTTGGCGGCCAGTTGTCCGATGGCCAGCGCCACCATCAGCATGAGACCGAAGGTGAACAGGTATTGCGTGTCGTTGACCGTGAAGGTCAGCCGTGGCGGCACGAAGAACAGGTCGAACGAGGCCACGCTGAGGCACGCGGCCGCCGCGCCGGGGCCGCGGCCGAAGCGCAACGCCACGCCCACCACGGCCAGCAGGTAGAGCATGACGATGTTGGCCAGATCGAACACCGCCATCAGCGCGCCGGCCAGCAGCGTGGTGGCCGTGCACGCACCAAGCGCCCACACGTAGCCGCGCCATGCGATTGGCATGGCCCGCCCGGCTGTGTTGTCGTCGGCGGCATGCAGTGGATTCAGCCCCACCACGATGAGTTCCAGCCCGTGGCCGGCGGCGGCCAGTTCGTCCAGCAGCGAAGGTCGCAGCACGCGGCGCCAGGGCAGCCGGCGGGTGCGGCCCAGCAGCAGCTTGTTGGCATTGCGGCTGACGGCGAAGCGGGCGATGGCGTCGCCCACGTCCGACGCCGACAAGGTGCACACCTCGGCGCCGAGCGAACTGGCCAGGCGCAGCGCGCGCAGGCGCATGGCACGCCGGGCCGGTGCTTCGCCCGCCAGGTCGGGCGTGTCGACCGACAGCGCGATCCACTCGGCCTGGAGGTCGGCGGCGGTGCGCGCGGCGTGGCGCACCAGCGCTTCGCCGTCACTGCCCGGCCCGACACATACGATCAGGCGTTGGCGTGTCGGCCACACATGGGCGATGGCGCGATCGGCGCGCCACGCACGCATCTGCGCATCCACGCGATCGGCCGTGCGGCGCAACGCCAGTTCGCGCAGCGCGATGAGATTGCCGGTGCGGAAGAAGTTCTCGGTGGCTTGCGCGGCCGCATCGCCCAGGTAGACCTTGCCCGCCTTCAGGCGCGCCTGCAGTTCTTCGGGCGACAGGTCGACCAGCGTGACCTCGTCGGCCTGTTCGAATACGTGATCCGGCACGGTCTCGGTGACGCGGATGCCGGTGATGCTGCCGACGATGTCGTTGAGGCTTTCAAGGTGCTGGACGTTGAGTGCGGTCCACACGTCGATGCCGTGGGCGAGCAGTTCGTCGACGTCCTGCCAGCGTTTGCGATGGCGGCTGCCTTCGACGTTGGTGTGGGCCAGTTCGTCGACCACCACCACGGCGGGCTGCCGCGCCAGCACGCCGTCGAGATCGAATTCGTCGAGCAGGCGGCCGCGATAGGCGAGGGTCCGCCGCGCTTGCATCGGCAGGCCGTCGAGCAGGGCTGCGGTGTCGCTGCGGCCATGGGTTTCGACAATGCCGACGAGTACGTCCGCACCCTCGGCATGTTTCTGTCGCGCCGCGCTGAGCATGGCGAAGGTCTTGCCGACGCCGGCGCAGGCGCCGAAGAATATCTTCAGCCGGCCGCGCCCGGCGCGCGCATCGGTGCGCGCCAGTTCGGCCAGCAGGCGGTCGGGGTCGGGGCGTTGGTCGTTCAAGAACGGTCGTCCAGGGCGATGTTGGCGCGCAGCACATTGACGCGCGCTTCACCGAGCAGGCCGAAAGTCGGCTGTTCGGTGGCGGCGTCGATGATAGCGCGCACGGCTTCTTCCGGCAGGTGGCGTGCGTGTGCGATGCGCGCCGCCTGCCAGTATGCCGCCGCCGGTGAGATATGCGGATCGAGTCCCGAGGCGGAGGCGGTCACCAGGTCCTGCGGCACCGGGCCTGGCTGGCCTGGGTGGGCGGCGCGCAGCGCGTCGATGCGTGCCTTGACGGCGTCGGCGAGGGCCGCATTGAGCGGCCCCTGGTTGCTGCCGCCCGACGCCAGCGCGTTGTATGGCATCGGCGCCGTGGCTGACGGGCGGCCCCACAGGTAGCGTGCGTCGCTGAAAGGCTGGCCGACGAGGGCCGAGCCCACCGTCTGCCCACCGCGCGTGATGAGGCTGCCGTTGGCCTGCGCCGGGAAGACCGTCTGTGCGAGGGCGGTGAGGGCGCCGGGATAGGCCAGGCCGGTGATCAGAGAAAGCACCGCGAACAGCGAGAGCGCCGGGCGCAGGGTGGCACCGAACGCCGTCCAGGTGCCGGTGGAAGGGGACGTATTCATCATGCAACTCCCAGAGTGGTGAGGGCCATGTCGATGAGTTTGATGGCCGGAAAGGGTAGTAACACGCCCCCCGCGCCGTAGATGAGCAGATTGCGCCGCAGCAGTGCGGCGGCACCCACCGGCCGGTAGCGCAGGCCGCGCAGGGCCAGGGGGATCAGCGCCACGATGATGAGGGCGTTGAAGATCACCGCCGACAGGATGGCGGAGTTCGGACTGGCCAGCCCCATGACGTTGAGCAGGGCCAGTTGCGGATAGGTGCCGACGAACACTGCCGGCAGGATGGCGAAATACTTGGCCACGTCGTTGGCCACCGAGAAGGTGGTGAGCGCGCCGCGCGTCATCAGCATCTGCTTGCCGGTCTCGACGATCTCGATGAGCTTGGTCGGGTTCGAATCGAGGTCGACCATGTTGCCGGCTTCCTTGGCGGCTTGCGTCCCCGAATTCATGGCTACGGCCACATCAGCCTGGGCCAGCGCGGGGGCGTCGTTGGTGCCGTCACCGGTCATCGCCACCAGGTGGCCGGCCGCCTGGTAGTCGCGGATGAGCTTGAGCTTGTCCTCGGGCCGCGCTTCGGCGAGAAAGTCATCGACGCCTGCCTCGGCGGCGATGGCGGCCGCCGTCAGCGCGTTGTCACCGGTGATCATGACCGTCTTGATGCCCATGCGACGGAGTGCCGCGAAGCGCTCGCGAATGCCACCCTTGACGATGTCCTTGAGTTCGACGGCGCCCAGCATCGTCGGTCCGTCGGCCACCACCAGCGGCGTGCTGCCGCGCTTGGCAATGTCCTCGATGACGCGCGCCAGGGCTGCCGGCATGCTGCCGCCCTGAGATTCGACCCAGACGCGCACGGCTTCGGCGGCGCCTTTGCGGATGTGCCGCTTGCCATGCTGCTGGGCGTCGGCGCCGCTGGCGATATCGACACCGCTCATGCGCGTGTGCGCCGAAAAGGGGACGAAGCTGGCGTCGTGCAGGGTGCGTCCGCGCAGATCGAATTGCTCTTTGGCGAGCACCACGATGCTGCGCCCTTCGGGCGTTTCATCGGCCAGCGAGCCCAGTTGCGCTGCGTCGGCCAGTTCGCGCTCGCTCACGCCGGGCGCCGGCCAGAAGCGGCTGGCGTGGCGATTGCCGAGGGTGATGGTGCCGGTCTTGTCCAGCAACAGCACGTCCACGTCGCCGGCCGCTTCCACCGCACGACCTGAGGTCGCGATGACGTTGGCCTGCATCATGCGGCTCATGCCGGCTACGCCGATGGCCGACAGCAGGCCGGCGATGGTGGTGGGGATCAGGCACACCAGCAGCGCCACCAGCACGATCACGGTGATGGGCGCGCCCTGGCCGGCACTGGTCGCGCTGTAGAGCGAGAACGGCAGCAGGCTGGCGCAGGCAAACAGAAAAATCAGCGTCATCGCCACCAGCAGGATGGTCAGCGCGATCTCGTTGGGCGTGCGCCCGCGCCGCGCGCTCTCGACCATGGCGATCATGCGGTCGAGAAAGGCATCGCCCGGATTGGCGGTGATGCGCACCACCAGCCAATCGGACAGCACGCGCGTGCCGCCGGTGACCGAACAGAAGTCGCCGCCGGCTTCGCGGATGACGGGGGCTGACTCACCGGTGATGGCCGATTCATCGACCGAAGCGACGCCTTCGACGACTTCGCCATCGCCCGGGATGGTGTCACCGGCATCGACCCGCACATGGTCGCCCTGGCGCAAGTCACCCGAGGCGCACGTCTGCCAGGGCGCCCCGTGGTGCGGCGCCGCGAGCAATTTGGCGGCGATCACGCGGCGCAGGCCACGCAGGGCTTCGGCCTGCGCTTTGCCGCGCCCCTCGGCGAGCGCTTCGGCGAAATTGGCGAACAGCACCGTGGCCCACAGCCACAGCGCGATGCCCCAGGCGAAGCCGGCCGGCTTGCCGCGCGCCGTGGCATACACCGCCAGCGCCGTGGTCAGTACGCTGCCCACCCACACCACGAACATCACCGGGTTGCGCCATTGCGCGGCGGGCGACAGCTTGGTGAGCGCGCCGGCGAGGGCGGCGCGCACCAGTTTCGGTTCAAACAAAGGCAAAGAACGGGACGAATTCACGGAGAGCCCCTCTCAATGGAACAGTTGCAGATGCTCGACGATGGGGCCGAGCGCCAGGGCCGGCAGGTAGGTGAGCGCGCCGACCAGCAACACCGTGCCGATCAGCAGCACCACGAACAGCGGGCCGTGGGTGGGGAAGGTGCCCACCGACGGCGCCAGCCGCGGTTTGGCGGCCACGTTGCCGGCGATGGCGAGCACCGGCACGATCACCGTGAAGCGGCCGTACCACATCGCCACACCCAGCAGCAGGTTGTAGAACGGCGTGTTGGCCGACAGCCCGGCGAAGGCGGAACCGTTGTTGTTGGCCGCCGACGAGAACGCATAGAGCATTTCGGAGAACCCATGCGCGCCGGGGTTGGCCAAGCCGGCCAGGCCCGCTGCCGTGACCGCCGCCAGCGCGGTGCCGCCGAGGATCAGCAAGGGGGTGGCGAGAATGGCGATCGACACCATCTTCATGTCGAAGGATTCGATCTTCTTGCCCAGGTATTCCGGCGTGCGGCCGATCATCAGCCCGGCCAGGAAGACCGCTTCGATGGCGAACAGCAGCATGCCGTAGAGGCCCGCCCCGACACCGCCGAAAACCACTTCGCCCAGTTGGATCAGCCACATCGGCACCAGCCCGCCCAGCGGCATGAAGCTGTCGTGCATGGCGTTGACGGCGCCGCATGAGGCCGCCGTGGTGACGACCGCGAACAGCGCCGACTGGATGCTGCCGAAGCGCAGCTCCTTGCCTTCCAGATTGCCGCCGAGGCCGTCCATGCCGAGCGTGGTGAGCAGCGGGTTGGCGCTGCCCTCGGCCCAGCTCACCACCAGCACCATGGCGATGAAGATCAGCGTCATGGCGCTCAGGATCGCCACGCCCTGGCGGATGTCGTTGACCATGTGGCCGAACACCAGACACAGGGCCGCCGGGATCAGGAAGATCGCCAGCATCTGCGCGAGGTTGCTCAGTGGCGTGGGGTTTTCGAATGGATGGGCGGAGTTGGCGTTGAAGATGCCGCCACCGTTGGTGCCGATCATCTTGATGGCTTCCTGCGAGGCCACCGGCCCCATCGGCAGCGACTGGGTGCGCGTGCTCACCTGCTCGGTGAGCGCCTGGCCCTGCGCATCCTTCAGGGGCTGGCCATCCGCGCCCAATCTGGCCTGGCTGTAGCTCACCGGCTGCAGCAGGCTCACCTCGTGCGGCGCGCTGAAGTTCTGCACGACGCCCTGCGATACCAGGAACACCGCCAGGATCGCCGACAGGGGCAGCAGCACGCCCAGGGTGGCACGCGTCAAGTCGAGCCAGGCATTGCCCAGGCCCTGGGCGGAGCGGCGCGCAAAACCGCGAATGAGGGCCACCGCGACGGCCATGCCGGTGGCGGCGGACAGGAAGTTCTGCACCGCCAGCGCCGTCATCTGTGTCAGATGGCTCATGGTGGCTTCGCCGGCATAGCCTTGCCAGTTGGTGTTAGTGACGAAGCTGATGGCGGTGTTGAAGGCCGAGCCGGGCTCCACCGCACCCATGCCGGCGGGGTTGAGCGGCAGTGCCGCCTGCCAGCGTTGCATGAGGTAGACCGCCACCAGGCCGAAGGTATTGAACATGATCAGCGCCAGTGCGTAGCGCCACCACGGCATGTCTTCGTCGGGGCGTACGCCGCAGGCGCGGTATAAGGCGGTGGACAGGCGCGCCAGCCAGGGCCGGCGTGCCGCGATGGTGCCCTCGAACAGGGCGGTCATGTAGCGCCCCAGCGGCCATGCCAGGGCGAACAGCAGGATGAGATAAAGCGCCAGTTGCGCCGGTGCCGAGTGGTTCATGACATGTCCTCGGCGCACAGCAGCGCAATCAGCAGATAGACGAACAACGACAGGGCCACCGCCCCGGCGATCAGATAGAGGGTGCTCATCGCCGCGCCTCCAGGCGCCGGCAGGCGGCGACCAGCCCGACCAGGCTCGCCGCCAGCACGGCGAGCAGCATCACAACGAGCAATTCGGACATCAGGGTCCTCCGGCAGCGGAGCCGCGACAGGCGGGCTCCCATGGCGGGGACTTTAGGAGGACGCCGGTAAAGACAGCGTCAAATGGACGGGCGGGGGAGTAAAGATGCGGTAAGGATGCGGCGAGACTGCTCGAGAACCCTCATCCCGCCGCTTCAACTTATTGAACCGAGAAGCGTCATACCCGGCGCACCGGGCCGGGATACTGCGCCACCATGTCATCGACGGTCAGCAGGGTAAAGCCTTCGGTCATGGCCTGTGCCACCAATATCCGATCAAACGGATCTTTGTGAATGGGCGGCAGGTTATCGATGGCCACGGCATGCTCGCTGCCAATCGGTAATTCGCTGTAGCCGTTGTCCAGTAGACCTCGACGCAGCAATCTCGCATCGACCTTGAAATCGTCGCGACCGAGGCCGTGCTTGATGGCGATCTCCCACAGGCTGGCAGCGCTGAAGAACAGCTCGTTCCCGCTGTCCTCGATCAGGATCCGCGCTTCCGTCGACAAACGATCCGGAGAGCCTGCCGCCCACAGCAGCAGGTGAGTGTCGAGCAGCAGCTTCATGCGCCGCCCTCGAACAAGTGCTCGATCTCGCCTTCACCCATGCAATCGAAATCATCGGGCACGCTGATCTGGCCGGACATGAAGCCGAGGCGTTCTTGCTGATCGCCTTCCGGGGCGTTCAAAGGCACCACCTTGACCAGCGGCTTGCCTGCCTTGGCGATGATGAAAGGCTCGCCCTTGGCCGCCTGCTCGACCAAGCGTGACAGATGGGTCTTGGCCTCGTGGATATTGACGGTTTGCATGGGATGGAATATGAACTAAGTCCAGTTAGTTTAGTCATGAAACCCCTTTTCGACAAGCAAGACGCGGGGTACCCACAGGCGAAAAAAAAACCGCCGGGCGAGCCCGGCGGTTTTTCTCGAGTGGTGCGCGCCCGTGCTTATTCCGGCCGCATCTGCGGGAACAGGATCACGTCGCGGATGGCCGGGCTGTCGGTGAGGAGCATGACCAGGCGGTCGATGCCGATACCGCAGCCGCCGGTGGGCGGCAGGCCGGATTCAAGCGTGCGGATGTAATCGGCGTCGTAGTACATGGCTTCCTCGTCACCGGCGTCCTTGGCCTGGGCCTGCGCCTGGAAGCGCTGGGCCTGGTCTTCGGGGTCGTTGAGCTCGGAGAAGGCGTTGGCGATCTCGCGGCCGACGATGAACAGCTCGAAGCGCTCGGTGATGCCGGGGTTTTTGTCCGAGGCGCGCGCCAGCGGCGAGACTTCGACCGGGTAGTCGATGATGAAGGTGGGGTTCCACAACTGGCTTTCGGCGGTTTCTTCGAAGAAGGCCAGTTGCAGGGCACCCAGGCCCATGTTGTCGCCCTGCGCGCCCTTGGGCAGTGCCTTGCGCTGAGCCAGCTCGCTGCGCAGCCAGGCGCCGTCGTTCAGTTGCGCCTCGGTGTATTGCGGGCAGTACTTGATGATGGCCTGCACCACGGTCAGGCGATCGAAGGGCTTGGACAGATCGAGGTCGCGGCCCTGGTACTGGAATTGCTCGGTGCCCAAGGCTTCGCGCGCGGCGTGGCGCAGCAGGCCTTCGACGAAGTCCATGAGGCTGCGGTAGTCCGCGTAGGCCTCGTAGAACTCGATCATGGTGAATTCGGGGTTGTGGCGCGGCGACAGGCCTTCGTTGCGGAAGTTACGGTTGATCTCGTAGACCTTCTCCAGGCCGCCGACCACCAGGCGCTTCAGATACAGCTCCGGCGCGATGCGCAGGAACATCTGCTGGTCGAGCGCGTTGTGGTGGGTGATGAAGGGCTTGGCCGAGGCGCCGCCAGGGATGGGGTGCATCATCGGCGTTTCGACTTCGAGGAAGCCGTGGCCGTCCATGTAGCGGCGGATGGCCGAGATCAGCTTGCTGCGGGCGATGAAGGTGGCGCGCGATTCGTCGCTGGTGATGAGGTCGAGGTGGCGCTGGCGATAGCGTTGTTCGACGTCGGCCATGCCATGGAACTTGTCCGGCAGCGGGCGCAGGCACTTGGAGAGCAGGCGGATGGTGCCGCTCTTGACCGACAGCTCGCCGGTCTTGGTGCGGAACAGGACGCCTTCGGTGCCGACGATGTCGCCGATGTCCCAGGTCTTGAAGTCGGCGTAGACCTCTTCGCCGACAGCATCGCGCGTCACGTACAGCTGGAGGCGGCCGGACATGTCCTGGATGGTGACGAAGCTGGCCTTGCCCATGAGGCGCTTGAGCATGACGCGGCCGGCGACCATCACGGTGACCGGGGTGGCGTCCAGTTCTTCGGCCGTTTTGTCCTGATACAGCTCAGCCAGTTTGCCGGCGAAGTGCTCGCGGCGGAAATCGTTCGGGTAGGCCACACCGGCCTCGCGCCAGGCGGCAAGTTTGGCGCGACGCTCCGCGACGATGTGGTTTTCGTCCTGGGCGGTGGCCAGGTTCTGTTCGCTGTTTTGCTGATTGGACATGTAAGGGTCTCGGGACAAACGGCGCGCGGCACGGCTTAGGCTGTCTCGCGCAAGCCCGCTATTTTGAACGAAGCGGCGCGGCATGTCACATGGCGCGCCGTTCGGCCGCGGCCGGCCTCACCCGAAGAGGGCGTCGATGTCGGCTTGCAGGCCGGCGTTGGCGGTGGCCGCTTCGATCTTGTCGTCGACCAGGCCCTGGTCAACGAGCTGTTCGTACTGATTGATCTGGTTGCGGCCGTGGCCCTTGGAAAAATACAGCGCCGCATCGGCCTTGCCGAGCAATTCGGCCGGTGTCAGTTGCGGATTGATCTGTACATAGCCCATCGAGCAGGTGACCTGCCCGACCTGCGGAAACTCATGCGCTTCGACCGCTATGCGGAAGCGGTCGAGCACTTCACGCGCGTTCTGCGGCGAGACATGGCGCAGCAGGATCACGAATTCCTCACCGCCGAAGCGGAACAGCTTGTCGCTGGTGCGGAAGCTCTTCTTCATCAGTTCGGCCACGCGCAGCAGCACTTCGTCGCCGAACAGATGGCCGAAGTTATCGTTGATGCGCTTGAAGCGGTCGATGTCCACCACGCCGAGCCAGCACGGAAAGGCTTGCTCTTCATGCAGGCGGCGATCGGGATCGAGGCGTTGCTGTGCTTCGCCGGCGATGGCGATGAAGCGGTCGAAATTGGCGTCGAAGGTCTTGCGGCTATGCAGGCGCGTGAGGGTGTCGAGTTCGGCGTAATCGAGCAGCGACAACTGGTGCGCGTAGATCTGCAGCAGCTTGCGCACGCAGCTGACGGCTTCGTCGGACGGCGTCAGATCGCACTGCGCTTCGACCAGCGCCGAAGCCGAGCAGGGCGCCCCGACACTGAACATCTGGCGCAGATGGCTCACGGTCAGCTCACTGGCCATGCCCTCGGCGGACGCCAGGCATTCTTCCATCAGCGCATCGGCGCGCAGCGCCTTCTCGAAATCGAGGCTCGCGACGTCATCGCAGGCCGACACCGTATCGGTCGTCGCCCAGGCGATGGGCAGGGTGGCGTAACCCTGCGCGGTGATGCTCAGACCGTGCATGAGTACCACGCGAGCGCCCAGAAGCTCGCGAACGGACTCAACGACCACTGTTGCCATGCGGTCGCGCTCGCGCGAACCGGTCACGGCTTCAAGACGATTGAGCAGATGTAGCAAAGGCGTCTTCATTCCCATGCGCTGCGACATCTCGGGTGCAAGAGAGAGCGGCCGCTCTGGGCGTTACCGCTAGTTGGTTTATTTGTTTGCCTCTAACGACGAGGGGCGCGCAAACCTTAGCCGGGAAATGTCAAAAATAGTGATTTTGACAAAATGTATGACGAGCGCCGTTCGTAGGAAAACCGCGCCGCTACGCGCTTTGCTGTGAAAAGCACCCTTATGGGCAGGGTTGACTAAACGCAGATGTCAGAGGTGTTCGGTGCGCAGGTTTCCATTGACACACGGTGTGATTTTGTCATGAGAAAACAGAGCCGCGCACGGCGGCTCCGTCGCTGAGACTCAATCGATCTGGCGCCGCAGCACGCCGATGGGTGGGGCCCAATCGTCCACCGGGCGCTTCTTGCGCGTGACCAGCGTCAGTTGCGCCGGCTGGAACACGTTGGCGTTGTGGGTGACCGGCGTGGTGATCAGATACTGCGCGCGCGTGGCACGCAGGAAGGCGCCGACGCGGTCGATGTTGGCCACGTCCAGGTGGGCGAAAGGCTCATCGATGAAGACGAAGCCGCCGGGGCGTGCGTCGTCCATCAGCAGGCCCACCAGCAGGATCAGCGACTTCATCACCTGCTGGCCGCCGGACGCTTCGCCGTCGTTGAGGCTCTGCGCGCCTTTCTGATCGAAGTCGAACTGCACTTCGAGGCCGGCCGAGCCCAGCGTGGCGTCGTCGTTTTCCAGTTGCGGCATGGGGCATTCGACCGTCTGGCCCGACAGCTCGCCGAGGGCGCGCAGATTCTTGGCGTACTGCTTGACGGTGGCGCGCAGCTTGGCGATGTAGGCGCCGCGTGCGTCGTCCACCAGCGCCTTGGTGCGCTCGCTGTACGATAGTCGATTGGCATAGTCCGATTCGCGCTGGCGCAGTTCGAGCGAGAGCTTTTCCTTGACCACCAGCACGTTGTCGTCCTGCGGCCATTCGCCGTCGCTGACGCGTCGCTTGATACGCGACAGTTCGTTGCGGGCGGCGGCCAGACCGCCGTAGTGTTCGGCCATCTCGGCGAGTGCCTCCGGCGTGAGCCAGCGCGCCGGCATGCCGCGTGACTTGCTGCGCAGGCGCAACAGGCGGGCGGTCTGTTCGAGGCGCTGCGGACGGTGGTCGGCGGTGACGCGCACCAGGGTTTCGCGCGCCGTCATGATCTCGCGATTGCGGCGATCCGCTTCGATGGCGATGCCTTGCAGGTTCTGTTTGCGTTCCTCGACGCGCGCGCGGGTGTTCTCGCGTTCGGCCTCGGCGCGTGCCAGGGCATCGCGCACCTGCGGCTGGTCGCTGGCGGCGGCGTCGAATTCGGCGGCGCGGCTCATCAGCAACTCGGCCGCCTGCATGCCGAGCAGGCGCTCGCGGGAACCCTGCACCGCCGCCTGGGCGGCTTCCTCGGCGTCATGCGCGGCCTTCAGGTCGCGGTCGAGGGCCTGGATGTCCGCCTGCAGCGCATCGATGCGTGCGCTGCGCGCCAGTTCGCCGAACCAGAATTCGTGGGGCACGCCCAGATGGCGCGCACCGCGCCGTTCGCGGTAGTAGCCGTCACGCGTGATCCAGTCCTGGTCGCGCGACAGCTCGCGCGCGGCCTGGGCGTTTTCGACGCGCTGGATGCGCCCCAGCAGATCGGTCAGCCACTTGGGCGCGTCCTCGGCGAAGCGCACCACGTCGAGCAGGCTGGCGCGCGGCGCCGCCGGGCAGGGCGCGCGCTCGGCCACGATGAAGTGCCGGAAGTGTTCGCGCTCGCCCAGTGCCCATGCTTCGAAGCGGTCGTTTTCCGATTCGAGCAGGATCAGCGAACGGTAGGGGCGCAGCACCGCTTCGACCGCGCCTTGCCAGCCGGCATCGGTGACGTCGATGATCTCGGAGAGCAGGCGGTGTTCGATGCCGGCCTCGTTGAGCGCGGCACGAAAGCGGGTGACTTCGGCTTCTTGCGGCGGGCCGGCGCGGCCCTGCGCGTCACGCAGCTTTTGCGAGGCTTCTTCGAAGCGGGCGGTGAGGCCTTTGACGCGTGCGCGCGCCGTCTGGTAGTCGTTGAAGGCGCGCGAGGCGGCCTCCTCGGCGGCCAGGGCATCGCCGCCGTGTTCGCGCGCTACGCGCTCGCGCAGCGCATCGCGTTCGGCGAGTTTCTTTTCGATGTCGCGCAGGTTGTCACGGGCCGTCAGCCAGGCCGCCTCGGCGCCGTCCTGGGCGCTCTGCGCGTCGCGCAGGGCTTGTTCGGCGCGCTTGCGCTCGTCGGCCAGGCCCGCCATGCGACTGTCGGCATCCTGCAGGACGTCCTGGCTCTTGCGCTGCTGCTCGCGTGCCTCGCGCAGTTTGTGGCGGGCGTCGGTCGCTTCGCGGCGCAGCTCGTCGACTTCCAGGCGCGGCAGCACTTCGGCCTCGAGCGTGGTGACCTCTTTGTTGAGCGCATGCCATTCGAGATAGCGCTCGGCTTCGATGCGCTTGGCCTCGGCCTGCGCCTTGAGGCGGTCGAGGTCGGTCGACAGCGCTTCGATCTCGCGGTGGGCGCTGGATTGCTCTTCGCGCGCGGCCTGGTAGTTGTCGAGCACTTCCTTGTCGCCGAAGACGTCGAAGACAAGGTCCAGCAGGGCGCGCGGCGAGTATTCGCACAGCTTGTCGGTATCGCCCTGTTCGAGCGACAGCACCTTGGCGATGGCTGGCGACAACCCGGCGAAGGCCAGGCGCGACTGGTAGTCGCGCAGCCCGAGCCACTGGGTGGATTGTTCGAGCTGTTCGACTTCGACGATGCCGTCTTCGATGCAGTATTCGCGCGACCAGTCACCGCCCGCCCGCTTGATGCGGCAGGCCAGGGTGATGTCGTCCTTCAGGCACGGGAAGAACGGCCGCTTGCCGGTCGAGCCGGGGCGGTTGGAGACGGTAGCGCGCAGCCACGCCACGCCGGCGTTGGCGCGCCGCACGTAGCGGCGGAAATCGCGCTTGCCCGAGCAGCGCAGTGCGAACAGGGTGCGCAGCGCGTCGAGCAGGGTGGTCTTGCCCGAACCATTGGGGCCGACGATGGTGATGATCTGGGCGTCCAGCGGAATGGTGAAACGGCGCCAGAAATCCCAGTGGACTACTTCGATTTGTCGGATGTGGAACATGGTTTTCTAAGTGAGTTCGGCGTTGTGGGGCGGGCGCACAGCAGTCGGCCCCGTCAGGGCCGCGGGACGAGGCGCAGCGGCACGCAGTGGCGGTCGTCCAGGGCCGGTCATTCTTCGTCGGCGTCCGCCACGTCCATGTCCGACGACCACATTTCGCCGTCGTCGTCTTCGTCGATCAGCGGCAGTTGCTTGCCGGCGGCGGCCAGCACGTCGGCCAAGGTGCCGTTGACGATGCGGTCGGCCAGCACGCGGTAGTCGAGCAGCACGTCGAGCAGCGGGCCTTCATGGATGTAGCCGCCACGCCGTTCGATAAAGCCCAGACGCGCCAGTTTGCCCAGGCCGAAATTCCGGATCTTGGTCTTGCCGCCCAGTTGGGCGCCGAAGTCGGCCAGCAGTGAGGCTTCCGATACCGCGCCGGAGACTTCCTCGCCGTGCACGATGGGTTTGTCCTGGCCGAACATGTCGTCCTGGCCGTCGTCTTCAATGGCGCGGCGGCCGAGCTGGCGTTCGCGCTTGGGCAGGATGATCATGGCCCACAGCACGATCAGCAGGGCGATGTCATCGCGCGTCAGGCCCATGGTGCTGGCCTGGTATTCCTTGCCGCCGAAAACGGTGTCGAGCACGCTGTCCTTGAGTCCGACGGCGACGTGGGCGGCGAACGGGTTGTCGAGCAGCGCCAGGCCGACGCCGGCCAGGCGCGCTTCGAGGTCGTGGCGAAAGGTCTCGTCCACCAGGGCGCGGCGCACCTGGGCATCGCTGCGCGGCAGCCAGCCATGGGCGATCAGGCGCGAGGTCAGATGGGTGATCTCGTTGTCCATGCGTTTATTCCTTCTCTACCGGGCCGGCCTCGACGCTGTCGCGGCGACGGATGTGGCCCGCCGACATGGCGGCGATTTCGTCTTCGTTGAGGGGCACGAGATGGTCTTCCAGGACCAGCTCGAACGGCATTTGCGTGAAGTCGGCGACCGGCCCCTGCGCCTGGGCTTCTTCGTTGCCCAGCAGGGTCAGCAGCGACAGGCGGTAACTGGCCGGCGCGAAGCCGCCGCCGGCCACGAACTGCGCGATCGGCGCGGCGTCGACCACGCGGTCGATGCGCTGTGTCAGGCGGATGAGCAGGCCGAGGTCTTCCGACTCGGGGATGAGATCGGAGGGCGCGTCGCTCGACGGTGGCAGCGTGGCATCCGCTTCCATCTGGCGCACTTCGGCGGACAGCGCGCTTTCGGCGCGGTCGAGCAGTTCATGGCCGCCGGCGACGAACTTGGCCTGCGGGCCGGCGCCGAGCACGTCTTCGGCCAGCGCCGCGATCTGCGTGGCCGTTTGTTGGCGCAGCCAGGCCATGGCGTCGGACGACGAAACGCCCGAAGCGCCCAGCGTGACGCGCTGCGATTCGATCTTGTTGAGGGCGCGCTGGAAGGCGGCATCCACCCGCGCCAGGCGGCTCTGCGCCAGGCCGATGGCGTGCGCCACGCGGCCGGTTTCGGGCGTGATGTCGCCCTCGGTCAGCAGCCCGCGCAGGATCTCGGTGCCTTTTTCGAGCCAGCGCACGTTGGCCGACAGGCGCGTGCGCGCATCGAGAATGCGGAATTCCGAACCCGAAGCGATGGCGTCCTCGAACGAGGCGGTCAGCGCGTTGAGCTTGGCCAGCAGGTGCTGGAGCATTTCCGGCGTAAGCGTGCCGGTGGCCTGCATGCCGGCCAGTTGCGTGGTCAGGAAGCCCAGTTCGGCGTCTTCGCTGTCGCCGAAGCGCAGCAGCACGCTGACGGCGGCAACGGCGTTGCGGCCGGCATCCGACAACTGGTATTGGCCGTCTTCGCCAATGACCAGCAACGCGTTCTCGCGCAGGCGCTTGAGGACGGTTTCGAGCTTGACGCTGTCGATGTAGGCGAAGTGGCGGCGCAGTTCTTCCGGCATCCAGCGCGGGGTGTCGGCGCGTGCGCCGATTTCGCGCAGCACGAACAGACGTGCGATGACTTCATCGTCGCTGCCGCGGAACAACGCGACGAAGGTGTCGATGAGGGGCTTGGCGCGCAACAGGGCCCACAGGGCGGGCACATCGTCGGTGGCGATGCCCGGGGCCAGCAGGGACGCGTAGTCGTCGCCTGCGCTCAGGATGTCGTTCATGGGGCGAGGGCGAGTTCAACCGCCTGGGCGGCATGGATGGCCGTGGTGTCGAACAGCGGCACCGCGGTGTGGCGTTCGTCGACGAGCATGACGATTTCGGTGCAGCCCTGGATGACGCCTTCGGCACCGGCGCCCTGCAGGGCGTCGATGACGCGCAGGAAAGTGGCGCGCGAAGCGTCGTCGATGCGTCCGTGGCACAGCTCGTCGTAGATGATGCGATGGATCTCTTCCTGGTCGTCGTTGGCGGGTGTGACGACCTCCAGCCCATGCGCGGCGAGACGGTCGCGGTAGAACGACTCGCGCATGGTAAAGCGCGTGCCGAGCAGGCCGATGCGCCGGATGCCCTGCGCCTTGATGCGCTCGGCGGTGGCGTCGGCCAGGTGCACCAGCGGGATGCCGATGGCCTGCTGGATGCGGTCCGCCACCTTGTGCATGGTGTTCGTGCACAGCAGCAGGAAATCCGCCCCGGCGCGTTCGACGCGCTGCGCTTCGGCGGCCAGCCGTTCGCCCGCTTCGTCCCAGCGCCCCGCGAACTGCAGGGCCTTGATGGTTTCGAAGTCGACGCTCACTAGGGCGATCGGCGCCGAATGATGCCCGCCCAGGCGCGCGGCGACGCCACGGTTGATGAGCGAGTAGTACAGGGCCGTACTTTCCCAGCTCATGCCACCGAGCAGGCCAATGGTTCTGGCGGTTGTGGCGCGGGAGATGGGCATGTTTGCGTCCTGTGCGGGCATGGCGTCGGCCGGCGTGTCATGCGCGGCTGCGCATGACATCGCACTTACACACCCTGTTTCAGGCTGGCCTGGATGAAATCGTCCAGGTCACCGTCGAGCACGGCCTGCGTGTTGCCCACTTCGTGGTTGGTGCGCAGATCCTTGATGCGTGACTGGTCCAGCACGTACGAGCGGATCTGGTGGCCCCAGCCGATGTCGCTCTTGGAGTCCTCGAGCTTTTGCTGCTCGGCCTGGCGCTTGCGCAGTTCTGCTTCGTACAGGCGGGCGCGCAGCATCTTCCAGGCTTCGTCGCGGTTGCGGTGCTGCGAACGGTCGTTCTGGCACTGCACGACGATGCCGCTGGGGGTGTGCGTCAGACGCACCGCCGAGTCGGTCTTGTTGATGTGCTGGCCGCCGGCGCCGGATGCGCGGTAGGTATCGGTGCGCACGTCGGCCGGGTTGATTTCGATTTCGATCGAATCGTCGACTTCCGGATACACGAACACCGATACGAAGCTGGTGTGGCGGCGCGCGTTGGAGTCGAACGGGCTCTTGCGCACCAGGCGGTGCACGCCGGTTTCGGTGCGCAGGTGGCCATAGGCGTAATCGCCCGACACCTTGATGGTGCAGCTCTTGATGCCGGCGACGTCGCCTTCGGATTCTTCCATCAGCTCGACATTGAAGCCCTTGCGTTCGCAATAGCGCAGATACATGCGTTCGAGCATGGAGGCCCAATCCTGGGCTTCGGTACCACCCGCGCCGGACTGGATTTCGATGAACGCCGGCTGCGGGTCCATCGGGTTGTTGAACATGCGGCGGAATTCGAGCTGGGCGATGCGCGCTTCGATGTCGGCGACGTCCGCTTCGACCGCCGAGACGGTGTCCTCGTCTTCTTCCATGCTCGCCAGTTCGAACAGCTCGCCGGTGTCCTTGAGCGACTGGCCGATGCCATCCAGGGCCAGCACCACGTCTTCAAGCGACTTTTTTTCGCGCCCGAGTTCCTGCGCGTGCTTGGGGTCGTCCCAGATCTTGGGGTCTTCGAGCTGCTTGGAGACTTCGATCAGCTTTTCTGCTTTGGCATCGTAGTCAAAGATACCTCCGCAGTTCCTCGGCCCGCTGGGCGAGGTCGGCCAATCCGTTGGTAATGCTGTTGAGGCGTTCTGCTTCCATGTCGGGGGACTTTCGCGTCGAATGGGAAAACCCGCGATTATAACGCCTAGCGGGCCCTGGCCGGACGGCGCCGGACGCAGGGCCGGGGTGCCGCCCGCTCAACGTCCCTTGCCGGCCTGGGTGGTCATGATGCGAATGACCATGTTGCTGGTGGCCGGATTGTCGATGTAGGGCTGGTAGATCGGCCGCATGCGCGAGATGAAGGGGCCGGCGTCCTGCAGCGTATAGAACTTGACGCCTTCCTTTTCGAGCTTGGCGCGGCTGGCCTCGATGCGGCGGGCGAACTGCTCGCGCATGTAGGTGGCCGAGGCCTTGCCGGCCTCGCGAAAGGCCGCCTTGTCGGCTTCGGAAAGCCTGTTCCAGAGGGTGGGCGAGATCACCAGCGCCTCCGGCAGCACGATGTGGTGGGTCACCGAAAAGGCCTTGGCGTACTTGTAGTGTTGCTCGGCCTCGTACGAGGGGATGTTGTTTTCGGCGCCGTCGATGGCGTTGCTCTCGAAGCGCTTGTTGACGTCCTTGTAGGCGATCACCACCGGCGTCGCGCCCAAGGCGCTGACCATGTCTTTGAAGAGCTTGTTGTCGGCCACGCGGAAGCGCTGGTCCTTGAAATCGGTGGCAAAGCGCAGCGGCTTGCCGCGCGTGTAGAACGAGCGGCCGCCGCCGTCGTACCAGCCCAGCACGATGAAACCCTTGGTGGCCAGGTCGCGTTCGAGCTCCTGGCCGATGGGGCCGTCCATGATGCCCAGCATGTGCTCCGGATTGCGGAACAGAAAGGGCAGGGAGAGCACTTCCATCTTCGGCACCGCCTTCGACAGCGGGGTGTTGTTGACGACGGCGAAGTCGACCTCGCCGCTGCCCAGCATCTGCAGCGCCTTGGCCTGATCGCCGAGTGCGCCGTTGGCGAACACCTTGGCGGTATAGCGGCCGCCGGTACGGGTCTCGATCTGGCGGGCGAAGAACTGCATGCCCTGGGTGACCGGGTAATCGTCGGTCTGCTGGGTCCAGCCCTTGAGTTCGGCGGCGTGTGCCGTGGCAAGCGTCAGCGCGGCCAGGCAGGCGGCCACCCTACTGCGTTTGATCATTCCCACTCCTGCGTCCAATGGCCGCCCTCGCGGCGCCGTCCTGGGGGCAACGGCCGATCGATACGCGGCCGTTGCGCATGGCGCGCCGGCATGCCGGACGCATTCGGCAGTTTTGGTAAGGACGCCGATTTGCACAAGCGCTGGGCGTAGGCATCGGTCGGGCACGGTGCGCCGCCGGTCTGGGAGCGGTAACAACCTGGGTATGAGTGCACAGGTTGTACGGGTTGACCTTCCCATCGTGTCAGGGTTGAGAGTAGCGTCACGGTATTGCAAGGAACACTCACCATGAGCCAAGAACTGACCTTGCCCATTTCGGGCATGAGCTGCGCGTCCTGCGTGGGACGCGTGGAAAAAGCGCTGGCACGCGTGCCCGGCGTGAGCGCGGTGGCGGTCAACCTGGCCTCCGAATCGGCGCGGGTGTCGTTGTCCGAGGCGGTGCCGGCGCCGACCCTCATCGCCGCCGTCGAGCAGGCTGGCTACGGCGTGACCACGCATGAGGTGGATCTGGCGGTCAGCGGCATGACCTGCGCTTCGTGCGTGGCGCGCGTCGAAAAAGCCCTCGCCCGCGTGCCCGGCGTGGCACAGGCCAGTGTGAATCTGGCCGCCGAATCGGCCCGTGTGCGCTGGACCGGCCAGGATCCCGCGCCCTTGCTCGAAGCCGTCCGCAAGACCGGCTTCGGGGCCGATCTGCGTCTGGCGGATGCGCCGGCCGCGGCCGATCCGTCGCAGCGCGAGGGGGTGTGGGTGGTGATCGGGGCGGTGCTGGCCGCGCCCTTGCTGATCCCCATGCTCGGCGAATTCAGTGGGCGCCACTGGATGCTGCCGGCCTGGTTGCAGTGGCTGCTGGCGACGCCGGTGCAGTTCTGGCTTGGCGCCCGCTTCTACCGGGCCGGCTGGAAGGCCGCGCGCGCCGGCAGCGGCAACATGGATCTGCTGGTTGCCCTCGGCACCAGCGCCGCCTATGGGCTGTCGCTATACCTGTGGCTGGTGCATGGCGCCACCGGCCATCTGTATTTCGAAGCTGCGGCGGTGGTCATCGTGCTGGTGCGCCTGGGCAAGTGGCTGGAGCACCGCGCCAAGCGCCAGACCGTTGCCGCCATCGAAGCGCTGCAGGCTCTGCGCCCGGCCAGTGCGCGTGTGCGCCGCGACGGTGTCGACATCGAGTTGCCGCTGGGGCAGGTGGCGGTCGGCGACGTCATGGTGGTGCGCCCGGGTGAACGCATCGCACTGGATGGCGTGCTGATCGAGGGCCGCAGCAGCGTGGATGAGTCACTCATCACCGGCGAGAGCCTGCCGGTCGACAAGGATGTGGGCGACACCGTGACCGGGGGCGCCATCAATGGCGATGGCCTGATGGTGGTCCGCGTCGCGGCGGTCGGGGCGGAGACCGTGCTGGCGCGCATCGTGCGCCTGGTCGAAGACGCCCAGGCCGCCAAAGCGCCGATCCAGCGCCTGGTGGATCGCGTGGCGGCGGTGTTCGTGCCGGTGGTGCTGCTCATCGCCCTGGCGACGGTGCTGGGATGGGGGCTGGCGCGGGGCGATTGGGAAACCGCCCTCATCAATGCGGTGACCGTCATGGTCATTGCCTGCCCCTGTGCGCTGGGCCTGGCGACGCCAGCCGCGATCATGGCCGGCACGGGCGTGGGCGCCCGCCACGGCATTCTCATCAAGGACGCCGAAGCGCTGGAAGTGGCGCACCGGGTGTCGGTGGTGGCCTTCGACAAGACCGGTACGCTGACCATGGGGCGGCCGACGCTCGCCGAACATCACGCCGTATCGCCCGAAGTGCCCGTGCTGGCCTGGGCGGCCGCCCTGCAGGCCGGTTCGAGCCATCCGC
>JASGFB010000085.1:0-21566 GCA_047605765.1 Rhodocyclaceae bacterium
CCGCCGTCGGCCGCTCGCGCGCGGCGGCGGGTGCGCCGCCGGCGGGGCGGGCGGACTATCCGTTGTGCCTCCCGTCGCGTCGGCGCCGTGACACAATGGCGCTTTAGCATTCGATTCGTCGTCACCACAACCGATCATGAGCCAGACGTCCACCAAGCCCTATCTCGTGCGCGCGCTCTTCGACTGGTGCGTCGACAACGGGCTGACCCCGCATATCGTGGTGTCCGTGGATGCCGCCACGCGCGTGCCGATGGCGTTCGTGCGCGACGGCCAGATCGTGCTCAACATCGCGCCGTTCGCCACTCATCAGCTGTCCATCACCAACGATGACGTGACCTGTCAGGCACGCTTTGGCGGCGTGGCGCATTCGCTGTTTGTGCCGATGGCCAACATCCTGGCGATCTATGCCCGCGAAAACGGCCAGGGCATGGCCTTCGAGCCGGGCGAGCAACTGGGCGCGGGCGTGGAACTACGCGGCACGCCGGTCAAGGCGCCGGCTGCCGGTGCCGCCGCCAAGCCGACGCCAGCGGTGACGAGCGCTTCGGCGGCGACCACCACCACGCCGCCCGACGATGGCGACAAGCCGTCCGGCCCGGGCGGTTCGCGCGCCGGCCACCTCCGCGTCATCAAATAGGCCGCCTCGGCGCCACCTTCTTGCGGCCCCCGGAGCGGGGCCTCTCCGCCATCAGAAACCGGTCGCTGTCTCGCGATCGGTCATGCCGGGCATCTTGATCCGCTGCTTACCCTGCGCGTGCTGTTCGCACAGCGTCTCGTACAGGGCCGCCATGCGCGCGGCCATCTCTTCGGCGCGCCATTGCAATGCCGAATGACGGGCGGCGCGGCGCATCCATTCGCGGTGCGCCGGATCGGCCAGCACGCCGTGGACGGCGTCGGTAAAGCCGGCGATGTCATGGGGGGCGGCGATCGTGCCGGGTGTGCCTTCGAGGATGTCGCGCGTACCCATGGCCGCCAACGCTACCACCGGCGTCCCCAGGGCCATGGCTTCGAGCAGCACCAGCCCTTGTGTTTCGGTGCGCGAGGCGAAGACGAACACGTCGGCTGCCCGGTAGCAATCGGCCAGTTCATGGCGTCGTTCCAGGTAGCCAAGAAAGCGCACGTGGTGATCGAGATGCCGGTCCACCACCGCCTCGCGCAGTGAATCCAGCGCCGGACCTTCTCCCGTGACGAGCAGCAGCACTTTGGGCTGGCGCGCGCGCAGTCGTTCGACCACGTCGATCAGAAAGCCGATGTTTTTTTCGTGCGCCACGCGCCCCACGAACAGCAGCAGCGGGCGATCCGGTTCGATGCGATAGCGTGTGCGGAAGAACTCGCCATCGCCGCCACTGAAGCGCGAGTCGTCCAGCCCCGTGGGCAACACATGCAGCGGACGGCGCACGCCGTATTGGGTCAGCGTGTCGGCCATGGCGCGCGACGGCACCACCACGGCGTCCAGCGCATCGCACTGGGTGCGCGAAAAGCGGCGCGCCAGATTGCGCATCCAGCTACCGGGCACCCACGGCACGTAGTGATGCAGGTATTCCTCGAAGTAGGTGTGGTAGCTCGCCAGCGTCGGGACGCCCAGCGTGCGCGCCATCTCCAGCCCGGCGTAGTGCGCCACGAACGGCGTCTGGATGTGCACAAGGTCGAAACGCTCATGCTGATCCGCCAGCCAGGCGCGCAAGGCGCCGCGCTTCATCATGCGGTCTTCCGGGTCCATCGGCAGGTAGCGCGATGGGATGCGGACGATGCCTTCTTCGTTTTCCGTGGTGCCGGCCGGGTATTCCGGCGCCAGGAGGGTGGTGCGCACCCCCTGTTTGGCCAGGCCGGTGCGGAAGGTCTCGATGGAGGTTGAAACGCCGTTGATGCGCGGAAAGTAGACATCCGAAATCATCAATACGTGCATGGGGAGTGCTCTGGCGGATAGATGCGGCCGACTCTATTCGCCCCGCATGACCAGCGTGTTGCAGCACCGCCCGGCGCCGATGCGGGTAAGTCTGCCTTGCGCCGAGGGGTGTGCCGCCTACCATGCCGGCATGCGCACTTCCCGCTATTGGCGGCGGACGCGGCGGATGACGCTGGCCTTGCTGGCGCTGTGGTTTGCCGCCACCTTCATTGCCAGTTTTTACGCCCGCGATCTCAATGCGTGGCGCCTCCTGGGCTTTCCGCTCGGTTTCTACATGAGTGCCCAGGGCGTGTTGCTGATCTACCTGGTGATCGTGTGGTTCTATGCCTTTTACATGGATCGTCTCGACGACAGCATGAGCAAAGCGGATCCGCACGATGACGCGCCCGCCGACGAGCAATCGCCCGGCGAGCGCCCACCCGCCTGAGGGCGGGCCGCCGCTCAGGCTTCGCGTTCGTCCTTGTCGCCCTTCAGTCCCAGGCGTTCCATGCGGTAGCGCAGCGAGCGGAAGGTCACGCCCAGCAGGCGTGCGGCGGCCGTGCGATTGCCCTGTGTCTTGCCCAGCGCATCGTTGATGGCCTGGCGTTCGACGCGATCCAGATAGTCCTGCAACGCGCCGCCGGCCTGTGGTGTCTCGGCATGGCTGCCGGCTTCGTCGTGCGGATCCAGGCGCAGATCCATGGCGTCGATACGAGCGCCCATCGACAGCGCCAGGGCGCGTTCGAGAATGTTCTCCAGCTCACGCACATTGCCCGGAAAGCCATATTGCTCCAGCGTGCGGATGGCGGCCGCCGTCAGTTCCGGCGGCTCGGTGGCGGCGTCGCGCGCCAGCCGGCGCAGGATGGTGTGCGCCAGCATGGCCACATCCTCACGCCGCTCGCGCAGTGCCGGCATGGGCAGTTCGATGACGTTGAGCCGGTAGAACAGATCCTGCCGGAAGCGGTTCTGTTCGACGCGTTCGCGCAGGTTCTGGTGGGTGGCGCTGATGATGCGCACATCGACCGGGACTTCCTGTGTCTCGCCGATGCGGCGCACGCGCCGTTCCTGGATCACGCGCAGCAGCTTCACCTGCATGGCCAGCGGCAGATCGGCCACTTCGTCGAGAAACAGCGTGCCGCCGTCGGCGGCATGGAAGAAACCGTCGTGGTCGGACTCGGCGCCCGTGAAGGCCCCTTTGCGGTAACCGAAGAACTCCGACTCCATGAGGTTTTCCGGAATGGCGCCGCAGTTGACCGCCACGAAGGGCTTTTCCGCGCGCGGACCGAGCGCGTGGATCATGCGCGCCGCGCGCTCCTTGCCGCTGCCCGACTCGCCCGACACATACACCGGCGCCTGGCTGCGCGCCAGCCGTTCGACCATGCTGCGCACCTGCTGCATGGCCGGCGAATCGCCGATCAGTTGGGCGTGGGCGGGGCTGTCCTCCGGGTGTTCGTCCGGCACGTCGAGTGCCGACTTGACCAGCGCCCGCAACTGGTCGAGCGACACCGGCTTGGAAAGATAATCGAAGGCGCCGGCCTTGAGCGCGGCCACGGCGTTGTCGGTGCTGCCGTGGGCAGTGATGACGGCGACCGGTACGTCCATGCCGCGTGAGGCGATATGCCGCACGACCTGCAGGCCGTCGCCGTCGGGCAGGCGCATGTCGGTCAGGCACAGCCGATAACGCTTGGACGACAGCCGTTCGAGGGCTTCGCCGACGGTGCCCGCCGTATCGGCGCCCAAACCCATGCGCGTCAGCGACAGCTCGATCAGTTCGCGGATGTCTTCCTCGTCATCCACGACCAGAATATCGGCGCCGCGTCCGCGAGCACGGCGTTCTGCGTCGGCTTGGTTCATGTCGCACTCCTGGCGGAAAGATGGAAATGCGCGCCGTGTTCGCTGTCGGCCAGCGTCAGGCGTGCTTCGTTCGCTTCGCTCAATTCGCGGGCAATGTACAGCCCCAGTCCGGTGCCCTTCGGGTCGGACGTGAAAAACGGTTCGAATACCTTGTTGCGTTCGGACGGGTGGATGCCGGGGCCGTCGTCGCTCACCGCGATGAGTACCTTGCCTTCCTCGGCACGCACCTCCACGCGCACCGCGCCGTCTTGCTTGCTGCAGTAGCGCAATGCGTTGGTGACCAGATTGGTCAGCACCTGGTGCAGATGGACCCGGTCGAATAGCACGCGCTGACCCGCTTCGCAGCGCACGCGCACCATCTGGCGCGCTGTTGGCATGGGCAGACAGAAATCGTCCATGAACGCGCGCAGGAAGCCGCTCATCTCCAGCGCTTCGGTGGTGGCGCGATCACGCCGCCCCAGTTCCAGCACGTCCTTGACCATGCGTTCTATGCGCGCGGCATTCTCGCGCACGATCCGCAGCAGGCGCAACTGAACGTCGCCGCGCTTTTCCTCGGCGAGCAGATCGGAGGCATGGGTGATGGAAGATAACGGATTACGGATCTCGTGGGCGATATTCGCCGTCAGGCGGCCCAACGCCGCCAGCTTGATCTGCTGAGCCTGCGCCTGCACGCGGTCGAGGTCTTCGAGGTACAGCACGCGATCGGTGCCGGCCTCGGCCACCCGCAGGCGCAAGGTGCGGCCGGCCGCCTCGCTGACGAATACCGTCAGTTGTCCGCTGCCGGCGGGGTGGCTGTCCGCCAGTTGTGCCAGGGTGGGCGAGCAGGCGACGAGCGGCCGCGCCTCGCGCAGGGCGGCGCCGAGCAATTCGACGGCCCCTGGATTGAATTGCCGCACCTGGCCGGCCTCGTCGATCACCACCACGCCGTCGAGCATGTCTTCGATGATGCGGGCGTTGACGCGCACTTGCCGCGCCAGGTCGGCGCCACGCCGGCGTGCCAGCTCTTCGTTGGCGAGGGCGCGCCGCGCCAGCAGGCGAGAGAGCAGGGCGACGGCGAAGAAGCCGGCGCAACTCATGCCCGAGCGCGTGAAGTCCTCCATCAGGCTGAAGCCCGCCAGCATCCGCATCGACTGCTCGAACAGCACCGCCAGCGTCGCCAGGGCGGCGAAGCCCAGCACCATGCGCCCTTCGCTCACCAGGCAGGCGCCGGCAATGGTCACCATCATCAGATAGGGGATGCCGCTGCGCGCGCCCCCCGACAGGAACATGAAAGCGGTGAGGACGAAGATGTCGACCGACACCTGCAGGGCCAGCATGCGGTTGCTGGTCTGGCGGTTGCCCGGCAGGGCCGCGAAAGCCACAGCCAGCAGCCAGTACAGCGCCACCAGGGCGCGGAACAGTTCGGGGGCGGCGTCGCCCAGATTGGAGAAGCCCCCGAAAATGGCGAACGCGCTCGCCAGGACGATGCGGTAGAGATTGAAGTAGCGGATCGAAACGGTCCGCGACGACTCATGCCGCAGGGCGGCGCCGGGGCTCATGAGTGGGAGGCGGGGCCGAGGCGGGCGTGTTCGGGAGAGCAGAAAAAGTGCTGCTGCGTGGAGACGCCTTCGCTGTGAGGCACCAGCACGCCGCAATGAGCACAGGCTTGCATGGCTTCGGCGCGCGCTGGCGTGGCTTGCCGCGTGCGCTGCGATGCACGCGCATCGTCGCGCGGCGCTTCATTGCGCGACAGCGTTTTGCGCCAGTAATAGATGGCCGCCAGCGCGAGCAGGAAAAGCAGAACTTTGGTCATGGGAAAGCGGACTGTCAAAAGCCCGCCAAGTGTAGCGTGGCGCCGGCCTGTGCGGCAGAGGGGCCGACTGGCGTTGGCCGCTCAGAAGCTGCCGAAATGCCGCGAGCCGGGACGCGTGCGCGCCATGCCGTCGGCGCCGTAGACCGTCGGCTGATCGGACGAGGACATCAGCACCGTGAGTGCCTGGTGATTGTTCTTGAGCCGCTCGCCGATGCGCAGGCCGTTGTCCTGGTTCAGCTGCTGGGCTTCTTCGGCGGTGGTTACGAAGACTTGCCAGGCGTCTTTGCCGGCTTCGCCGAGCAACGCCTCGATGCCTTGCCGATTGTGTTGCAGGCCCGCCTGGGCGATCAGCGCCGCGCGGGCGGCGGTGAATTGCTGCAATTGGCGGGCGATCTGTGTCTTGCGTTCGGCCAGCGCGAACAAAGGTTCGACGTCGGCCTGTCCCAGTACCTCGCGCTCCTGCTGCAGGACCGCGATGAAGTCCTGCATCTGCGCCGTCTCCGCCGCCACCAGCGACGTCAGGCGCGTGCGGAGCATCGCGAGGTCTGGATTCACGCCTTAGACCGCACGGGGCTGGGCGGCCAGCATCTGCCGCACGCTGTCGATGAGGCCGTCGGCTACTTTCTCGGAGTTCACCGAGAAACGGCCTTCGGAGATGGCTTGCTTGATCTCACCCACACGGGCGCTGTCCACTTCGGGCGTCTGGCCGATGGCCGATTCCAGCTTGGACAGGCTGCCCGACAGGGACGACAGTTCGACTGTCGTGCCCGCGCCGGTTGCGCCGGCGGTCGATGCCGTTTCAGTCTTGGCGCGTGCCTTGCCGCTGCTCTCGCTGGCGGATGTGCTCGTCGTCTTGACGTTGTTGTCGATTTTCACGGCGTTTCCCTTCTTGTATCTGCGGGCGCTTCGATACCATGCCCGTTATGGTCGGCCTCCGCAGCCTTCATGATCATTGTTACGGCGGCAATATACAAAACTTTAGAGTTTTTCTGACTTGACGACCTGCCCGAATGGTGTCAGGCAATCTTCAACCTTGCATGCTATGACCAGACTCTACGTCCTCTATACCGGCGGCACCATCGGTAGCGCCGGCAACCCACTGCGGCCCATGGACGGCACCGCCTTTGGCGCCCTTCTGGGCAGTCTGCCCGCATTCGCCGGCGGGGCCCTGGCCGGCACCGACATTGTCTGGCATCTGACCTGCCTTGACACGCCGCTCGACAGCGCCAACATGCGTCCGGCCGATTGGCTCGCCATCGCGCGCAACGTGCATGCCGTGCGCGAGCAGTACGACGGCTTCGTGATCCTGCACGGCACCGACACTCTGGCCTGGACGGCAGCCGCATTGTCGTATCTGTTTGCCGGATTGAGCAAACCCATCGTGCTGACCGGCTCGCAGCGTCCGCTTGCCGCACCCGCCTCGGATGCCCCCGCCAACCTGAGCCAGGCCTTGCTCGGCGCGGCGGGTGCCGAGGCTGGCGTGTACGTGGCCTTTGGCGGCGCCCTGTTGCCGGGCAGCCGTGTCATCAAGATCGATGCGGCCGCCGACCGGGCCTTTGCCGCGTTCGGCCCGGCGCCTGCCACGGGCCGGGCGCCATGGCCGGGCGACGAACTCGTCGCGCGTGCCTCAGCCGGCCTGGCCGGGGCGGACGTCGCCTGCCTGGGACTGTATCCGGGCGTATCCGTGGACACACTATCGGCCATCCTGGCCCCAAACCTGAGGGGTCTGGTGTTGCTGACCTACGGTGTCGGCAATGGTCCGAGTGACGCGGCGTTTCTGGGGGCGCTGCGCGCCGCCCATGCGCGCGGCGTCGTCATGGTGGCCGTGACGCAGGCGCTCAGCGGTGGTGTGCGTCTGGGCGAGTACGCCACCGGCGCCGGGCTGTCAGGGGCAGGGGTGATCAGTGGGGGCATCATGACGCCCATGGCGGCTTACGCCAAGCTGGTGCTGCTGCGGGCGTTGGGGGGCACGCAAGGTGAGGTCGAAGCCGCCATGCGGCAGGATGTCTGTGGTGAGGGCGCAGCCGGCGGCTGACACCGGGGTGGCCTAATCGGCGTGGCGGCGGCCCTGCCACAGCGCACGCGACAGATAGGCCACCACCAACAGGTTGGCGACCAGGATGATGGCCTGAAGGGCATGTGGCCGGCGGACGAACTCATACAGCTCGATCGGCACGTACACGCCGCCGCTCAGTGCGGCCAGCCATTCGGCCCAGCGGCGGGCAAACCATAGCCCGTAGGCCTCGACGAAACGCAATGCCGTATACAGCGCCGCCAGGGCCGCCAGCATCCACAGATTCTGCTGCGAGGCATGGGCGGCCGCGTCGATGAAAATGCGCGGGTAATGACTGGCCGGATTGAGGTGCGAATGCCGCACCAAGCGTTCGGCAATCGCCTGCAAATCATGGTGGACCAGCGCCAGCAGCCCACATCCTGCGGCCAGGACCACGGCACCCTTGGCAGCTTCGAAAACGGCAATCAAACGGAGTGGGGCGGCGGTGCGCATGCGGCGGCTTCGCAGTGGAGAAGCGCGCACGATAGCAAAAGCGGCGTGCCCAGGCTCAGTCCATGGCGATACCGACGATGCCGCCCTCGCGGGCCACGCCATTCAGCACCCGCCCGCTGTCCAGACGTACGCGGGCGATCTGGCCAATGGCAGCGGTGTTCAGCGCCCGCCCTTCGTTGACCACCGAAAAACCGTCGCCCTGCGTCACCACCTTGACCGTCTGCCCAGCCTGCACGGCCGCCTCGCTCTTGAGCGCCGAGGCGCGCAGCGCCTGCTTGTCCGACAGCGCCTGACGCGCCGTCTGGCCGACCGCCTGCTCGGGGCGCGTGATGACATCCTGGGGCTGGGCGGTGACTTCGCCCTGTACCACCGACAGATCGTCAGGGCCGATCACCTGGCCGCCCGAGACCGGCCGCGACATGACCACGTAAGGCCCGTCGATGCGTACCTTGGTCGGCACGAACAGCGAAGCCGTGCCCCCCCGCGTGCAGCGCAGGCCGACCGTCACCGTCTTCCAGATGCGCGCCCCCTGGGGCAGAAAGGCCTCCCAGGCGGTGCACGACTGTACCGTCGGGCTGTCCACGATGCGGCCCACGTCCACGCTGACACGGCCTTCGATGTCCTGAGTCTGGCGGATCAGGAATTGCTCGATGGTCTGGCGCGCCACGTCGACCGGGCCTTGGGCCAGGGCGGCCTGGGCGCAGCACACGGCGGCGATGGCGATGAACGGGCGGCGGAACATGGGAGCACCTCACTTCGAGCAGTGGCCGCTATTGAACACCCTCGCGCGAGGCGGGGATGCGCAAAGCTGAGGCGCTTTGTGGCCGCTTACCCGGCCTTGGGCGGCAAACATTGCCGCCATCATTTGCCGCACACGCCACCTTTGCCGGCTGGCGGTGTGTGATTGCCGCCTTTTCCCCCGTCTTTTCTGCCCAATGACAGGCCAGGCGCGTCGTTAGGATGCTGGCACAGAAGGTGCAATGACTCCGTCGTGGCAAGTCGCAATGGGCGACGCAGGCGGGCTCGAAGCCCTGGGAGATACAGCATGAACAAACTGGACGATGCGCTGCGGTTTCAGCAAACCGCCCTGAACCTGCGTGCCCAACGCCAGGAAGTGCTCGCTTCGAACATCGCCAACGCCGACACGCCCAACTACAAGGCCCGCGACATGGATTTCGCCGCCGCCCTGGGAGGCGCCATGAAAGGTCAGGGGCAGCCCCTGGCGATGGCGACCACGGCGGCCGGCCACATCGGCGGTACGGCCGCCGGCGGCGTCGGCGACGCCAGCATGAAGTACCGCACCGAAACGCAGTCAAGCGTCGACGGCAACACGGTCGACATGGACATCGAGCGTGCCAACTTCACGGAAAACGCCACGCAGTACGAGGCCAACGTGACGTTCATCAACGGCATCTTCAAGACCATGCAGCAAGCGGTCTCCGGTCAGTGAGCACGTGAAGGAGTGATGGCATGAGCATGATGAAAGTCTTCCAGATCGCCGGCTCGGCGCTGACCGCGCAGTCGGTGCGTCTGAACACCACGGCCAGCAACCTGGCCAACGCCGACAGCGTGTCGGGCCCGGACGGCCAGCCGTACCGCGCCAAGGAAGTGATCTTCCAGGCACAGCAGATGGGCGACAACTACTCGCAGGGTGTGCGCGTCAATGGCGTCGTCGAAAGCGCCGCGCCGCTGCGCATGACCTACGACCCCAAGAATCCGCAGGCCGACGAAAACGGCTACGTCGCCATGCCGAACGTCGATGTGGTCGAAGAGATGACCAACATGATCTCGGCCTCGCGCAATTACCAGAACAACGTCGAAGTGATGAACACCGCCAAGACGTTGATGCAGAAGACTCTCACCATTGGGCAGGGTTGATCCGGTCGCGTCGGGTCACTGAATTCAACGGAGCACTAACATGGCAAGCACCTCGTCGGTCACCAACAACTCTGCCACGCAAGACATCTACAGCCAGCTCAACGGCACCAAGAGCACGTCGAGCACAAGTAGTTCGTCTTCCGCGGACAAGAGCGCCGAGCGCATCCAGATGGATTTTCTGGCCCTGCTCACCGCGCAGTTGAAGAACCAGGATCCGCTGAACCCGCTCGACAACGCGCAGACCACCTCGCAACTGGCGCAGATCAGCACCGTCGATGGCATCGAAAAGCTCAACAAGCAGCTGACCACCATGCTGTCTTCGTTCCAGTCGAACGAGACCTACCAGGCGGCGGCCCTGATCGGCCACCAGGTGCTGGTCGAAGGCTCGCAGCTCAAGCTCTCCAGCGGCGTCGCCGTGGGCGGCATCGAACTGCCGAAGGCGGTCGACAGCGCCACCGTCACGGTGTACGACAAGGACGGCACCAAGGTCGCCGAGCTGGCGCTGGGTGAGCTGGGGGCCGGGTCCAACGAATTTATCTGGGATGGCAAGAAGGCCGACGGCACGCAACTGGCCGACGGCACCTACACCATCAAGGTCAGCGCCCTGGCCGACGGCAAGTCCGTCACGCCGACGGCCCTGGAGCTGGCCTCCGTATTGTCCGTGGGCAAGAAGGCCGACGGAACCTTGGAAGTGGAAGTCGGGCGCTTCGGCCAACTTTCAATGAACGACATCAAGCGCATTCTCTGATCTAGAGGTTACAGACCATGGCATTCCAACAGGGCCTCAGTGGCTTGAACGCGGCGTCCAAAGCGCTCGATGTCATCAGCAACAACGTCTCCAACGCCAGCAACGTGGGCTTCAAGCAGTCCAATGCCCAGTTCGCCGACGTGTATGCCGCCGCCCTCAACGGCTCGGCAGCGGGTGTGCAGATCGGTATCGGCACGTCGGTGGCGGCGGTGACGCAGCAATTCACCCAGGGCAACATCACGCCGACGGACAACCCGCTGGACGTGGCCATCAACGGTGCGGGTTTCTTCCGCATGTCCAGCGAAGGCTCGCTGGTCTACACCCGTAACGGCCAGTTCGAAATCAACAAGTCCGGCTACATCGTCAATGCCCAGGGCCTCAAGCTGACCGGCTACCCGGCCGATGCGACGGGCAACATCCTGCCCGCCACGCCGCAGCCGCTGTACGTCGACACCGCCGATCTGTTGCCGAAGGAAACCGCCAAGGTCGAGATGGGCCTTAACCTGGATTCGACCAAGAACCCCATCACGGCGGCTTTCGACGTCAATGATCCGACCACCTACACGTCCTCGACCTCGGTGAGCGTGTACGACAGCCTGGGCAATTCGCACATCTTGACGATGTACTTCGCCAAGACCTCCAGCGCCAACTGGAACATGTATACCCAGCTCGATGGTGGCGCTACCGCCGCCAGCGGCACGCTGACCTTCGACACCGCCGGCCAGCTCACCTCGGGCATGCCGATCACGCTCAACGGCCTGACCGTCAGCACCGGTGCGCAGACGCCCATCGGCGGCGCCGCCGGCATGCAACTGGATCTGACCGGCAGCACGCAGTACGGCGGCACCTTCTCGGTCAACCGGCAGGAGCAGGACGGCTACGCCTCCGGCCGCCTGTCCGGCATCACCGTGGGCTCCGACGGCACCGTGCAAGGCCGCTACAGCAATGGTCAATCGCGCAATCTCGGTCAGGTCGTGCTGGCCAATTTCGCCAACGCCAACGGCCTGATCTCGATGGGCAACAACAACTGGGCCGAATCGCCCGACTCCGGCCAGCCGCTGGTGGGCGCGCCCAACTCCGGCAGCATGGGCAAGCTGCAGGCCGGTGCGGTGGAAGAGTCGAACGTCGATCTGACCGCCGAGCTGGTGAACATGATTACCCAGCAGCGCAACTACCAGGCCAACGCGCAATCGATCAAGACGCAAGACCAGATCATGCAGACGCTGGTGAACCTGCGTTGATGAACCGGCTCCAGGCATAACGAGGCAGGCGACCCATGGACAAGCTCATCTACACCGCCATGACCGGAGCCAAGGCCACCATGAGCCAGCAGGCTTCGGTGGCCAACAACCTGGCCAACGTGTCGACCACTGGCTTTCGCGCCGAAATGAACCGCCTGCGGGCGGTGCCGGTGCACAGCGAAGCGTTGCCTTCGCGCGCCTTCGTCGCCGAAGTCACCGCCGGCGCCGATCTGTCGGCAGCGCCGCTGATGCAGACCGGCCGTTCGCTCGACATGGCGATCCAGGGCGATGGCTGGTTCGCGGTGCGCGCCAAGGATGGCTCGGAAGCCTACACGCGCGACGGCAGCTTCACGGTCGACCCCAATGGCGTGCTGCGCACGCGCGGCGGCCTGGAAGTGCTCGACGATGGCGGCAACCCCATCACGCTGCCGCCGGACAACGCCATCGAAGTGGGCGGCGACGGCACCCTGACCGCCACTCCGCGCGGCGGCACGCTCAACGCCGCCAACGCGGTGGGGCGTCTGAAGTTGGTGAATCCGGCGGTCGGCGACATCAAGCGCAGTGACGACGGTTTGTTCCGCGTCACCAACGGCCCGGCGGCGGTGGATGAATCGGTGCGTACCGTGGGGGGCGCGCTCGAAGGCAGCAACGTCAGCATGGTCGAAGAAATGGTGCGCATGATCTCGCTGCAACGTCACTACGAAATGCACACCAAGCTGTTGCAGACGGCGCAGGACGACGATCGCGCCGCCACCCAGATCCTGACGCGTACCTGATCGTCGCGGCGCGCGCTCGCGCGCCGGCCGCGATCCGCCCGCCGGAGCGTGACCCGGCCCTCGCATGAATTCATGGGTGAGAAACGCAAACGCATGCACCGACGTGCGACCAAGATGCAAACAAATGCATCGCACCCATGCGTAAAGGCCTGAAAAGACCGCCCTGGCCGGGCGGGCGAAGTAAGGCCCCAAATACACCCTCTAATCGAAGCAATGGACGCGTCGAGCCGGCGCTAATCTGGCAACACAGCAGCAGGAGGAATCCCCATGATCAGAGCACTGTGGGTCGCACGTACCGGCCTGGACGCGCAACAAACCCAACTGGACACCATTTCGAACAACCTGGCGAACGTCAGCACGAACGGTTTCAAGCGTGCGCGCGCAGTCTTTGAAGATCTGTTGTATCAGACCTTCCGCCAGGCGGGCGCCAACTCCACCCAGCAGACGACCATCCCGTCGAGCCTGCAAATGGGGAGCGGTGTGCGCCCGGTGACCACCGAACGCATCCAGACGCAGGGCAACCTGCAGAAGACCGACAACGCCCTGGACGTAGCCATCAACGGCGAAGGCTTCTTCCAGGTGTCGCTGCCCGACGGCACCACCGCCTACACGCGTGACGGCTCGTTCCAGAAGGACGCCAACGGCCAGCTCGTCACCGCCAGCGGCTACCAGATCCAGCCCGCCATCACCATTCCGCAGGATGCGCTGACCATCACCATCGGCAAGGACGGCACGGTGAGCGTGACCCAGCCGGGCCAGACTGCCGCTTCGCAGGTCGGGGTGATCCAGATCGCCACCTTCATCAACACCGGCGGCCTGCAGAGCGTGGGCGAAAACCTCTACCTGGAGACCGCCTCCAGCGGAACGCCGACGGCGACCACCCCGGGCCTGAACGGCGCCGGCGTGCTCAACCAGGCGTACGTGGAAACCTCCAACGTCAATGTGGCCGAAGAGCTGGTCAGCATGATCCAGACGCAGCGTGCCTACGAATTGAATTCCCGCGTGGTGCAGACGGCCGATTCGATGCTTGGCCGCCTGACCCAACTGTAAGAGCAAGGAGCTGGCGATGCGCGCACTTCGCTTGTCGGGTCTGGTGGTGTTGGCGGCCACGCTGTCGGCCTGCATGACCACCCCGCCCACCAACATTCAGCAACCGATGACGGCACGGCCGGCTCCCTTGTCGACGGCGCCCAACAACGGCGCCATCTACCAGACCATCGCCGTCCGCCCGCTGTTCGAGGATCGCCGCGCACGCCAGATCGGCGACATCATCACGGTGAACCTGGTGGAGAAGACCAGCGCCAGCAAAAATTCCAACTCGTCCGCCACCAAGGCTTCTACCCTGTCGGCGTCGATCCCCAACATCAGCGGCGTACCGGGCAAGTTCCTCGCCGGTCTGTCGGTCGACGGCAGTGGCGACAACACCTTTTCGGGCAAGGGCGGCGCGGCCGCCAAGAACGACTTCACCGGCACCATCACGGTGACGGTGATCGAGGTGTACCCCAACGGCAACCTGATCGTGGCCGGCGAGAAGCAGGTGGCGATCAACCAGGGCAACGAATTCATCCGTTTCTCGGGCGTGGTCAATCCGGCCAACGTGACCACCACCAACACGGTGCAGTCCACGCAGGTCGCCGACGCCCGTATCGAATACAAGGCCAGCGGCTACATCGACGAAGCGCAGACCATGGGCTGGGCCCAGCGCTTCTTCATGAACGTGATGCCGTTCTGAGCCAGGAAAACAGACATGTACGCCAATCGTTCGCGTTGCAAGCCGCCGGCGCCGCTGTGGATGCAGTGGGTCGGCAGGACCGCCTCCTTCGTGTTCTCGCCGATGCCGATGCTGTGCGTGCTGGCGCTGATGGTATCCACCACCGTCAATGCCGAACGCATCAAGGATCTGGCCTCGGTGGCCGGCGTGCGCAACAACCAGCTCATCGGTTACGGCCTGGTGGTGGGCCTGGACGGTACGGGTGACCAGACCTCGCAGGCGCCCTTCACGGTGCAGAGCCTGACCAACATGCTGGGCAACCTGGGCGTGACGGTGCCGACCGGCACCAACATGCAGCTCAAGAACGTGGCCGCCGTGCTGGTCACCATGACCCTGCCGCCCTTCGCGCAGCCGGGTCAGCAATTCGACATCACCGTCGCTTCGCTGGGCAATGCCAAGAGCCTGCGTGGCGGCACCTTGCTGATGACGCCCCTCAAGGGCGCCGACGGCCAGGTCTACGCCATGGCTCAGGGCAACATGATCGTGGGCGGCGCCGGTGCACAGGCCGGTGGCTCCAGCGTCACCATCAACCATCTTTCCGCCGGACGCATTCCGGGCGGCGCCACCGTCGAACGCGCCGTGCCGATGCCGGTGGGCGACACCGATTCGATCGTGTATGAACTGGCGTCGTCCGACTTCGGCACCGCCCAGCGCGTGGTCGAAGCCATCAATCGCGCCTCCAGCGCCGACACTGCCTGGGCGCTCGATGCGCGCCGCATTCAGGTGCGTGCGCCGGCCGCGCCGAACGAGCGCGTGGCCTTTCTCGGCCGCATCGAAAACCTCGACGTCACGCCGCTGGTCGGCGCCGCCAAGGTCATCGTCAATTCGCGGTCTGGTTCGGTGGTGATGAACCAGGCCGTGACCTTGCAGGAATGCGCCGTGGCGCACGGCAATCTGTCGGTGTCGATCGATTCGACGCCGCAGGTCAGCCAGCCCAATGCGCTGGCGGGTGGCAACACGGTGGTGACGGCCAATACGCAGATCGACGTCAAGCAGGGCGCGGGCAACTTGGTGCGCATGAAGGCGGGCACCAACCTGGCCGACGTCATCAAGGCGCTCAATGCTGTCGGCGCCACCCCCCTGGACCTGATCAACATTCTGCAGGCCATGAAATCGGCGGGCGCTCTGCGCGCGGACCTCGAAGTCATCTAGTAGGCATTCGTCATGCTCGACCAGATCAACAGCCTCGACCCGAACAGCTTCGCCAACCTCAAGCGCTTGTCCAAGGACAATTCGCCCGAGGCCATCAAGGGCGCCGCCCAGCAGTTCGAGGCCTTGTTCCTGCAGAACATGCTCAAGTCGATGCGGGATGCCACGCCCGACAACGATCCGATGAGCAGCGAGGCCACCAAGTTCTATCGCGGCATGTACGACCAGCAACTGGCCACCATGATGTCGCAGCGCGGTGGCGTCGGGCTGGCCGACATGATGGTCAAGCAGATGAGCCTGCAGGGCGTGGCGCCGGATTCGGTGGTCAACGAAAGCACCGGCGGCATTCCGTTGTCGCTGGACGCCGCGCGCGCCTACTCGCAGCGCAACGGCGCGCAGGGTGCCGGCATCAACGCGGGCAAGACCGTCAATGCGCCGGGCGCAGCGAGCAACAAGGTGCCCAGCACGCCGCAATCCTTCGTCGATCAAACCTGGCCGCAGGCCGAAAAGGCCGCCAAGGCGCTGGGCGTGCCGGCGCACTTCCTGGTCGGGCAGGCCGCGCTCGAAACAGGCTGGGGCAAATCGCAGATCCGTGCCGCCGACGGTACGCCCAGCTACAACCTCTTCAACATCAAGGCCGGTAGCAGTTGGACCGGCAAAGTGGTGGAAGCGCGCACGGTCGAATACGAAAACGGCCAGCGCACCGTACGTGTCGAACGCTTCCGCGCCTACGACTCGTACGACGAAGCCTTCCAGGATTACGCCAAGCTCATCGGCCAGTCGCCGCGCTATGCCAACGTCAACGGCAAGACGGACGCCGCCGGCTTCGCGCGCGCCCTGCAGGCGGGCGGCTACGCGACCGATCCTTCGTACGCCGACAAGCTCACCCGCGTGATCAACGGCAACGCGCTGCGCCAGCGTCTGCTGGCATCGGCCGCATCGGCCGCATCGGCAGCGAGCTGAACCTCGCCGGCCTTCGCTTTCGAGCGCCCGCTGCCGTCATGGCGCGGGCGTTTTGCTTTTCAGTCGATGGCCGGCCCCGAGGCCAGCTTGTGGGCCCAGCGGGTTGTCTCCGGCAGGCGATAGCGCGTGGTGCATGCCGCCACCCAATGCAGGGCGGTGGGCAGCGACACCTTGTGCCCGCCCGAGATGAACAGCGGCAGGCAGTTGACGCGATTGCGCAACACCGCGCCAATGAGTTCGCCGCGGTCCATCAGCGGCACCCACTGGCCGCGCACCTGCGGCGGCTCGGCATGCGTACCGGTCAGGCGCGACTTGCCCACGCCGATGGTGGGCAGATCGGTGACTACGCCCAGGTGGCTGGCGATGCCGCAGCGGCGCGGGTGGGCGATGCCCTGACCGTCGACCAGGGCCAGATCGATGGGCGTGGACAGCGCGGCGAGGGCTTCCAGGATCGCCGGGATCTCGCGGAACGACAGCAGGCCCGGCACATACGGAAAGCTCGTCGGCCGCCGGGCCACCGCACGGTCGACCAATTGCAGCGCGGGGAAGCTCAGCACCGCGATGGCCGCGCGCGTGACGGCGCCACCCTGTTCAAACCCCACGTCGACGCCGGCCACCGTGCGCACCGGGCCGAGTTCGTCTTGGCGCACCACGCGCCGGGCGACGTCCTTTTGCAGCGCGATGGCTTCCTTGGGCGTCAGCGTCCAGTCGTGTTCGAAAGCCATCAGGCTTCCCGTGCCAGGCTCGCCAGGGCGTCGACCTGATCCTGGACCGGTTGCGGGATCGGCTGTCTGCCGTGCAGCATGTCCTCGATGACGGCCGCATTGCGTTCGACGTCGCAGGCTTCTTCGAAGCCGCCGTCGCCGTCACCGGCCGCCTGCTCGAAAAGCACGCGCCGGGCGCCTTGCGCAAAACCCAACAGGCGCGGGCGGCGGCGCGGGCTGGCATAGGCCTCGCCCTCGGTACCGCGCATCAGCAGGGCATGGGCCCCCTCGGCCGCCAGCACCTGTTCCATGACATCGATATACGCCGGGTGGGTCACCGCCACCACGCGCACGCTGCGCCCCGGGCACGGGTCGAGCAGCTTGGCCAGCGTGTGGCTGCTGTTGCGCACGCCCAGGCGCGGGCGCAGCGCCAGCAGGCGATCCAGGCCCAGCGACAGTTGCGGCACCCCCAGGCAGGCGATGCCGCGCGACGACAGTTGGTTTTCGGCCGCTTCGACCGACGAGGCCGCGCGCAGGTTGAGCGCGGCGAGCAGGTCGAACGGGCTGACCCGCGAGTCGAAATCATGGCGCCCCTGGATCAGCACCGGCACGCCCTGGCGCGCCAGCAGAATCGCCACCAGGGGCATCAGGTTGGCCTGCTTGCGCGCGCCGTTGTAGGTGGGCAGCACCACGCAGCGCGGCCCGTGCGGCACGGCCACGGGGTGGGTGCGCGCATCCAGCGCGGCCTTGAACCCGGCCAGCTCTTCGGCGTCCTCACCCTTGATGCGCATGGCCAGCAGCACCGCGCCCAGTTCCATGTCGGGCACCTCGCCGTCGAGCATGTGTCCGAACAACTGCTGTGCCGCGTCGCGGCTCAGCCCTTTGGCGCCCTTGGCACCACGGCCGATTTCCTTGATGATCGAGGCGTATTTCATGGCGGATCGCACGCTGTGTTGGGGGAACCCACAGCGTACTTCTAAATGCGCATGGCCGCGAGGGGGCATGCGATTCGTGATTGCATCGTCTTGCAGAAAGGAATCTCCATGCAGCGCGCACAGATGATCCTGGGGGCGCTTGGCCGGGTCTGGCGTGGTCGTGTCGCGCGCAGCGGGGCGCCCGCGCGCCATGCGTCCGGCATGTGGCGGCGCGGGGCCGCGCCGGCACTGGCCCTGCTGCTGGCGGCATGTGCCAGCCTGTACGGGTTGAAGTCGCCGGAAGTGTCCCTGTCCGACATCCACATCAAGGGCGGCAACCTCCTCGAACAGCGCTTCACCCTCAGCCTGCGGGTGCTCAACCCCAACGACAAGGATCTGGCCGTCGACGGCCTCACCTTTGAACTCGAAATCGCCGGTCAGCGTTTCGCACGCGGCGCCACCGGGCAGGCGGTGACGCTGGCGCGCCTGAGCGACACCGTGGTCGATGTGGACGGCACCGCGCAACTCATCTCGCTCCTGCAAAAGCTACCGTCCCTGGTGGATGGCGACGGCAAGGTGCCGTACCGCATCAAGGGCGAGGTGGTGTCGCGCGATTACGGCCGCATTCCCTTCGACCGCAAGGGCGAGACCGAACTGCCCTGGAGCGTGCCCGCCGCGGGCGGCAGCCGCAGCTTCTGAGGCGCGCCGCTATTGCGCGGCGGCGGTGACCGTCCCGAGTGGGATGAACTGCAGCAGCGGGGCGCCCAGCATGCCCTGCATGTAGCTGATCGCCGAGCGGCGGTATTTTTCGTCCGACATCTCGGCCACCAGTTCGAGGCGCGCCATGATGCGCCCGAACTCGCGTTCGAACGACAGGTTGCGTGCCTCCGGGCCGATCTCGTTGGACAGCATCAGCAGCCGGCCCTGCGCATCGCGCTTGGTCGACAGCATCCACACAGCCACTTCCACGTTGTGCGACGCGTTGGCCACGCGCTGCGCGTCGAGCCCGTGCACCAGGTACAGCTCGGTGCGCCCTCCATACAGTTCCATCAGCATGGTGCCCAGCGCATACACGAGGGTGCCGGGGCGATCGCCCTCGAAGGCCGGATCGAAGGCCAGCGGCAGCGCCGCCACCGAAGTGCGCGCCACCTCCGGCAGCGGCGTGGCCGCGCGGATGGCGTTCATGACGCGATTGCGCGCGTCCTCCGCCGACATCGTGCTGGTTTTGCGCCAATACGCCGGATTGCGTTTGTAGAGTTTGTCGAGAATCTGCGACAGGCTGGCCAGGTTGTCGCGCATGGCCAGGTTGGCGACGCGATTGGCGTCGCTCTGCGCCAGTTCGCCGGATGAAAAAGGCTGACCATTGATGTGCTTGGCCACCGGCGCAGTGCCGCAGGCCCACAGCATCGTGCAGGCGGCCGCGCACAGCCAGGTGGCGGGGCGCAGACGGGTGATCTTCGAGACGACGGGGCGTGGCATGTGTCGCGCGGTCCATCAAGGAAGGTGCCTCGGGGATTATAGCCACCTGTGTCTGCCTTGCGCGCCCAAAGAAGGCTCATCCAAGCAGGGTCGCAGGGCGTCTTCGGCGTGCCGGTGGCCAAATTCCGAATGGCGTCGCGACGACTCTCGTCTTGCGTAGGCTCTTTCGCCTTCCGGCGTGCGTTGCGCTCAGATCAAAGACAGGTTCTGTCACAAGGTCACAATCCGCGCTCTGGCTCAGTTTGCGGCATCCATGCTCTTGGCATGCCGATTTGAACCACGCTCAAAAGCCATGTGAAGACGCACGGGGTAACGACCTCGAATCGGGGGCTGTCCCGTAGTGCGAATGGCATGCGGGATTCCCTCGAAAAGTGGGAGCGGGGCTTCGGATGAACGCCCCATGCGCCATGCGCGGTGAATTGATTGGTCGGAATGTCTGTTTGTGTCACCCACCCCCCCAAAAAAGCGATAAGCACCAGGGCGCGTCAGGCGCCACGCGTTTGGCGCGTGGTACTGGGCGCCGCGCTGCTGCTGATATCCCTGGTTGCGATGCCGGACGCCAAGGCGCAGACCGTTTTGTGCGACCAGACCACCGTGGACGCGATCTACTGTCCGCCAATCCCCATCGGTGTGACCCGTGTCCGGATCACGGCGATCGGCGGAGGCGGGGGCGACGGCGGGTGGTGCCATACAGACGGTGGAGCAGGCGCGCCAGGGGCACAAATCGTTGTCGAGGTGAATGTTCTCGGGGGAGAACATATCTCTGGCATGGTGGGCGGCCGCGGCGCGCAGGCTTTCCCGGTATCGATCTCGCCCGTCGTATGCAATAGAGCCATTAGCGGCGACGGTGGTGAAGGCAATTTTGGTGCTGGGGAAGGGGGCAAAGGGGGCGGTTCGTGGGGCAACGGCGGAGGCAGCCCTGGCGGTGGCGGGGGCGGCGGCTCTCTAGTGATAATAGGGGACGCCAGTGTGATCGCGGGCGGTGGTGGCGGTGGCGGTGGCGCGATGGGGGACGGCACCCATCCTGCGGTTGCGGGGTTGAACGGCCGAACGCTGTCGGCGACGACACTCACAACGAATAAGAACGACTGCGTCGGATCGTTCCGTAACGGCAGCGCGGGCGCCGAATCCTGGACCGCCTTGTGGACCACCCCTCCCCCGGGTGGGGCGGGCGGTGGGGGCGGTGGCGGCTACGCGGCGCCCGCCATCGGCGGTGGGGGCGGCAAGGCGGGGACGTACAGGGTCGGGGTCGCTGTACCGGTCGTCAAAGGCGGCGAAGGGGGTGAAGGCGGCGCATCGTGTACGTGGGGCAGTGGCAGCAACACCCTGGTTGGCACGCCACAGTACACGCCGGCCGCGACGCAGTTGACCGGCCGCGTCCGCATCGTGGACGTGACGCCCCCCGTGATCCTGACCTTTAATAAATCGATAGGCGTTGGTGGCCGTGTGGACCCGAGCGATCAGTTCATGGTCGACATCATCGACGCCGCCGGCAACGTGATGAATGCCACCACGCAGAGCACCACGACGGGCGCGGGCGCATCCGTCATCAGCGGCAGCGGGACGACCGGCCCTACCGCCGTCCCCGCCGGCAAACCGCACAGGCTGGTCGAGCGCATGGCGCCCGGCAGTGCCAGTACGCTCAACTTGTATTCCGCTACCCTCAGCTGTACCGGCACTCGTCAGGACGGCATGGCGCTGACTGGGCTGCCCAATGGGATTGCCTACAATACGATGTCGCCGGGCTACGCGCTGCCCGCCTTGCCGAGCGGGGCAAATGTCACGTGTACCGTGACCAACACGCCGAACCTGATCCCCATTTCCGGCAGGGTCTTCAACGACAACGGCACAGGTGCCGGGGTGGGCAACAATGGCATCCGCGACGGCGGCGAGGCCCCCCTGCCCGGCG
>JASGFB010000086.1:0-21214 GCA_047605765.1 Rhodocyclaceae bacterium
CCCCCGCTGCCAGACGCCGCGCGGCGCTGCGCGAGGCCGCCAGGCCGGCTTCGACGGCCAGTTCGGCCAGGCTCACGCCGGCCTCCAGGCGCGCGGCATCCAGTGTGATCGTCGGCAAGCCGGCCGTGGCCTCGGCATCCTCCGTACTGCCCTGCGCCGCCCGCGCCGCCGCCCGTGCCGCGGCATCACCATGAGCCAGGCGCGTGGCCTCGTTGGCCAACACGATCTTGGCCTCGTTCAATTCGGCGCCCTGCAAGGCGCCAAGGCGGCGCACCTCGTCCAGCGGCAGCTCGGTGAACAGGGCCAGAAAGCGCCCCACGTCGGCATCGTCGGCGTTGCGCCAGAACTGCCAGAAATCGAACGGCGCCAGCCGCTCGGCATTGAGCCACACCGCCCCATGCACGGACTTGCCCATCTTGCGGCCATCGCTGCTCACCAGCAGCGGCATGGTCAGGCCGAACAGCGCCGGGCCGCCCTGGCGGCGCGACAGTTCCACCCCGTTGATGATGTTGGCCCACTGATCGGCGCCGCCCACTTGCACTGTGCAACCCTCGCGCCGCGCCAGTTCGGTGAAGTCGAACGCTTGCAGCAAGGTGTAACCGAACTCCTGGAACGACAGTGAATGCTCCAGCCGCGATCGGATGGCCTCGAAACCGAGCAGGCGGTTCACGCTGAAATGCCGTCCGACGCGGTTGAGAAATTCGAGGTAACCGAGGCCGTCGAGCCAATCGGCATTGTTCACCACGCGGGCATCGCTCGGCCCCTCCCCCATGGTCAGGTAGCGCGTGAAGGCACTGCCGATGCCGGCGATGTTGCGCGCGATGGTGGCCTCGTCCAGCAGCGGTCGGCTGCTGTCACGAAAGCTCGGGTCGCCGATGCGCGTGGTAGCGCCGCCGATGAGCAGGATCGGGCGATGGCCGAAGCGCTGCAGCCAGCGCATCAGCATCAGGCCCTGCAGGTGGCCTACGTGCAGACTGTCGGCGGTGGCGTCGAACCCCAGGTAGGTCGACACGCGCGCAGCGGCCAGCGCCCGGCGCAGGCCGTCGGCGTCGGTGCATTGGTGAATGAAGCCACGCGCTTCGAGTACGTGGAACAGATCGGATGAATCGAGGGGCACTGCGGTCTCCTGAGAGGATGGGGCGAAAAGCCCGAGGAAGACCGCCTGTTGGCATGACCAGTCCGCCTCGGGCGGACTGGGTTGCGCGCATCCCTACCGCCGAGAAGTGCGGTAGGCGTAATAGCTGACGAAGGAAAACGGCAGGCGCGGCATGCGGCGATGATAGCGAGCCCGCCAGCACGGCGTCAAACCGGGCGGCGCGCTCGATGCTCAGAGCTGGGTGTCGACGTGGCGCACCCAGACGTCGCCGCTGCCGATATCGAAAACGATGTTGCGATGGCCGGTGCCGCCGAGGTGCTCCGCCACCACCGGAAACCCATACTGACGCAGCAGCGTGCGGGCCGACTGCACGTTGTTCTGCGCCACTTCAAAGACATCGGTGGGCGCGGCGCGTCCCGTGTCGGGCAGCTCGAACATCGAGCCTCCGCCGAAGATCTTGGCCTGGTATTGATCGGGCGTGGTGCCGGTGGCGCGCAGACGGGCCATGAACAGGTCCATCACTTCGTCGGCATAGTGGCCGTCGAGCGCGCCGGTGCGCGGCCGGGTCCGCCGCGGCAGCACGAAATGGCACATGCCGCCCAGACGCAGACGCGGGTGCCACAAGGTGATGGCCACGCAGGACCCCAGCAAGGTGCGCAGCCGGATGGGCGCGGCACCGAAGTAAAAATCGCCGGGGTTGAGATTGATGTCCTGCGAGCCTTCTTGCGGCATGTTCAAGCGATTTTTCGATAGATCGTCGGCTGTACCGACTGCATGCCGCGATGCAGCCCCTGCAGGGATTCGGCGTGTCCGACGACGAGCCATCCACCGGGGTGGAGGCGTTCGACCAGTCGCGCGACCACTTCGCGCTTGGTGTCCTGGTCGAAATAGATCATGACGTTGCGCAGGAAGATTACGTCAAACATCCCCACATCCGGTAGGGACTGATTCAAATTCAGTTGGGCGAAGCGCATCTTGGCGCGCAGCGCCGGGCCGACGATGAAGTGGCCGTCCTGGGCGCCGACGCCCTTCAGGCAATAACGACGCAGGTAGTTCGTGGGCACTTCGGACAGGCGCCCGTTGGCAAATCGCCCGGCCTGCGCGGCGTTCAGCACGCGGCTGTTCAGATCGCTGGCAAAGACCTCCCACGAAGCGTGCTCACCCATGCAATCGGCCAGCACCATGGCGATGGTGTACGGCTCCTCGCCGGTCGAGCAGGCCGCGCTCCACACGCGCAGGCTGCGGCCCGGCTTGCGTTGTTCGGCAACGAAGCGGCGCAGCGCGTCGAAATGGCCCGGCTCGCGGAAGAAGTGCGTTTCGTTGGTGGTCAGCAGATCGATGGCGTGCTGGGTTTCTTCCGGCCGCGAGCCGCTGGTGACCATCTCGATGTAGGCGCCGTAGTCGGCGCAACCGGACGCCGACAGCCGTCTGGCCAGGCGCCCGCACACCAATTGGCGCTTCTGGTCGTTGAGCGAGATGCCCGCCACGCGGTGCATGAATTTTCGGATGTTGGTGAATGACGAATCGTCGATCACCGTTCCCAGCGTACTCAGCGACATGTGCCTCACTCCTTCACAGGTTCGCCCGCATGGCTGGCGGCCAGGCGGCTCATGTCATCGACAGACAGCACGGTATCGAGCTGCAGCATGATGACGAAGGCATTGTTGATCTTACCCATGCCACGGATGAAATCCGGGCGGATGCGCGCGCCGAAGCTCGGCGGCGGTTCGATGTCGGCGCCATCGATGTCGATGACTTCGCACACCGCGTCAACCATCACACCGATGACGGCGTTGTCATCACCGCCGGTCTCGACGATGACCACACAGGTGCGCGGCGTGATGGCCGTCTGGCCGCGCCCGAAGCGCGTCATCAGATCGATCACCGGCACCACGGCGCCGCGCAGGTTGATGATGCCGCGCACGAAGCCCGGCATCATCGGCACTTCGGTCAGCGCGCTGAATTCGATGATCTCCTTGATGTGCAGGATATCGACGGCGAACTGTTCCTTGCCCAGCGTAAAGATCAGGTACTGCCCTCCGGTGGGGACGCCGTGGGCGCCCGCCGGGGTCGAGGTCGTCGCAAGCGATTGCATGGGGCGGCCCTCTCAGAAACGCACGTATTCGGCTTCGGCGCTGGTGCGCGTGGCGCGTACCGGCGCGCGGCGGTTGATGTCCACCACGCTGGCGGTGGCGCTGCCGACCACCGGTGCCACGTGGAAGAAGCCCATCAGTTGCTGCAACTGCTGCGCCTGGTTGCTCATCTCTTCGGCGGTGGCCGACAGTTCTTCGGACGACGAGGCGTTCTGCTGCGTGGTTTGGTTCAACTGGCTCATGGCGGCGTTGATCTGCGCGGCAGCGTGCGCCTGTTCCTGCGACGCGGCGGTGATTTCCTGCACCAGGTCGGCCGTCTTGCGGATCGACGGCACGATCTCCTGCAGCATGCCGCCGGCATGTTCGGCCAGGCTCACGCTGGAGCCGGCCACTTCACTGATTTCCTGCGCCGCGACCTGGCTGCGCTCGGCCAGCTTGCGCACCTCGGCGGCCACCACCGCGAAACCCTTGCCATGCTCACCGGCACGGGCCGCTTCGATGGCGGCGTTGAGCGCCAGCAGGTTGGTCTGGTAGGCGATCGAATCGATGATGCCGATCTTCTGGGCGATCTGCTTCATGGCCTGCACCGTGTCGACCACGGCCTGACCGCCCACTTCGGCGTCGCCGGACGCCTTGGTGGCGATGCTGTCGGTGGCGGTGGCGTTTTCGGTGTTCTGGGCGATCGACGCCGACATCTGTTCGACCGAGGCGGAGGTCTCTTCCACGCTGGCGGCTTGTTCGCTGGCCGCTTGCGACAGCGATTGCGAGGTAGCGCTGATCTGTTCCGAGGCCGAAGCCAGGCTATCGGCCGACACGCGCACGTCCTGGATGATCTGGGCCAGGCGGCCGACGGTGTTGTTGACCGCCGACTTCACTTCGTCGAAGGTGCCGGCGTACTGGCGCTTCATGGCCACCGTCAGGTCACCCGCTTCGAGCTTGCCCATCACGCCGCGCAGTTCTTCCATCGGCGTCGAGATGGCATCCATCACGCCGTTGAGTGCTTCGATCAGTTGGCGGAACTGGCCGCGATGCACGGAGGCGTCGCCACGGCGGTCCAGTTCGCCGTTCTGCACGGCACCGGCCAGCATGCGCGCATCGGCGATCGACTGGTTGAGCGGATTGATGACGGCGTCGAGCGTGGCATTGACGCCTTCAACGATGCGGCGATAGTCGCCTTCGTGACGGGTGGCGTCGGCGCGCACGTCGAGCTTGAGGTCGACCGCGGCGGCGGCCAGCATGTTGGCGTCGCTGATCAGCGCCTGCACGTTGCCTTGCAGGCCGCGCATGCTGTCGACCAGTTGGCCGACTTCGTCACGCGAGCGATGCGTCAGTTCAAAGCCGAGGTCACCCTTGGCCATGCGGTTGGCGGCATCCACCGCGACATTCACCGGACGGGTGATGCTGCGCGTGATGAACCAGCCGAACAGACCGGCCAGCACCACCGACAGCGCCGACAGCACGATGATCATCAGCACCGCGCGATTGGCCATCGCTTCGCTGTCTTCACCGGCCTTGTGCATCAGCTCGACCTGGTAGTCGATCTGCGTCTGGATGGCCTTGATGTAGGCGTTCTGGCGCGTGCGCATCTCACCCATCAGCAGGACCGTGGCGTCGTCGCGCTTGCCGGCGTTGAGCAATTCGGTGAGCTGGGTCAGCGATTCGCGGTACACGCTGCGCTTGTTGTCCACCTCGCGCAGCAGTTCGCGGCCGTGGTCGGTATGGATGTTCTTGTCCAGCAGCGCCATGCGGTTGTCGATGACCTTGCTCGACTCGGCCAGGCGAGCGATCTCTTCGTTCACCATCTTTTCGTCGTGCAGGATCACGGCGTTGCGGGTGGCGCGGGCCACCACGTTCACTTCGTTGATGATGTCGTTGGCCCACACCGTCTTCGGGAAGAGCTGACTGACCATCACGCCCAGCTCGTTGTTGATCTGCTTGATGCGGGTATAGCCAACGACCGACAGGGCCAATAGAAGCACCAGCACCAGGGCAAAGCCGAGGCTCAGGCGCGTGCCGATTTTCAGATTGTTGATCATGTCGTTTCCAGTTTGTTGAGGATTCGGTTGATAAGTATTCAGTTGCTGGACATTCCCGCTTCGAACGAGCGGGTTTCGTTTTGGATGCAATCGCGTACAAGGGCCGGCACGTCGAGGATCAGGGCGACTTCGCCGCTGCCCAGGATGGTCGAGCCGCCGATGCCGCGCAGACTGGCAAACAGTCGCGACAGCGGCTTGATGACGGTCTGGAATTCGCCGAGCAGTTCATCGACCACCAGCCCGGCGCGTTGCGTGCCGTACTGCACGATGACCATGCTTTCGCGGCCATGGGCGCGCGGCGCCAGGCCGAACATGTCGCGCAGGCGCACGAACGGCAGCACCTCGCCGCGCAGATTCACGTAGTTGCGTTCGCACGCATCGCCGGTCAGCTCTTCGAGATCGACGCACTCCACCACCATTTCGAGCGGCACCACGTACTGCGCGGTGCTCACGCCAACCAGGAAGCCGTCGATGATCGCCAGCGTCAGCGGCAGGCGCATGCTCATGCAGGTGCCCTGCCCCGGCTGGCTCGACACGCTGACGGTGCCGCGCAGCGCTTCGATGTTCTGGCGCACGACGTCCATGCCGACACCGCGGCCGGACAGATTGGTCACCGCTTCGGCGGTCGAAAAGCCCGGCGCGAAAATGAACTGGAAGATCTCTTCGTCGCTCAGTTCCTTGCCCGCCGGCACCAGCCCCTGGGCCATGGCCTTGGCCAGGATGCGTTCGCGCTTGAGACCACCACCGTCGTCGCGCACGTCGATCACGCAACTGCCCGATTCGTGGCGGGCCGACAGCGTTACCGTGCCCTGCGTCGACTTGCCGGCGGCCAGGCGATCGTCGGGCGCTTCGATGCCATGGTCGATGGCGTTGCGCACCAGGTGGGTGAGCGGGTCAACCAGCTTCTCCACCATCGATTTGTCGAGTTCGTTTTCACCGCCTTCGATGCGCAGCGCGATGTCTTTGCCCAGCTCGCGGCTGATGTCGCGCACCAGACGGTTGAAGCGGCCGAAGGTCTCGGCGATGGGCACCATGCGCAGTTGCAGCGCTTCGTCGCGGATCTGATGGACCAGCTCGGCGCTGGTCTGCGCCGCTTCATGCAGGGCGATGTCGCCGGTGCGCTGTGCGCGCAGCGCCACGCCGGCGCCGGCCACCACCAGTTCGCCCACCAGGTTGATGAGGCGGTCCAGCTTGTCGGCGCGTACGCGCACGAACATGTTTTCCTGCGCGGCCTTGTCACGCGACTTCTGTTGCTTGTCCAGCGCGGCCTTGAGCACCGGCACCTGCACGGCGTCCTGCGCCAGCAGCACTTGCCCGAGCGGCAGCATGTTGTCCTGGGCCGCCTGCTCGGACTGGCGGGCCAGGCCGCGCGCCAGTTCCTGTTCGGTCAGGCAACCGCTGTGGACCAGGATTTCGCCCAGGCGCAGTGGGTTTTCCGGCAAGGACTGGATCAGTTCGATGTAGGCCTCGGACTGGCTGCGTGGCGGCACCATCAGCACCGTGCAGTCGTCCTGCACGAAATCGAAGGCGCCCATCAGCGTCTGCCGGTCGGCATCGCTGCACAGCGAGATTTCAAAGCCCAGGTAGCAGCTCTCGGCGTCCATTTCCTCGCGCGCGGGCATGTCGTCGAACAGCGTGTGCAGGCGCACCACGCTGCCGAGCGAAGCCAGATAGCGCAGGATCGCCAGCGGGTCCATGCCGTGGCGCATCACGTCGCGGCCGAAGCGCACCGAGATGTGCCAGTTCCCGCAGGTGCCGCCCTGGTCCGCATCGGGAAGCGTCGCGGTGTCGACAGCGACCGCGACAGCGGCCGGCGCGGCCGGGGCCGTGCCAAGGTAGCTTTGCAGATGGCTGATCAGCAGCGTGCTGCGCGCTTCGTTGGCGGCCAGCACGTCGGCGTCGCTTTCGCCGAATTGCGCTTCATCGACGAGGGCGCCGATGTGGTCGGAACATTGCAGCAGCAGCGCCAGCAAGGTCTCGTCGGCGCTCTGCTCACCGTTGCGCACGCGCACGAGCAGGTTTTCGACAACGTGCGTGAACGCCACGATACGGGCCAGCTCGAACATGCCGGCCGAACCCTTGATGGTGTGCGCGGCGCGGAACAACGCGTTGAGGGTGTCGGCGTCCGAAGGATCGGACTCCAGGCGCAGCAGCGCGTCTTCCATGGCGCCCAGCATGTCGCGGCTTTCGACGAAGAAAGCCTCGCGCGCGGCGGCGTACGGATCGCTGGCGCTCATCAGGCGGCCTCCTCGCACAATTCGGCGCGCTCGCCGAACAGGGCATCCAGGCTCAGGAAGGCGATCACCGCCGAGCTGGCCTCGCTGTGCGCAACGATGCGCAGGTTGCGTCCGTAGCGCACCGCCTCGCGGTTGGCCAGCAGCAGCACCTGCACGCCAGCGCCATCGAGCTCGGTGACACCCGACAGGTCGAGGTCGACATCGGTGTAGCCATCGACCGCTTCGAGCAACACCGACTTGCCCTGGGCGGCATGGAAGATGGTCAGTTCGCCGGCCACGCGGACCGTGCAGTGAGAATCGCGAGCGTCGAGTGTGAACATGGCGGTCAGGCGCAGAGTTTCTGAACGGCGGCCACCATGGTGGCGGGCTGGAACGGCTTGACGATCCAGGCGCGCGCGCCGGCCGCCTGGCCTTCCTTCTTCTTGGATTCTTCGGCTTCGGTGGTCAGCATGATGACCGGCGTGAAGCGGTGATCCGCCGACTGCTTGACCTGGCGGACGAAGCTCAGGCCGTCCATGTTGGGCATGTTCAGGTCGCAGATGATCAAGTGCACCTTCTGCGCCGGCAGCTTGCCCAGCGCATCGCGCCCGTCACAGGCATCAACCACGTCGTAGCCGGCGCCTTTCAGCGCCATGCCGACGATCTGCCGCATGCTGCTCGAGTCATCGATGACCATGATTGTCTTTGCCATTCTCTCTGTCCCGTTGGGTTGGGGGCGTGTGCATGGGTTTGCCACGATGGCTGGGGTATCGGTGCTTACCGGCTAAAGTTAAGCGCGCAAATGCGGGGCTTCAACGCCGCATACCCGGGCGGCATCGCGAGGCGGGGGCGACACCCTGCCCGGACGGGCAGAACGCCAGCAAGGGCATATCCGATGCAGTAGCGGATCGGGCTCGCGCGGCGCCGGTTTGTCGGGCCGATTTCACATATATGGAGGGCATCGACACACTTCGCGCGACAGTGGACAGACAACTTGTCGCAGAGGGTGTCGGCGACACACTTTCCTGTACCAAGGGGCAGGTACGCGGTCAGCGCTGTCAAAAAGGATGGCGCGCGGCCCGCCTGCCCTGGAGGGCATATCGCTTTTGACGCCAAGACACAAAATCGGACGCATGACGGTGGGCCTGCGACACCGTCGATGCGAACGATGTATGGCGTCCGGACGCGGCTGCGCTCAGTTGAGCCAGCACACGTCGCCGTCGGCTTTGATGCGGCGCGTCAGGCGTTGGCGGCAGACCGCGCAGTGGTCGGTGGAACCGGCCCGGCACGGGGCGCCGCAGCGCAGGCTGGCGTCGCGATAGGCCGAGGGCGACACGCCGACGTGCTCGCGGAATACGCGGCTGAAGTACGCCACGTTCGAAAAGCCCCACGACAACGCGATCTCGGTCACCGTGCGCGGCGACTGCGGCACGCTCAGTTCGCGCAGCGAAGCCTGCAGGCGACAGCGCAGGATGTAGTTGGCCAAGGTGTCGTCTTCGTCGGCGAAGGCGTTGTGCAGATGGCGCTTGCTGCAATTGAGGCCGTGCGCGATGCGTTCGATGGACAGGCCCGGATCGCGCAGGTGCACCGCCACGTAGTCGCGGATGCGATCCCTGAAGGCCGCCTGCTGGGTGCTGGCGCTGGCCTGGCCGATGCGCTCCTGCAGCGACAGGCGCACCAGTTCGAGGATCAATTGCCCGGCGCCCTGGGCGGCGGTGGGCGTCATGGCGGGCAGTTCGCCATACACGCTGCGCATGGTTTCGAGCGCCACCCGCCCAATACCGTGTTGCCCCCCCATGTGGCGGGCCATCAGCGCATCGGTGCGCACGCCGCCGAGCGCCAGCTGCGACTTGGGCAGCATGACGATGAGGTGGCGGCAACGTTCGGGATTGGCGACTTCGTAGGCGTCGGTGGTGTCGTAGATGGCCCAGCCCCCCGGGCGCACCCAGGCTTCGCGCCCGGCCTGCCCGACCACCGCGCTGCCCTGCCAGGGCGCCACGATCTTGAGGTAATCGACTTCGCTGGTGCGGGCCATGCGCGGCGTGCGGATAACGCGATGGCGATCGGCTTCGAGCAGCGTCATCACGACGTCGCCGGCGTAATGCGTGCACATGCGCCCGTCGAACACCGCCTGGTCGTAGAGGTCGGAGCCGAGCCCGCCGAACAGGCGGCTGATCCAGTCACACCAGGCCCCGGGGGTCTCCTGCCGGGGGACGTTCTCTGTGGTCACGATGAGTCCACTGCCCATGTACTCCTCCGTGGTCGCGTCATGCATCGCCTCTGCGGGCGCGGCAGTAAGCTGCCGGTGCGCGTGTGGGGGCATTGTCGGCGCGCGGCGGCCCGGCCCGCAATGGGCTGCCGCCCGGGGTTAACCCTTGGCGGCGTGCGCCGTCAGACAACACCAAAGTTCGCTGGCGGAACAACACACCGGCCGTGGGCTCCCTAGAATTCAATCACCACGGCAGAGAACGAGGAGACAAGCATGCGCACATGGCTCAAGACCATGGCCATCGCAGCGCTGGTGACGGCCGCCCCCTGGGCGGCGGCACAGGAAGCGCCGCGTGCCATTCGTATCGGTTGGGCATTGGCCAAGACCGGCCCCAATGCCGGCGGCACCGCCGCCACCGTCACCCCCAACTATCAGATGTGGGTAAAAGAAATCAACGCCGCCGGCGGGCTCATGCTCAAGGCGTACAACAAGCGCGTGCCCATCGAAGTGGTGGAATACGACGACCGCTCCAGTTCGGAAGAGGCCGTGCGCGCCACCGAGCGCCTCATCACGCAGGACAAGGTGGACCTGCTGCTGCCACCGTGGGGCACGGCCAACAATCTGGCCGTGGCGCCGACCTACGAAAAGCACGGCTACCCGCTGATGGCGGCGACCTCGGTCACCGACAAGGCGCCGCAACTGGTCAAGCGCTGGCCGCACGCGTTCTTCTTTCTCGGCACCGGCAGCCAGTACGCCGAGGCATTGGTGAGCTACCTCGACGAGGCGCGCAAAGCCGGCAAGATCGGCGACAAGATCGCCATGATCAGCATCGCTGACGGCTTCGGCGTGGATCTGGCCAGCGCCGCCCGCAAGGCCGCCGCGCGCCACGGCCTGACGCTGGTCTACGACAAGAGCTATCCGGTGGGCACCCAGGACATGACGCCCATCCTCAACGAGATCAAGGCCAAGCAGCCCGACGCGCTGGTGGCCTTCTCGTACCCGCCCGATACCCTGCTGCTCACCGACCAGGCGCGTGTGCAGGGGCTCAATCCGAAGGTGATGTTCACTGGCGTGGGCACGCAGTTCCCGATGTTCAAGCAGAAGTTCGGCGCCGATGCCGAGGGCATCATGGGCCCCGGCGGCGTGGACTTCGCCAGCCCGGCGATCCAGGACTACTTCAAGCGCCACGTCGCCTCCGCCGGCTACGAGCCGGACCGCTTCGCCAGCACCGTGCAGTACGCTGCGCTGCAGGTGTTGCAGCAGGCTGTCGAACGGGTCGGCAAGATCGATCGCGCCGCCATCACCCAAGAGATCAAGCGCGGCAGTTTCGACACCATCCTCGGCAAGGTCCAGCTCAAGGACCAGATGTTCACCAACCTGTGGCTGGTCGGCCAATGGCAGAACGGCGAGTTCTATGGCATCGCGCCGTCAAACCGCCCGGGGGCGCGCCCGGCCGTCCTGCCCAAGCCGGCCTGGAAAGGCTGAGGCCGCCGTCTTCACGCACAGCGACCATGCAGATCATCGACATCGTGCTGGCGGGCCTGACCCTCGGCGGGCTGTACGGGCTCATCGCCATGGGGCTCACGCTGCAATACGGCGTGGCGCGCATCATGAATCTGTCATATGGCGAGTTTCTCATCGCGCCGGCCTTTCTTGCCTACGGGCTGGTCACCCGCCTGGGCATTTCACCGCTGCTGGTGCTGGTGATCGCCCTGCCCTTGGGTTTTGCCGTGCAATGGGGCATCTACCAGTTGCTGCTCACGCCGCTGGTGCGCCGCACCGGCGCCGGTCCGGCGCTGGAGGTCGATTCGATCCTGGCGACCTTCGGCCTGCTGTTCGTCGTGCAGGGGCTGATGCTGGTGGGCTTCGGCGGCAACTATCACAGCTACGGCTATCTGTCGGCGCCGGTCTCGGTGCTGGGCAGCACGGTGGCCGCCAACCGCCTGCTGGTGTTGATCTTCGCGGTGTGCCTGGGGGGTGTGCTGTATCTGCTGCTGACCCGCACGCGCGCCGGTGCCGTGGTGCGCGCGGTGGCGGTGGCGCCGCGCTTCGCGCCGCTGGTGGGCATCGACGTGCAACGCACCGCCGCCTTCGCCTATGGGCTGGGCGGCGCGCTGGTGGCCGCCGCCGGTGTGCTGGTGAGCATGTTCCTGCCCTTCTCGGCGTCGATGGGCACCGTGTTCGCCATGAAGGCGCTGATCGTCGTCATCATGGGCGGCGTCGGCAATCTGCTCGGTTGCCTGGCCGCCGGCATGCTGCTGGGTTTCGCCGAAACGCTGGTGGCCAGCCTCATCGATCCGGGCCTGACGCTGGCCGTCAATTACGCGTTGTTCCTGCTGGTGCTGCTGCTGTGCCCGCGCGGCCTGTTCGGGAGGATGGCGCGATGACGCGGCCGCACCTGGCAACGCTCACCGCCAGCCTCGCCACGCTGGGCCTGCTCGCCAGCGTGCCCGGCTGGCTGGCCGACGACTACCTGCTGTCGCTGCTCATCAGCGTGCTGATGTACAGCGTGCTGGCCTGCGCCTGGGCCTTGTTTTCCGGCCCCACCCGTTACATCTCGCTGGCTACCGTGGCCTTTTTCGGGCTCGGCGCGTACACCGTGGCGGTACTCGGCGAGCGCCTGCCCTGGCCGGCCGTGCTGGGTGTGGCGCTGGTCCTGGGCGTGGCCCTGGCGCTGGTGGTGGGCCTTGCCACCCTGCGCCTGTCGGGGGTGTATTTCGTGATCTTCAGCTTCGGGCTGGCCGAGCTGACCAAACAAGTGGTCACCTGGTACGAGGTGAACGTCACGCGCGAGATCGGCCGCTATGTCTTCGTCGACATCACGCAGCAGGACATCTACTGGCAATTGCTCGCGCTGCTGGCCCTGGTGCTCGGCCTGCGCGCACTGATCGACCGCAGCCGTCTGGGGCTGGCGCTGCGCGTGATCGGCGAGGATGAAACCGTGGCCACGCACGTGGGCATCAACACGACCGTGCTGAAGATGCTGCTGTTCGCCGCCAGCGCCGGCTTCATGAGCGTGGCCGGCGCGGTGATGGCGCCGCGCTGGACCTACATCGACCCGAGCATCGCCTTTGCCGCCGTGATCTCGTTCCAGACGCTCATCATGGCGCTGCTGGGCGGGGCGGCCACGCTGTTCGGCCCGCTGCTGGGCGCGGTGCCGATGGTGCTGCTGTTCGAGTACCTGTCGGCGCGCTTCCCCAATCACTATCCGATCCTGCTGGGCCTGGCCTTTCTGCTCATCGTGTACCTCGTGCCGCGCGGCATATCGGGCCTCTTTGCGCGTCGCGCCAAGGGGGCGTCATGAGCGGCGCGCTGCTGCAGCTGAGCGGCGTCACGCGTCGCTTCGGCGGGCTGGTGGCCGTCAACGGCCTCGATCTGCGCGTCGATGCCGGCGAGGTGCTCGGCCTGCTCGGCCCCAATGGCTCGGGCAAGACCACGGCGATGAACCTCATCTGCGGCGCCCTGCGCAGCCACGGCGGGCGCATTGATTTCATGGACCAGCGCATCGACCGCCTGCCCGCCCATCGCATCGCACGGCTCGGCGTGGCGCGCACCTTTCAGTTGGTACGCGTGCTCGGTGGCATGAGCTGCCGCGACAACGTGCTGGCGGGGCTGGCCTTCCACCCGCGCGGCGCCCATGGCCGCGCCGCCGTGGGGCGCGCCGACGCCCTGCTGGCGCAGGTCGGCCTGGGGGAACGGGCCGACACCGAGGCCGGCGCCCTGACCTACATCGACCAGAAGCGCCTGGAACTGGCCCGCGCGCTGGCACTCAGCCCGCGCCTGCTGCTGCTCGACGAATGGCTGGCCGGACTCAACCCCACCGAACTGCAGGCGGGGATCGCACAGATTCGCGCCCTGGCCGGGGATGGCATGGCCATCGTGCTGGTCGAACACGTCATGGACGCGGTGCGCGCGCTGTGCCATCGCTGCGTGGTGATGAACGCTGGTGTCAGGATCGCCGACGGCGCCACCGATGCGGTGCTGCGCGAGGCCGCCGTGATCGAAGCTTACCTGGGGAGTGCCGATGCTGATGACATTACCGCCGCCACCTGCGCCGCCGCTGTTTGAGGTCAGCGGCCTGTCCGTGCGCTATGGCCAGCATCGGGCCGTGGACGACCTCTCGCTGCACGTCGCGCAAGGCGAGATCGTCGTCATGCTGGGGGCCAATGGGGCCGGCAAGTCGTCTTGCCTGAAGGCGCTCGGCGGCATGCTGCGGGCGCAGGCCGGTGCCTGCATCCGCTTGGGCCGGACGGAACTGACCGCGCTGCCGGCGCATCGATGGGTGGACGCCGGTCTGGCGCTGGTGCCCGAAGGGCGTGGCCTGTTCAGCGATCTGTCGGTGCGCGACAACCTGCAGTTGGGCGCGCACCCACGCCATGCCCGCGCCCACGAGGCGCATACGCTGGCCCAGGTGCTGGCGCTGTTCCCGCGCCTGGCGCAGCGACTCGGCCAGACGGTGCGCACCATGAGCGGCGGCGAACAGCAGATGGTGGCGATCGGCCGCGCGCTCATGTCGCAGCCGTCGATCCTGTTGCTGGATGAACCTTCGCTGGGGCTCTCGCCGCTCATGAGCCGCGAGGTCTTCGCGGCCCTGGCGCAGGTGCGCGCGCTCGGCGTGGGCGTGCTGCTGGTCGAGCAGAACGCCCGCCAGAGCCTGGCCATCGCCGATCGCGGTTACCTCATCGAAACCGGCCGCCTGGTGGGCGAAGGCAGCGCCGCCGCCCTGCGGGGTGATGCCGCTGTGCAGCGCGCCTACCTGGGCGTGGCGGCGTGAACGATTTCTCTTGGGAGTGCAGGCATGCATGACATCCAGATGTCGATCGGCGGCGAACGCCGTGGGGCCACCGGTGGTGGCGTTTTCGAACGCCGCAATCCGCTCGACGGCACGGTGGCTTCACGCGCACCGGCGGCCACCGTGGCCGACGCCCGCGCCGCCGTGGCAGCGGCGCAGGCGGCCTTCCCGGCCTGGTCCGCCAGCGGGCCGAATGAGCGCCGCGCCCACTTGCTGGCGGCCGCCTCGGCACTCGAAGCGCGCGCCGACGCCTTTGCCGACGCCATGGCCGCCGAGACCGGCGCCTCCGGCCTGTGGGCCGGCTTCAATGTGCACCTGGCGGCCGGCATGCTGCGCGAAGCGGCTGCGCTGACCACCCAGATCAACGGCGAGGTGATCCCCTCCGATGTGCCCGGCAACGTCGCCATGGGCCTGCGCCGGCCCGCCGGCGTGGTGCTGGGCATGGCGCCGTGGAATGCCCCTGTCATTCTTGGCGTGCGGGCGCTGGCCACGCCGCTGGCCTGCGGCAACACGGTGGTGCTCAAAGGATCGGAACTATGCCCAGCCACCCATGGACTGATCATCGAAGCCTTGCAGGCGGCCGGGCTGCCGGCGGGCGTGGTGAATTACGTCACCAACGCCCCGGCCGATGCCGCGCACGTGGTCGAGGCCATGATCGCCGACCCCGCCGTGCGGCGCGTGAACTTCACCGGTTCGACACGCGTCGGACGCCTCATCGCGCAGACCTGCGCGACACACCTCAAGCCGGTGCTGCTGGAGCTGGGCGGCAAGGCGCCGCTGGTGGTGCTCGATGACGCCGACATCGACGCCGCGGTGGCGGCGGCAGCCTTCGGCGCCTTCGCCCATTCGGGCCAGATCTGCATGTCGACCGAGCGCATCATCGTCGACGCGCGCATTGCCGACGCCTTTGTGGACAAGCTCGTCGCCAAGTCGCGCGGGCTGCCGCTGGGCGACCCGCGACACGGGCCGGTGGTGCTTGGCTCGGTGGTGGACATGCACACCGTGGAACACTGCAACGCGCTGATCGACGACGCTCTGGCGCGTGGCGCCACGCTGCTGTGCGGCGGCCACGCCGACGACACACTGATGCCGGCCACCTTGCTCGACCATGTCACCGACGCCATGCGCCTGTTCGCCGAAGAGACCTTCGCGCCGGTCAAGGCCATCGTGCGGGTCAATGGCGTCGAAGAGGCCATCGCCGCTGCCAATCACAGCGAATACGGCCTGTCGTCGGCGGTCTTCGGGCGCGACGTGGCACGCGCCTGGCAGGTCGCCATGCGCATCGAAGCGGGCATCTGCCACATCAATGGGCCGACCGTGCACGACGAAGCGCAGATGCCCTTCGGCGGCGTCAAGGGTTCGGGCTATGGGCGCTTCGGCGGCCGCGCCGGCATCGACGCCTTTACCGAAACGCGCTGGATCACCCTGCAGACGACGCCCCGCCAGTACCCGTTCTGAGATCACCCGCGCGGCGCCGCCAAATCCATCACATCGCGCCGTGTGGCGCTGCCGCATGATGCCCGTCGGTGCGCTTGGCGCATCGGCCGGCGGCGTCCACCATCGGCCCCGATGCCGGCTGTCGACCGGCCCGAACACTGTGATCCCCCCATCCGAGGTTGCCGCATGATGCCAGGCGAGGCGCGCCTGTCCGCCCCCGTTGCCCGTCGCCCGCCGGCCGCGCCCTGGCGCTGGGCCGACGCCGTGCTGGGCGTGCTCGAATACCGTGCCGCGCTGCTGATCCTGATCCTGGTGGCGCCCTGCGCTGTGTACCAGCACCTGCCGCTGCCGGGCTGGCCCGGCGTGGCACTGGCCGCCGGTCTCGGGCTGGCGGTCAGCGCATGCCTCGGCGGACTGTCGCTGCGCTGGCGCCCGACCCTGCCGGCGCTGCCGCGCCCGGCCATCATCCTTGCCGTCGGACTGGCTGCTCAGGTGGCTTGCGCGGCGTGGACGGCGCCGACCCAGCAATCGGACATGGCCAGCTATCTGGCGCTGGCCGAGCGCCTGGCCCACGGCCTGCCGTATCTCGACGAGGCCGGCCGCATCGCCTACTGGCCGGCGGGCCTGCCGTTCTACCTCAGCCCCTTCGTGGCGCTGTTCGGCGCCGGTGTGCTGGCCATCTGGGCAGCCAACGCCGTGCTTTACGTGGCCGGCGGCTGGGCCATCCTCAGCCTGGGGCGGCAATGCCTGCCCGAGACCGCCGCGCGCGCCGCGCTGATCGTCTTCACGCTGTGGCCCAGCCGTCTGCTGCTGGCCGGGCTGGCGGCCAAGGAACTGCTCACGGTGTCCTGCGTGACCGCCGCGCTGGCGCTGCTGCTGGCCTGCCGGGGCCGGCGCGGCGATGGCCCCCGCGCACTGTTGGCCGGCCTGGCACTGGGTCTGGCGGCGCTGGCGCAACCGGGCCTGCTGTTGCTGGCGCTCTTGCTGCCGCTGGCGCTGCGCGCACGCCTGGTGGCGCTGGGGCCGGCCCGCGCGCTGAGCTGTGCGCTGTGCGTGGCGTGCGGCGTGGCGGTGTGCCTGGCGCCCTGGATGCTGCGCAATTGCGCCGCCACCGATGGCGCTTTCTGCGGCGTGGCGAGCAACGGCGGCGATTCGTTCTATCGCGCCAACAATCCACGCGCCACCGGCCTGTGGACCGAGCGCGGCGAGGTCTCGCTCGACGGGCTGGGCGAACTGGACAAGAACCGCGTCGGCTTCGCGCTCGGCAAGGAATGGTGGCGCAGCCACCCCGTCGACGGGCTCAAGCTGTCGGTGCGCAAGTTCATCTATTTCGTGCAAGGCGACGAGCACGGCGTGTACTGGGCCCTGGAACGCGCCGGCGCATCAGTGGGCACGGTACGCGCCGGTTACACCGTGAGCCTGGTGTTCTGGCTGCTGCTGGCGGGCCTGGCGCTGCGTGGCCTGCGGCGCACGCACGCCACTACGCACGCTGCCGCCGGCATGGACCCCAGCGCGCGGCGGCTGATGCTCTACCCCCTCCTCTACGGCGTGGCCGTGTTCGCCCTGTTCGAAAGCGGCGACCGCCAGCACATGTTCGCCGTGCCGGGCCTGATCGTCCTTGCGCTCTGGCCGCTGGCCTGCCGCGACGCTGCCTGAACGCGACGCATCGATCCGCACGCCTTGTCGCCGCCGCCGCACTGGCGGACAATGCGCCCCTGACTCGGGGTGTCCCCGCCTGCAACGTGGGGACTGAGATACACCCGCATCACCTGATCCGGATCATGCCGGCGTAGGGAAGTCCGGCGCGGGCTCCCTTCGCCAAGGAGCCTTTTTTGAATGTCTGAGCCCGCCTCTGCTGTCCTCACCCTGCCTTTGTCGCTGGTGGCCGATGAACTCGAACGCCTGCGCAACACCCCGCCGCTGGTGCACCTGCTGACCAACGAAGTCGTCCAGGAAATCACCGCCAACGTCCTGCTGGCCACCGGCGCTGCGCCGGCCATGATCGTGGCCGAAGAAGAAGCGGCCGATTTCGCCCGCATCGCCAGCGCCCTGCTGATCAACGTGGGCACGCTCTACCCGGCCCGTCTGGCCGCCATGCGCCAGGCGGTGGCGGCGGCCAACGCCGCCGGCGTGCCATGGACGCTCGACCCGGTGGCAGTCGGCGTCCTCGACTACCGCACGGCCGCCTGTCGCGAGCTGATCGCCCAGAAGCCCGCCGCCATTCGCGGCAATGCCTCCGAGATCCTGGCACTCGCCGGGGCCGGTGCAGCCGGGCGCGGCGTGGACAGCACGGCTGCCTCCAACGCGGCGCTGGCCGCCGCCCAGGCCCTGGCACGCCAGACCGGCGCCATCGTGGCAGTGACCGGCCAGACCGATTACATCACCGACGGCACGCGTACCTGGGCCACCCCCTGGGGCCACCCGATCATGACGCGCGTGGTCGGCACCGGCTGCGCGCTGTCGGCCCTGGTGGCGGCGTTCACCGCCGGCGCGCCGGACCGCCTCAACGCCGTGGCGGCAGCCTGTGCGGTGGCCGGCCTGTGCGGCGAACGGGCCCAGGGCGAATGCGCCGGGCCGGGTTCGTTCAAGGCTGCTTTCATCGACGCCCTGTACCTGGCCAGCCCCGCCGACCTGCGCAGGCGCATGGTGTGATGGCCGGTTTCGATCTGTCGCTGTACCTGGTGCTGGACGCGCCCCTGTGCGCCGACGTGGCCGGCATGGTGCGCACCGCCGGGACGGCAGCGCGCCACGGCGCCACTGTCGTGCAGCTGCGCGCGCCGCAATGGAAAAAAGGCCGGTGGCTGGAGGCCGCGCGCGCACTCAAGACGGCGCTGGCGCCGACCGGCGTGCCGCTGATCATCAACGATCACGTGGATATCGCACTGGCGGTGGATGCCGACGGCGTGCACATCGGCCAGGACGATCTGCCCCCCGCCGCCGTGCGCGCCCTCATCGGGCCGCACAAGATCCTCGGCTATTCGGTGTCGACGCCGACCGAGTACGCGGCCGCCCTGGCACAGGCCCAGGCGCCGGGGGCATGCATCGATTATCTTGGCGTCGGCCCGGTGTTCCCTACCGGCACCAAACCGGACGCCGCGCCGGCCCTGGGCCAGACGGCCTTCGCCACGCTGCTGGCGCAGCACGCGCTGCCGGTGGTGGCCATCGGCGGCATCCACACCGGCAACGCCGCCGCCCTGATCGCCGCCGGCGCCGATGGCGTGGCGGTGGTTTCGGCCATCTGCGGACAGGCCGACATCGCGGGCGCCACGGCGCGCCTTGCCCGCATCATCGAGGACGCACGTTCATGATTCCCCACGCATTGACCATCGCCGGTTCCGACTCGGGCGGCGGCGCCGGCATCCAGGCCGACCTGAAGACTTTCTCCGCCCTCGGCGCCTATGGCATGAGCGTGCTGACCGCCCTCACCGCCCAGAACACGCGCGGCGTCAGTGCCGTGCATGCGGTGCCGCCGGCATTCGTCAGTGCTCAGATCGACGCGGTGTTCAGCGACATTCGCGTCGATGCCGTCAAGTTCGGCATGCTGGCCAACGCCGGCATCGTGCGCGCAGCGGCGGCAGGCATCGCGTGCCATCAGCCGGCCTATGTGGTGCTCGACACCGTGATGGTGGCCAAGGGGGGGCATCCCCTGCTGGACCTCGAAGCGGTGGCCGCCATCCGCCACGAGCTGATGCCACTGGCATCGCTGATCACGCCTAACCTGCCGGAAGCCGCCGCATTGCTCGAAGCCGACGTGGCCGAAGACGAAGAAGGCATGCGCCAGCAGGGCCGCGCGCTGATCGCCGCCGGCGCCGAGGCGGTGCTGATGAAGGGCGGCCACCTGGCTGCCGAAGACAGTCCGGACTGGCTGATCACGCGCAGCGACGAAATCCGCTTCGCCTACCCGCGCGTGGCCACGCGCAACACGCACGGCACCGGCTGCACCCTGTCGGCCGCGCTGGCCGCCCTGCGCCCGCTGCACGGCGACTGGATCAGCACGGTGGCGGCGGCGCGCCAGTACCTGCAGGAAGCCCTGGAAGCCGCCGACCGTCTGCACATCGGCCACGGCATCGGCCCGGTGCACCACTTCCACGCCTGGTGGTAGCGCGCCAGGCGGGCGGCTTTCCGCCAACGGATGCCATCCGCATCGAATCTGCGCGCCAGACGCGCGCAATCGTTTGAATGCGCATGACATGTATGCCAGCTACCCGGAAGGGCGTTTGAGACCGGGCCCGCCCACCCGCGTTGTTACCCTGTTCGAATAAATGCGCCGCTGACCCCACGAGGGCGTGCAGGTGCTGCGAACAACAAACGACACGGGACAAACTCATGAATTCAATGTTGGTGGTGGTCGCGCTGGCCTGCGCACTGGTTATCCTGGCCAGCCAATTGAAGGCCAATTCGGCCGAACGCGCCGGCCCTTACCGCTACGCGTCACGCCCGGCCATGAGCGACGTCGAACAAGTGTTGTACCACCGGCTGCGGCGCGCCCTGCCCAATCGCGTGATACTGGCGCAGGTGGCCATGTCGCGCGTGTTGACGGCACGTGCTCCGCGCCAGCGCGCAGCCTTCTGCAGCATCGCTCAGAAGAGCCTGGATTTCGTGGTGTGCGGACCGGACGGCACGGTGCTCGCCGTCATCGAACTGGACGACAACAGCCATCTGCGCCCGACGCGCCGGCGGGCCGATTCCACCAAGGATGCCGCACTGGCCAGCGCCGGCATCCGCGTGATCCGCTGGAAGGCGCAGGACCTGCCGGACACCGAGACGATCCGCCAGACGCTGAGCCCGCTGGGGCCGCGCGCGCTGGATGTGCACGGCGCCACCACGGTCATGTCCTGAATCGCGCTCAGTAGGCCTTGGCCGACAGGAAGGCCCACAGGTGCGCGGCCAATAAGGCGCGCCAGGGCGAAAAGTCGGCCAGCCACTGGCGCGTGGCTTCTTCTCCCAGCTTGTCCTCGCTGCCCAGCAGCTTCTGCAGGCCGCGACGCACGGCCACGTCGCCGTGCAGCGAGCCGTCGAGCCAACCGAAGCCGCGCAGCAGCGCATAGCTGACGGTCCACGGCCCGATCCCGCGCAACGCCAGCAGGCGCGCGGCAATGTCATCCATGGCCAGATCCGGCACCGCATCGGCCCATTCTTCCAGCGGCAGGCTGCCCTGCCCGACGGCTTCGGCCACGCCCAGCAAGGCACGCGTCTTGGCGCTGGAATAGCCCGCCGCGCGCAGGGCCTCTTCGCCGAGCGCTGCCACCTGCGCCGCCTGCGGATAGCAATACAGACCGCTGGCGTGGCGCAGCCCGGCCGCCACGATGAGCCTGCGCCGCAACGACACCGCCGC
>JASGFB010000087.1:0-21124 GCA_047605765.1 Rhodocyclaceae bacterium
AGCGGGGGGCGGCCTGCGCCTGGACGGCGCGGCGGTGCTTCAGGCCGAGGCGGCCTTGCCCGCCGGCGCCCGCCAATGGCGCCTGTCGGCGGGGCGCAAGCAGCACGTGCTCATCGTGCTGGCTGATTGAAAGCGCGCGCCGGCTACACCGTGAAGCGGCGGATGGTGCTGTCGAGCTGGCGCGCGATCTCGCCCAGGCGTTGCGACAGGGCGTGCGTCTCGCTGGCGGCCACGCTGTTGCCGGCGCTGGCGGCGGCGATCTGTTCGACGTGGCGCGTGATGTCCTGGCTGGCGGCGCTCTGTTCCTTGATCGCCTGGGCGATGTCGGTGGTGTGGCGCGCGCTGTCGCGCGACAGCTGTTCGATCAGTTGCAGGCTGCCGGCCACCTGGTGCGTGCGTTCCACGCCCTGTTCGATGAGCGCCGTGGCCGACTGCATGTCGGTGGCGGCGGTGCCGGTGTCGCGCTGCACCACCTCGATCTTGGTCTGGATGTCGATGGTGGCCTGCGTGGTGCGCTCGGCGAGCTTGCGCACCTCGTCGGCCACCACCGCGAAGCCACGGCCCTGTTCGCCGGCGCGCGCCGCCTCGATGGCGGCGTTGAGCGCCAGCAGGTTGGTCTGGTCGGCGATCTCCTTGATGACGCGGACGATGCCGCCGATCTCGTCGGAGCGCTGGTTGAGCGTGCCCACCAGTTCGGTTGACCGCAGGATCGAGCCGGCCACCTCGCGGATATGTTCGGCGGTGTCGAGCGCCGCGCCCACGCTGTGGCTGGCGGTCTCGGCGGTGTGGGTGGCCACTTCTTCGACGCTGCGTGCGCGCTGCGCCACGTGCCCGATGCTGGTGGTCAGTTGATCGACGGCCGACGCGGTGGCCTGTGCCGCGCCGGACTGCGCGTCGGATGCTTCAGTCACGCGCGAGGCTGCTTCGTAGAGTGTGTGAGCGGCCGTCACCAGCTCGCTGGACCCCCGGTTGGCATCGCCGATGACGGTACACATGCCATCGAGCAGGCTGTTGATGGCGCCGGATGCCTGGCCGATCTCGTCGCGGCTGGTGACCGGCATGCGCGTGGCGATGTGGCCGCTCTGCTGGATCTGGGCCAGCACCGATTGCATGCGTTGCAGCGGGCGGCGCACGTCGCGGATGACCAGCCAGGCGCCGAGCGCGCCGAGGGCGGCAGCCACCAGCACCAGCACGGCGCACACCGAGGTCAGGCGCGTGCGCACGCCGGCGACCTGGGCTTCCATCGATTTGACACGGCCTTCGGCCTGGCGCGCGATGGCTTCGAGCGCATCGTGCATCTGCTCGGCTTCCTTGCGCGCCGGTTCGAAGGCGCGGTTGACCTCCAGCGAGGACGGATAGGTGGCGCCCATCATGGCGGCGACCATGTCGCCGAGCCCGTCGGCGTAGGTCGCCAGCCCCTTTTCGGCAGCCGTCAGGGCGGCCTTGTCCGGCGGTGACACCTGCGCGTGCAGCGCCTTCAGGCGGCCGCTGGTGGCCGTGAACAGCGCCTTCCATTTGTCTTCGTTGTCCATCACGTCCTGCTCGCTGCCCAGCGATAGGAAGACGTCGCGTTCGGCCCGCTGCATCTGGCTCATCGACAGTTGCGCCTGACGCACGCTCTGGTACAGCGTGAGGTCGCGTGACAGCAGATCGCGCACTTCGGTGTATTGCCGATGCATGCCGAAGATGCCGACGGCACCCACCGCCACCATCAGGGCAATGAGCATCGAGAACCCCAGCGCAACGCGCTGAGCAATGGTCAATCGAGACAACATGCGCACTCCTGCGAGCAGAGAACGGCGTTCTTGGGGGGAGGGGCCCTGGAGGACCCACGGGTACGTGTCCAGCTCAACGGCGCGCGCGTGCACGCCTTGAGGGCGGCGACACGGGTTTTAACGGATTGTTTGATGCAACGCACAAAACGCGCGCCGGGTGAACGGGGGCGTCACCCGGCGCACAGGCGGCGCCAGCACGAGGGGCTGGCTCAGTTCAGGCTGCTGATGAGGGGCTTCTTGGCGGCGGCGCGCGCCGGCAGCAGGAAGCGGAACGTGGCGCCCGCGTTCGGTATGGCTTCGGCCCAAATGCGGCCGGCGTGCTTCTGGATGATGCGCTGGACGATGGCCAGCCCGATGCCGGTGCCGGGGAATTCGATCTCCGCGTGCAGGCGGTGGAAGGGGCGGAACAGGTTGTCCGCGTAGGCCATGTCGAAGCCGGCGCCATTGTCGCGGATGGTGCACAGCGTGGCACCGTCCGGCTGCTTTTCGGCGCGGAACTCGATGTGCGCGTCGGCCGTGCGCTGGGTGTACTTCCAGGCGTTGGAGAGCAGGTTTTCGAGCACGATGCGCAGCAGGCCGGGGTCGCCGTCGACTTCGGTGTCTTCGTCGACCTCCCAGCGCACCGGATCGCGCGGGGCTGAAGTCGCTTCGAGGTTGGCGAGCACTTCGCGCGCCATGCGCCCGAGCGCCACCGGGCGCGTATCGGTTTCGGCCTGCGACACGCGCGACAGCGACAGCAGATCTTCGATCAGGGTGTGCATGCGGTCGGCCGCCTTGCGCACGCGTTGTGCGTAGGCCAGGGCCTGGCCATCGAGCGGCGGCTGGATCTCGCCGAGCATGAGATCGACATAGCCTTGCACGGCGCGCAGCGGTGCGCGCAGGTCATGCGAAACCGAATACGAGAAGGCCTCCAGTTCCTGGTTGGCCAGTTGCAGGCGCGCGGTGCGGTCCTGCACGCGGCGTTCGAGGTCGCGGTAGAGCTCCAGGTTCTCGAAAGCCAGCGAGGTGGAATCGGCCAACGCCTGGATCAGTTCGACCTCGTCGGCGCTGGGGCTGCGCGAGCGCGCCCAGTAGTTGCCGATGGCGCCGATCGGCGAATCGGCCCGGATCGGCACCATCACCAGGCTCTTGACGAAGGTCGGGCGGTAGGCGTCGACCGGAATGCGGGCGTCCTGGTAGATGTCGGGGATGACGGCGGCCTGCCGGTTGAGCATAGCCCAGCCGCTGACACAGGTGCGGATCGGAAAGCGCCGCCCGGCCCACAACGGCCCGATGGCATCCTCGGCCACGTAATGGCAGTTGTCGCCGTCGCGCAGCACGAAGGTGGCGCCGTCGGCGCCATTGAGCTGGCGTGCGCCCGATTTGACGATATCCACGATGGCGTCGAGCGTGCGCGCCAGCGACAGTTGCTTGACGATCTCCACCAGCAGCGCGCGCGATTGCGCCAGACGCGTGATGACGGCGCCCTGCACGGTGTTCTGCGCGTGCCTGAGCGTGGGCGGCAGGCGCCACAGTTCGTCCTTGCCGACGTACTCGTAGGCGCCGGCGGCCATGTGGCGGGCGGCGTTGGACGCGTCGCGATGGCCACTGACGAAAATGAAAGGGGTGTTGGGGCTGCGTTCGCGTGCCATGTCCATGGCGCGGGCGCCGTCCAGGCCGGCGATGGCACTGTCCGAGACGATGATGTCGAAACCGTCGCCATCGAGCGCATGTTCGAATTCTTCGCCAGTGACCACGGTGCGCCAGTCGGTCGCCAGGCCAGCGCCGGCCACCGCGCGGCGAATCAGGTCGGCCGCTTCGGCATCGTCTTCCAGGTGCAGGATGCGCAAGGCGTCCATGGTGTCCTCCGTCTACCGCGTCTACGACATACCGTGTGCCACGCTCGCTGCGGGTGCCGCATGCGACCATGCCTGCATGGCATGCGCGCCGGGTCTGGCCAGCAGTTCGGCGCAACTGTCGGCATCGAGCGGGGCACTGAGCAGATAGCCCTGAGCGATGTCGCAGTCTACCGAGGCGAGCAGGTCGTACTGTGCCCGAGTTTCGATGCCCTCGGCCACCACTTCCAGTCTTAGCTGATGTGCCATCGCGATGATAGCCCGCGAGATGGCTTGATCGTCGGCATCGCAAACAATGTCACGAACGAAGGCTTGATCGAGCTTGAGGCGGTTGACCGGAAAGCGCTTGAGGTAGCTGAGGTTGGAATAACCGGTGCCGAAATCGTCGATGGCGATGGTCAGCCCGCGCTCGCGCAGGGCCTGCATGATGGCCACACTCGCGATGGGATCTCGCATGCTCATCGACTCGGTCAATTCCAGTTCGATGCGATCCGCCCCGGTGTCGTGGCGAGACAGATGGCGATCGATGTCGGCCAGCAGCGCCGGCGAGGCGAAGTGGCTGGCGCACAGGTTGACCGCCACCAGCGGCGCACGCACGCCCTGCGCATCCCATTGCGCAATCTGGCGGCAAGCGGCGCTCATGACCCAGTTGCCCAACTCGTTCATGAGCCCGCATACCTCTGCCAGCGGAATGAACTGCCCCGGCCCGAGCAAGGCCAGGCGAGGGTGGCGCCAGCGGATCAGTGCTTCGAGCCCGATCACCTTGCCGCTGCGCACGTCGATCTGTGGCTGGTAATACAGCACCAGTTGATCGTCGGTGGCGAGCGCGACGCGCAGCTCGCTCTCCAGTTGCAGGCGCTCGCGGGCGCGGTCGGGCAGGGTGGGCGAATAGACGGCGTAGGGGGCCACGGGGGCCAGGTCGACTTCGGCGCGATGCAGCGCCGCCTCGGCCGCGCGCACCAGTTGCTGCGCATCGCGCGCATGCTCCGGCAGCAGGGCAAGCCCGCCGAACACCGGCACCGTCTGTTCGCGCGCGCCGAGCGCAATGGGGGCGCCCATCTCGTCCAGCACATGGCGTGCGAGCCGGTCGGCCTCGGTCTTGTTGGGCAACTCGGCGGCGAAAGCGAAGGTGTTATCGGAGAGCCGCGCCAGGAAGGCGTTGTCCTGCTTGAGTTCGCGCAGGCGCTCGGCCATTGCCACGCACAGACGCGTGACCGCTTCGGGCCCATCGCTATCGGCGATGTCCGACAGACGCCGCAGGCCGACGAGCAGCAACAGCAGGGTCGTCGCCGTCTCGCGCTCACGGGCGGCGCAATGCGTTTCCAGTTCCTGCACGAAAAGCTGGCGGTTGGGCAGGCCGGTGACGGGATCGAAATGGCCGAGGTAATGCGCCGCGTTCTGTGCTTCGCGCTGCTCGGTGACGTCGATGCCGCTGAGCACGATATGTGCCGCGCGGCCGTGCTCGCGCAACGCGCCGCATGACCACATGACCTCGCGGCCGGTAGGGGCATTGAGCGTCCAGCTCTCGGCATCCAGGTCGCTTGCGCCGGTGAGTGTGTCGCGGATCTGGGCGCGCGCCGAGCCGGCTTCTTCGGGGTTGGCGAACATGTCCCAGAACGCCTGGCCGATCAGTGTTTCGGCCACGCGGCCGGCGATCTTGGCGGCTTCGGGATTGGCCCGCGCGATGCGCCCGCCAGCGTCGATCAGCACAATGGCGGCTGGTGCCGATTCGACGGTGGCGCGTACCAGTTCGCGCTCGGCAGCCAGCTCGGCATCGAGGCGCTGATGTTCGCGCCGGCGCTCGGCGTCGTCCACGGCGCGGCGGATGGCGTCGGGCAGGCGCGCGGTGCGGTCCTTGAGAACGAAGTCGGTGGCGCCCATGCGCAGGGTGGTCACGGCCAGTTCGTCGCCGAGCGAGCCGGTGACGAAGATCAGTGGCGTATCCGGTGCCTGCTCGTTGCGCAGGCGCAGACCGTCCATACCCGAAAAGCGCGGCACATGATAGTCGGCCAGAATGACATCCGGGCAGAACTCGTGCAGCGCGGTGGCGAACGCCTCGCGCGTGATGACATGCCGGATCTCACCTTCGATGCCACCGGCCCGTAGGGTGGCGTGAATGAAGCCTGCATCGTCGGGGCTGTCCTCCAGATGCAGTATGCGCAGTGCAGCCATCGATTGATCTCCGCCCAATGAACCCCCGGATCCTCGGTGTTGCCGCGGCGCACACATGATTCGCCGCTGGCGCAAGAGCACTCCCGACTCCACTATAGACATCTCACGTGATCGTGCAGCGGTCCGAAAGGGCGATCGGGTATGCCTTTACACTAATCACTAATACCCACACTGGAAGAAGGGCTCAATGCCATTGTCAACATGGCACCAGCATGGGGCAGGCAGCGCGGCGAAATCGGTTGCACGCACTGCGCAGCGCGGCCGATCAACCAACTACTTGTCCTGGCGGATCACGCTGATGTCGCCATCGCTTTCCATATAGGCGCGGCGCACCATCGACAGATCGTCCACCCCTTGCAGGCGCAACTGCGTCTGCAGTTCGGTGAGTGTGACAAATTGCCTGCGCAAAGCGCCGTGCAATACCTTACCGTCGCGAATGAGCAGGATCGGAGGCGAATCGAAGATGCGTCCGAACCGGGGCATGCGCCAGGCCAGCCAGTCCACGGCGATGTTCCAGAAGGCGAGCGTCAGCACCAGCACGATCCCGTCGGAAATGCTGGTGTATTCGCCTGCCATGGCGTTTTGCGAGGCGTCCGCCACCAGCACCACGAAGAGCACGTCGGCAATGCCGAGCGAGCCGACGTCGCGGCGGATGACGAAGCGAAAGAGCAGGAACAGGAACCAATACATGGCGGTCCCGCGCACAAAGATCTCAAGCACGGGAACGTCGAACGAGAACACCCCGCTCCAGTTCATGATGAGCCTCTCGTACGCAGCCGCGCGCGGCGGCGGTGCCGCTCCGGCCGCAAGCGTCGTGCCCGGCAGGCCACCGATCATGGCCGTCCATCCGTCTTAAACGACCGTCTGGCGAAGGCGGTGAAGCACATTTGCGATGGCTCACGTTTGCTCACCGTTGGCTCCGGTGCGCGCCTGTAGGATGCGCCGTCTTCCGTTTCCGGATCCCCGCAGCATGCCTGTCTTGCCTGAGCACTACTCGCCCTTTCGCCCGCGCCGCCCCATGACCGCATGGCTGACCGGCCTGCCGGGTGCCGGCAAGACTACGTTGGCGCGCGCCCTGGCGGCCTCGTTGCGCGAAGAAGGCATGGATGTGCTGTGCCTCGATGCCAATCGCGTGCGCGAAGGTCTGTCGCGCGATCTGGGCTATTCGCCGGTCGATCGCATGGAAAATGCACGGCGGGTGGCCGAGGTGGCACGCATGGGCAACGATTCCGGCTTGTTCGTGATCGCGGCGCTGGTCTCGCCGCTGCGCGCCCATCGCGCCCTGGCGCGCGTCCTGGTGGGGCCGGAGCGCTTCATCGAGGTCTATGTGAATACGCATGTCGAGACCTGCCAGACACGCGATACCAAGGGCATGTATGTCGCCGCCCGCCAGGGGCTGATCGATGATTTCACCGGCGTGTCGGCCCCCTACGAACCGCCGGCGGCGCCGCACATGAGCTTCGATGCCGGCACCGAGACCCTGGACAGTGCGGTGATGCGCCTGCGCCGCGTGCTGGCCCTGGAACGCTGAGAGGGGGCGCCCGCGCTTGGGCGGGCGCCTGCAAAGCACAGACGAAAATCTTGGTTGGTGGCGCCATCGGCCGCCCTTACGCTGAGCGGGCATGAAGGCGACATGGCGCATGGGCGCCCGCTGCCAGGGCTTTGATTTCCGCACCCCCGGAACATGCCGCCGACGTTTGCGCGTCGCGGCATTTTTTTGTCCAGGGGGCGGCGGGGGCAGCGGATACGGGGCGTCGCCGGGCGCGCAGGCGGGCGGCGACACGGGGGTGAAACCGCCCGCCACTTGCGCGCCGACGGGGCAAGTGGTCTATTCTTGATCGTTCGAGACGATTGCACTGCCCGCGCCGGATGCGGCGCGCCGACCACTTCCCGATCACTTCATGACTTCACCCGACTCCGCCACGTGGCGGGCGGCCGGTGCGCCGCCGCTGCCTGGCACGCCATTGCGTTTCATCGCGTATTTCGTGGCCCGCTTCCGTTATTGGTATGCCACGATGCTGTTGCTGGAAACCGCCACGGCGGCATGCAGCATCATGATGCCGTATGCCCTCAACCGCATCATCAAGGGCGTCACCGGGGCGGACGGCCCCGGCCACGATCTGGTCGATGCCCTGAGCTTTCCGCTCATGCTGTTCGTCGGTTTTTCGATCGGTGAAGTCGTGTTCGGGCGCAGCGCCGGGGCCATCCAGGTGCGCCTCGGGCCGCGCCAGCGCCAGAACGTCACGCGCCAGCTTTACCACTATCTGCAGGAACATTCGCACCGATATTTCGCCAACAATTTTTCTGGCGCGCTGGCGCATCGCATCAGCGAGACCGCCATGGGCGTGACGCAGACGCTGTGGTCGCTGATCACCGAGTTCTGGCCCATCGCCATCGTCCTGGGCCTGTCGACGGTGCTGCTCTACAACGCCCATGCCGTGCTGGGCCTCTTCGCTGCCATCTGGGCGGTGTGCTTCATCGGCATTTCGTATCTCCTCGCCAAGCGCTGCCAGCCTCATGCGCTCAAGGCCGCCGCCGCGCGCAGCATGGTCACCGGCGTGGTGGTCGATTCGATCACCAACCTCACCAGTGCGCGCCTGTTTTCGCGGCTCGGTTACGAGCGTGATCACCTGGCCGCCGCCCAGGCCGAAGAACTGCGCGCGGTGCGCGTGTCGGGCGATTACTCCGAGCGCGTGCGCTGGTTTCAGTTTTCGGCCGCCGCCGCGCTCAAGATCGGTCTGCTGTATTTTTCGCTGCGCCTGCTGGGGCAGGGGCGCATCAGCGTGGGCGACTTCGTCATGGCCATCACGCTGTCGCTGTCGATCATCAATGAGGCGCGCAACCTGTCGCGCCGCTTTCTGGAATTCTTCGAATACCTGGGCAACGTCGCCAACGGCGTGCAGACCATCGTGCGCCCGCACGAGATCGTCGATGCGCCCGACGCGCGCGACATTCCGGTGCGGTGCGGACACATCGAGTTCCGCCAGGTGGATTTCGGTTATTCGCCGGACTCCCGCGTGTTCAACAATCTGAACGTCACCATCCCGGCCGGCCAGCGCGTGGGGCTGGTGGGTCTGTCGGGCTCCGGCAAGACGAGCTTCGTGAGCCTGCTGCTGCGGCTCTACGATCCGCAGGGCGGCGCCATCCTGATCGACGGCGCGGATCTGCGCGCCATGACGCAGGATGCGCTGCATGAGCAACTGGCGCTGATCCCGCAGGACCCCAGTCTGTTCCACCGTACGCTGATGGAGAACATCCGCTACGGACGCGTCGAGGCGAGCGACGCCGAAGTGCGCGAAGCGGCGCGCATGGCCTATGCCGATGAATTCATCGGCCACATGAAAGAAGGCTATGAATCGCTGGTGGGTGAGCGGGGCGTGAAGCTCTCCGGCGGGCAACGCCAGCGCATCGCCATTGCACGCGTGATTCTCAAGAATGCACCGGTGCTGATCCTCGATGAAGCCACGTCGGCACTCGATTCCATCACCGAGCGCGCCATCCAGGACACCCTTGACGATGTCATGAAGGGCAAGACCGTCATCGTGGTGGCACACCGTTTGTCCACCATTTCACACCTGGATCGCATCCTGGTGTTCGACGCCGGCCGCATTGTCGAGGACGGCAGCCACGACGAGCTGCTGGCGCGCCAGGGAGCCTATTACGCGCTGTGGAGCCGCCAGGCCGGGGGCTTTCTGCCGCAGCAATCGTCCGCCGGCGTGCTGCGACCGGCCGTGTCGGACAACGAAGAAGGCGCGCCCGCCGTGGCCGACGATGAAGACACGCGCGACAGCGGGCGGCGCGATGGGGCCGACGCGGCCGAACCGGTGACGCGGGCCTGACAACACCCACCTGGAGGCAGAACATGATCGATCTGTACTACTGGACCACGCCCAACGGGCACAAGATCACGATGTTCCTAGAAGAGGCGGGGCTGCCGTACCGCCTGCATGGCGTCAATATCGGGCGCGGCGAGCAGTTCGCGGCCGACTTCCTGCGCATCGCGCCCAACAACCGCATTCCGGCCATCGTCGATCATGCCCCCGCCGACGGCGGGGCGCCCCTGTCGCTGTTCGAGTCGGGCGCCATCCTGCTGTATCTGGCGGACAAGACCGGCCGCTTCATCGCGCCGGATCTGCGCGGACGCAATGAAACCCTGCAATGGCTGTTCTGGCAGATGGCGGGGCTGGGGCCGATGGCCGGGCAGAACCACCATTTCACGCAGTACGCGCCCGAAAAACTGACCTACGCCATTGACCGCTACGTGAAAGAAACGGCGCGCCTCTACGCGGTGCTCGATCGCCAACTGGCGGGGCGTGCATACATCGCCGGTGAATATTCGATTGCGGATATGGCCGCCTACCCGTGGATCGTGCCGCATGCGCGCCAGCAGCAGCGCCTGGAGGATTTTCCGAACGTGCTGGCGTGGTTCGATCGCATTCGCGCCCGGCCCGCCACCGAGCGCGCCTATGCGCGTGCGCAGGAGGTCAATCCGGCCAGCGCGCCGACGGTGGACGAGGCCGCGCGCAAATTTCTGTTTGGGCAGGACGCCGGGACGGTGCGTGGGCCGAAGGCCTGAGCATCGCCTGTCCCGCCTGTGATAAACGCTTGATGAAAGAGAAGCTGACATGAGCATTGCCACCGCCCGCCTGGGCAACACCGGCCTGGTCGTTTCGCGCCTGACACTGGGCACCATGACGTTCGGCCTGCAGATCGACGAAGACGCCTCGCGCGCGATCATGGATCGCGCCGCTGGCGCCGGCATCAACTTCATCGACACCGCCGACGTCTATCCGCTCGGCGGCGATCACGTGACCGCCGGCCGCACCGAAGAGATCGTCGGCCGATGGCTCAAGGGCCGTCGTGGCGACTTCGTGCTGGCCACCAAGTGCGTTGGCCGCATGGGGCCCAACGACTGGGATGTGGGCGCTTCGCGCAAGCACATCCTGGATGCCATCGACGCATCGCTCAAGCGCCTGGGCACCGACTACGTCGATCTCTATCAACTGCATTCGGACGACGCCAGCACGCCGCTCGACGAAACCCTCGAAGCGCTCGACGTGGTCGTGCGTTCCGGTCGCGCGCGCTACATCGGTGTATCCAATTACCTGGCCTATCGTCTGGCGCGCATGCTGGGCCGTGCCGACGCGCTGAAGGTGGCGCGCTTCGTGTCGATCCAGCCGCGCTACAGCCTGCTGTTCCGCGAGATCGAGCGCGAACTGCTGCCGCTGGCGCGCGAAGAAGGGCTCGGCGTGATTCCCTACAACCCGCTCGCCGGCGGGCTGCTCACCGGTAAGCACACGCTCGACGCCGGCCCCGGCGAAGGGCGTTTTTCGCTGGGCACGGCGGCCGATGTCTACCAGAAGCGCTATTGGCATGAGCGCGAGTTCGCCACCATCGACACCATCCGTGGCATCGCCGCCGAAGCCGGCATCCCCATGACCACGCTGGCGGTGGCCTGGGTGCTGGCCAACCCGACGATCACCTCGGCCATCATCGGCGCCAGCCGGCCGGAACAGCTCGACGCCACGCTCGCCGCCGCGGCGCTGACGCTGCCGGCGGACGTCAAGACCAAGCTCGACGAGGTGAGCGTCGAATACCGGCGCGGCGACGCTGTGCGCTGATTCCGGCGGGTGTGGATCGGTGGCTTTTTACAAACGGTAAACTGTATTTTGCATTTACAAAATTTTGTTTGTATTGTGCACGGACCGTTTGCCGTTCGCAGGAGGCCGCCGTGGACTATCCGATCAAGACGCTCAGCCAGCTCAAGCCCATCCTGCAGGCGTTCCGCCGCTCGCGTGGACTGACCCAGGCTGCCGTCGCCGAAAGACTGGGCGTGACGCAGCAGAGCTACGCCCAACTGGAAGCCAATCCGGCCTCGGCGAGCGTCGACCGCCTGTTCAAGGCCTTGTCGCTGCTCCACGTCGAACTGCGCCTGGCCGACGCTGATGCGCCAGCCGATGACGCTGCCGTGACGTCGCCTGCGCAGGCGAGGGAAGCGGGCGCTGCCTACGACGCTGCACCCCGGGCGGCCAGGGCGGCCGCGAAAAGCGCAACCGCAGCGGCAACCAAAGCAAGCAAAGCGGCCCGGCGTGTGGCGCCCAAGGCCGTCATCGACACGCCGGAAGACTGGTAAGCATGGGTCGCAAAGCCCATGCGCAGTCGCTCGATGTGTGGATGAACGGCATCCCGGTCGGCACGTGGACGCGCGCCGCCGGTGAAGAGCGGCTCGATTATTTCGATAGCTGGATCGCCGCGCGCGAAGCGCGCCCCTTGTCGCTGTCGCTGCCGTTCACGCCGGGCAACACGCCCTGGCGCGGCGCGGCCGTGGCGGCCTTTTTCGACAATCTGCTGCCGGACAGCGACGCCATCCGCCGGCGTCTGGCGCAGCGCCATCGGCTGGCTGGCACGCAGGCCTTCGATCTGTTGACGGCGCTCGGCCGCGATTGCGTGGGCGCCTTGCAACTGCTGCCGGCGGGGCAAGCACCCCACGAGCTGGCGAGCATCCAGGGCGACGTGCTGGATGAAGCCGGCATTGCCGCCTTGCTGCGCGCCGCCACCACGCCGGCCCCATTGGGCGACGCCGCCGGCGACGATCTGCGCCTGTCGATTGCCGGGGCACAGGAAAAGACCGCGCTGTTGCGCCAGGGCGATCGCTGGCTGTTGCCCCATGGCAGCACGCCCACCACGCACATCTTCAAGTTGCCGCTGGGCCGCGTCGGCAACATGCAGGCCGACATGCGTACCTCGGTTGAGAACGAATGGCTGTGCGCGCGCCTGGTGGCCGCCTTCGGGCTGCCGGTGGCGCACTGCGACATGGCCCGGTTCGAAGACCAGAAAGTGCTGGTGGTCGAACGCTTCGACCGCCGCCCGGCACGGGACGGACGCTGGATCGTGCGCCTGCCGCAGGAAGACATGTGCCAGGCCACCGGCACCTCGCCATTGCTCAAATACCAGGCCGATGGTGGGCCCGGCATCGCCGCCATCATGGCGATCCTGGCCGGCTCGGCGCGGGCCGATGCCGACCGGCGCGATTTCTTCAAGGCGCAGGTGGTGTTCTGGTTGCTGGCCGCCACCGACGGTCATGCCAAGAATTTTTCCATCACCCATCTGCCGCAGGCCCGCTATCAGGCCACGCCGCTGTACGACGTGCTGTCGGCGCACCCCATCATCGGCCGGGGCCGCAATCACATCGCGCCGCAGAAGGCGCGTCTGGCCATGGCCGTGCGGGGCCGCAGCAACCATTACCTGATCGAGCGCATCGAGGCGCGCCACTGGGTCGCGCAGGCGCAGCAGGTGGGGCTGGGGCAGGCGGCGGCGGAGGATATTCTGGCCGAAGTGGCTGCGGCCGCGCCGGGCGCGGTCGACGCGGTGTCGCGGCAGTTGCCGGCGGGGTTTCCGGCGGACGTGGCCGACGCGGTGTTCGCCGGCATGGTCCGCCAGGCGCAACGGCTGGCAGGCTGAAGCGGGGCGCCTCAGCGGGGCACGATGCGTACCGCCACGTCACGCGGTGCCGCCGTATAGGGCCAACTGGTGACCAGTATGTGTGCGCCGGCAGCGGCGTAGGCTTCGGCATTGCCGGCATGGATGCCTCCTGCGGCAGCCACCCGCGCGGGGGTGCCGGCGGCCCGCCGCACCACCTCGGCAACGTCCTCGGGCCGGCACTTGTCCAGTTGCACCACGTCGGCGCCCGCATCGATCCAGCGCCGGGCGTCATCAATCTGATCGACCTCGACGACCACGGTGCGCTCGGGCCATGTGCGGCGCAGGCGTGCCACCGTCGCGGTGGCGGGCTCGTCGGCCAGAAACGCGCGGTGTTCGGCGAACACCAGCAGGGTCTCCGACAGGCTGAGCCGATGCGGCACGGCGCCGCCGGCGAGGATCGCCTTGGTGCTCAGGGCGCGCGTGCCGGGGACTTGCTTGCGCGTGCATGCCACGGCGATATCCGCGTTGGCCCGTCGCGCCGCCGTCACCAGTTCGGCGGTGGCGGTGGCAATGCCGGCGGCATGCTCCATGAGCACCTGTGCCGGCTTCCAGGCCAGATGCAAGGCCTGGGCGGAACCCTCCAGGCACAACAAAAGGGTGCCGGCCGCCACTGGCGAGCCCGACGCCACCGGCGGCGCTTCGACGCTCGCCCCGCACAGCCGTCCCATGCGCGCGGCCTCTTCGGTGCAACACGCCACCATGGCATGACGGGCGCGCAACTCCATGCGTGCCGGCGCATGGCCGATGCCCAGCGCCCAGGTGGTGGCATCGCCCGCCGGATGGTCGTCATGCAGCAGGGTTTCGAGCAGGGAATCGGGCAGGTCGTAGGGGTTCATGGGGCAGTACCTCGATCGTGATGGCGGACAGGGCAGGGTGCGGCGCGCCATCCAGGCATATACTGGCTCGGCGATCCGTCCCGCCATGGCGCGAAGCATGCTTAGGGGATCCGGCGCGACGGGCCCGTGTGCGCCAAGGATCACGATATCGGCGCGGCGTCGGGTTTGTCGCATTTGTAGGCCGCATCGGCCGGCTGCGGGCGCGGCGCAATCCGTCTCCGGTCTGGTCGATGCAGAGCGAAAAACACGCCAGACATTCGTCAAGCACGCAAGGGAACAACATGAAAGTCAGCGCACGCAATGTATTCAAGGGCCAGATCAGCGCCCTCACCGATGGCGCCGTCAACGCCGAAGTCGAACTGACCACCGCCGGGGGCGACACCCTCATTGCCATCGTTACCGAAGGCAGTGTCAAGTCACTGGGGCTGGCCGTGGGCAAGGACGTCATCGCTTACGTCAAGGCGCCGTGGGTGATGCTGGTGACGGGGGAGGGGGAAGTGCGGTTTTCCGCCCGCAACCAACTGCAAGGCAAGGTCTCGCAACTGAATCCCGGTGCCGTGAACACCGAAGTGGGCATTCGCCTGGCCGGTGGCATGGAGGTCTTCTCCATCATCACCAACGAGGCGGTCAGCGAGATGGGGCTGGCGGTTGGTGTCGAAGCCTCGGCGCTCATCAAGGCCAGTCATGTGATTCTTGGCGTGCCCGCCTGAGCGGCCGCGCGTAGCCCGCAAAAACCCGCGCTTGCGCGGGTTTTTTGTGCTCGTTTTGTCTCGTGTCGATCGGTACGCTCATGCCGCCAGCACCAGCCGGAAGACCCCATCGGGCTCTTCGCGCAGCGTCAGCGACGCATAGTCGCGGATGCTGGGATGGGCTGATGAAGTGATCGTGCCGGTGTGGGCAGCTGTTACCACGCACACGCGGGCACCGGCGGCCTCGGCGGCCAGGATGCCGGCAGCGGCATCTTCAAACACCAGGCAATCGCTGGCGGCCACCCCCAGGCGACGGGCTGCCAGCAGATAGCCCTCGGGAGAGGGCTTGCCGGCGGTAACGTCTTCGGCTGCCACCAGGACCTGCGGCAAGGGCAGCCCCGCCGCCTGGATGCGCCGTGTGGCCAGCGCGCGGGGCGCCGAGGTGACCACCGCCCACGTGCCCGGCGGCAGCGAATCGATGAACGCCCGTGCACCGGCAATGGCGCCCACGCCTGCCATGTCTGCGAGTTCTGCCGCCGTCACTGCCTGGGCTTCGCGCTGGATGTCGATGCCGGCCAATCCCTGTCGCGCGATGGTCTCTTCGGCGCGCACGCCGTGGATGGTCGGCAGCAATACGGCGGGGTCGATGCCGTGTTGTCGCGCCCAGGCGCTCCATACGCGCTCGGCGGCCACGATCGAGGTCAATATCGTGCCATCCATATCGAAGAGGAACGCGCGAAAAGCGATGGTCGTCATGTGTCGGCCCGTCTATGCAAAATGAGTGTCATCTGCGGGCACTGATGACCGTCAGGCGCGCCGCTTCTCCAGCCTGATGTCGCCGTCATCGAGCGCACGTTCATTGCCCCAGCCCAGATGGCGGTAGAGGCGCGCCGCGCGGCTGTTGCCGGCGGTTTCGAGCCACGCGATCGGGTGCGATTCGAACAGCGCGCGCTCGCCGGCTTCGACCAGGCCACTGCCGATCCCCCGGCCTTCATAGTGCGGCAGGACGAACACGGCAAACAGGCAGGCGCTGTCCAGATCGGCCATCGAGAAGCCGACGATTTCGTCGTCGACCGTCGCCACCCACGCACAGGCCGCGTGTTCGATGGCCTGGGCGATCGATGCCGGGGTGATGCCCAACTGCGCGAGTTCATCGGTACTCAATGCGTTCTCGCGCACCGAGGTTCTGACTTTGAACAGGGCCGCCACGTCGGTGACGCGCGCGGGACGGATGCTTGGCAGGGCAGGAGACGGATTCATCGGCGCCATGATAAGCCTGCGCAGGGAGATGCCTGTGCGTGTCGTCGCCGGGCCCGCATGAGGCGGGCCGCCACAGGTGTTCGACGTAGCGGATGCGACGGCTCTGCAAAATATTTGCAACAGAGAACGAAAAAGCGCTTTGTCCTCTCCGCAGTGTGAAGCATGTCAATTGACGATTTGGGCGCCGGTGAAATCCGATGTGTATCCACATGGCATTCAAGGATGCGTTATATACAGGCATGCATGGCGTGAATATGTGCACTAAAGGGGAATGGTGTATGGATTGACTTACGGGATATCCCTAGGATAGTTCTCGCCTGCAAATTATTTTCGTGTTGCGCAATAAAATGGCGGCGCATAGATTTCGGCTCTCCGAGTCACAAGAAATCGACGCAGGTTCATCGATGCCACACACGCACAGCATTGCTCACCAACTCGACCTGTTGGTGAAAGGGTTCACCGGTCTGAAAGACAACGGCCGCTTCAGCGAACCGAACCTGGACGGCACGCCAGGTGACTACATCTCTTTCGATAGTTGGGAATGGCCGCAAGGCGTCGGCGTCTTCGGGCTGGTGCGCCTGTGGGAAGCCACCCGCAGCGACGCCCAGCGCACGCTGATCGAAAATTGGTTCGAACGCCGCATCGGTGCCGGCCTGCCGGCGCTGAACATCAACACCACCGCGCCCATGCTGCCGCTGGCGCTGCTGTGGTCGCACACCCGCGATGCACGCTGGGAAGAAGTGCTCCACCGTTGGGCCGACGCTGTCATGAGCCGCTCGCCGCGCACGCCGGAACAAGGGTTTCAGCACGTGGTGTCGGACGGTATCAACGACAACGAGCTGTGGGACGACACCCTGTTCATGGTGGCGCTGTTCCTGGCCTGTTTCGGCACGGCCTCCGGCCGCAAGGAACTGGTGGACGAAGCCACGCGCCAATTCCTGGTGCACGCCAAGTACCTGACCGATACCCGCACCGGTTTGTGGTTCCACGGCTGGTCGTTCAACCAACGCCACAACTTTGCCGAGGCGCGCTGGGCGCGCGGCAATGCATGGATCACGGCGGGCATCCTGGAATTCCTGGAGTTTTCCAAGGCCGAAGGCGCGGTGCGCGATTTCTTCATCGGCACGCTCGAAGCTCAGGTGACGGCCCTCCTGCAGTGCCAGGCAGCCAGCGGCGCGTGGCACACGCTGCTCGACGACAGTACGTCGTACGAAGAAATCTCGGCCACCGCCGGCATCGCCTACGGTTTGCTGAAGGCGTCGCGCATGGGCATCGGCGATGCTTCGTGGAAGCAGGCCGGCCTGCGTGCATTGGCCGCCGTGCGCGACAACATCGACGGCGCCGGCACCGTGCACCAGGTGTCGTATGGCACGCGCATGGGCCGCGATCTGCAGTTCTACAAGGACATTCCCATCCAGCCGACCGGTTATGGGCAAGCGCTGGCCATCCTGTGCCTGGCCGAAGCCACCCGCCACGGCATCAAGACATAGGGCGCGGCATCGGCACCTGTTCGTTCATCGGCGGGATGACCGGCGACAACCAGGAATACACCGATGTGGCACCTGTGTCCGTCGCATGCATGTTTTAGTTGGGTGGGAGGTGGCGATGTCCACAACGACACACGAACAATATAGGTACATCGACCTGAAGGCCGGCGAGGCTGTCCGTTACTGGCAGTTGTCCGGCACCGCCGAGCAGCGCTTCGACGTGGCGCCATGCCCCATGCAGGGGGAGATGGACCCGTTTTTCTTTCTCAGCAAGCACAAGAACTTCATCCCGCACCAGTACCCGTGCCGCACCGAATTCCTGAAGGCGTTCGCTGGCCGCCATCCGCAGCCGATGGCGCCGTATGCGCTGCGCACGTGGTGGTATCCGTTCGGCTCGGATCGCGTCGATCTGTCCGGCTTCTGGTTCCGCCCTACGCGGCTGGGCACCTGGGCGCGCACCTGCATCGAGGCGGCCACGGCCGGCACGCTGCGCGTGCGGCTGAGCACCTGCGGCGGCGCCGTGTTGTCGGTAAACGGCAGCGAAGTGCACTGGAGCGCCAAGTATCAACGCAACCTCGAAAGTGCCGACGAGTTCGACATCGAAGTGCGTCAGGGGGCCAATGAGCTGCTGCTGTATTTCGACGATCTGGCCGAACGCGATATCCGCTATTACTTCCAGCTCGACTACCTCGGCGGCGTGGGCGCCAAGGTGGCGTTGCCGCTGCCGATCGATGCGGCGCTCGCCACCACCATCGAGCACATGCTCGACGGCATGTCGTTTGATCGGTCAGCCTATTTCGGTGGCGAGATCGGCCTGATCTTCGGCGCCGCGGCGCCGGCCGACATCGACGTGCGGTGCACGGTGGAGGGCGATTTCATCTCGCTCGACGAACCCTTGCAGATCCAGGCCACCCTCAAGCGTGGCGAGACGCGCCTGAACCTCGGCGCGGCGGCGGCCGTCCAGGCCGATTTCCGTCACTTCACGGTTACGCTGGTGGCGGACGGCTTCAATACCAGCCGCCGCCTGGGCGTGGAGATCTGCCACGTCGAGCGCCAGGGCCAGCCCCCGGCCACGTTGGACGCGCGCGTCGGCGAGGCGCTCGACTATGTCGCCGAGCACGCCGAACTGAGTAGCGTGAAAGCCCTGGCGCGCCTGGCCACCGGCCGTGCCGGCGCCGATACCGACGCCATGATCGCCAAGGTGTTGCCCTCGGTGCTCGATTGCTACGACTGCGCCGACTTTACCCTGGTGCCGCTGTTGTGGTGCCGCATCGCCTATGGCGACGACATCGCGCCGGACGTGCGCCGGGCCGTGGATGAAGCGGTGCTCAATTTCCGCTACTGGATGGACGAGCCGGGCAACGACGTGCAGTGGTATTTCTCCGAAAACCACGCGCTGCTGTTCCATACCTCGGCCTATCTCGCCGGCAGTCTGTTTGCCGACCGGACCTTCGTGCGCTCGGCACGCCAGGGCACTGAGCAGGCTCAGGCCGGGCGCCAGCGCATCGAAGCCTGGCTCGATCATTTCGACGAATGCGAAATGGCCGAATGGAATTCGGTGCCGTACTTCCCGATCGATCTGAAGGGGCTCACCGCCCTGGCGGCCCTGGCGCCCGACCTCGCCATCCGCGAGCGTGCCACGCGGGCCATCGCGCGCCTGATCGAGCAGATTGCGCGCTCGTCCCACCAGGGGTTGATGACGGCTTCGCAGGGCCGCTCGTACGAGCACACCCTGCGCGCGGGCCGTTCGCTCGAACTGACCGGCATCGCGCGCCTGCTGTGGGGCCGGGGCTGGTACGGCTGCCGCTTCCACGCCTTGCCGCAACTGGCGCTGCTGGTGCGCGACCATCGGCTGGCGGTGGCCGAGCTGAGCGACGTGGCCGCCTACCAGGGCGATGGCAGCCTGGAATGGTGTTTTGCGCAAGGCAAGAATCGCATCGCCAAGCTCTATCACTACAAGACGCGCCACGTCGCCATGGGCTCTATCGCCGCCTATCGCTGGGGCGAATGGGGCTACCAGGAATCGCCCGTGCACTTGCGCCTGGGCGATCAGCCGGAAGCCCAGATATGGATCAACCATCCCGGCGAGACCATCCAGGCGGGCTTTGGCCGACCGTCGTTCTGGGGCGGCTGCGGCACCTTGCCGCGTGTGCACCAGTACCGTGGGCTGGCTGTGCTGAGCTTCGAGGTGCATGACGGTCAACCCGATTTCAGTCACGCGTGGCTGCCGGCCGACGCTTTCGATGCGATTTCCATGCACGGCAACCTCATCGCCGTGCGAGGCGGCCAGGGCATGGCGCTGATCGTCGGCAACGGTACTTTCGTGGCGGTCGACAACGGCCCCACGCGTGCCTGCGAAGTGCGCCTGCCGGGCCGCCGGGGGGTATGGCTGGTGCGCCTGTGCGACGACAAGGCGCCGGATTTCGATGCCTTCCGCGCCCGCTTCCAATCGCTGCGCGTCGAGCACAGCGACGGCGATCTGGTGGTGGACGATCCGGCCTATGGCCGTGTCAGGTTTGCCGCCGATGGCCGCGTCGAAGCCCAAGGGCGCGTACTCGATCCGCAGAGCTGGCCGATTGCAGGTATCGGCAGCACGCAGGCGATCGACTGAACCGCATAACGCACCCATTGACCATTAACCGATCCGGCCGGGCGGCGGTAGTCGCCGCCCGCAGCAAAAGAGCCCGCCCTGGTGCGGGCTTTTTTGTGTTCGCCGGGTTCGTCTGTTACGCCGGCAAGTGCCGCACTGATTGCCGCTCGGCCAGCGTGCACGCCAACTCGATGCGGCGGGCGATGCCCATGCCGTTCGACATGGCTTCCTGCAGCAGCTCCAGCGCGATCATGCCCATCTCGTGCAGCGGTAGATGCACCGTGGTCAGCGGCGGGGCGACGAACTCGGCCTGCGGCAGATCGTTCATGCCGATGACGGAGACATCGCCGGGCACTGTCAGGCCCAGCGTGTTCAACGCCTGGATGGCGCCGATGGCCAGGCTGTCGTTGGCGCACAGCAAGGCGGTGAACTGGCGCGGCTGCGCGCGCAGATAGGCACCCATCGCTTGCTCGGCCAGTTCAGGCAGCCAGTCGTCCACCGTGATCACGCGGCTGGCATCGCAGGGCAGGCCGTGCGAGAGGAGCGAATCGCGCCAGCCTTCCAGCCGCTGCTCGATGGTGCGGCGGCCGGGCATCATCAGGAAGGCGATGTCGCGATGGCCCAGGGCCGCCAGATGGTCGGTGGCCAGCCGCGCCGCCGAGCGATTGCACGGCAGTACGCTGGTCAGGCGCATCAGCGGATCATCGCTGTTGACCAGCACCACCGGCTTGGTGAAGCGCGCCGCCGCGTCCAGCACCTGCGGATCGTCCACCGTCAGGAACAGCGCGCCGGCCACCGTGGGGTCGTCCATCAGCGCCTGGATCGGCGATACATCCGAATCGGTGATGGGCTGCGTGATGATGTCGATGCCCATCATGGCCGCGCGTTCCTTGAGCCCTTGCAGGATGTACCAGGTGAACTGGTGGCGAGAGTAGTCGATCATCGCCGCGCGCGTCGTGCGGGCCACTTCGCGCGCGCCGCCGATCTCCAGCGGCACC